>NZ_VHSI01000003.1:0-277143 GCF_013048705.1 Vibrio sp. A11 | reverse complement strand
AGCCAACCAAAATTAGTGTGCCAATGAAGCAGAAGCGTTGCATGATGAACCCCGGCTTCTTGGAGCAAGTCTTGTTAGCTGGATTTAAGTTGGCGGCTAAATTCTAACCATTCATGCGGACGCCCTGACCTTCTAAGGCCGCTTCTAAAGCATAAGCAACCGTACTAGAGCAATTCTGATGCGTTATATTATAAATCGGATATTGACGATAACTTTCCCAAAAATTTAGTAAAGCATCGCGATTATAATGTTCAAACATAATCTTTTGATCGGATTCACACCAGTCTGCAGCTTCAGTTTGATAGTCTGATAAAAACCGTCCAGGTACATTATTATCTGGTGTTGCTCTTAATAGGCGAAAAAAGTCAGCCGCTTTGCGATCGATATCTTCCTCTGGGTATAAGCTTACATAAAGCTCCGAGGGTAATTCTAATGAGGCGTGACCTGTCGAAATAGTACCATTTTTATCAACCGCAGCAATATAACGATTAATAATTGGACGTGGTAAGGGAGGCGTGCTTGCTGAACCGACAGGTGTCCAAATATGAATGGTTAAAGGCTGCTGGAGAGACTGAGTGGCTCGATGTGATACCTTCGATACGGTGTTCTGTTTGATAGAGTCGAGAGATAACTTAGGGTTGATAATGTTAAATATGGTGAATCCTTTTGCTATATAACGAGATCGAGTAGCAATCGATAAAGCACTTACGCCAGTACCAATCATAATTAAACCGATAAAAAAAGATAGTGTCGATTGATGATGAGTTAAAATAAAAAATGAAAACAACATTTGGAATATTCCCCATGTAAGAGTAATTTTCCATCGATAGAATCGGACGATCCAAGCAGAAGCCATAGCAAAGGATCCGGTAATAAAATAAGCGAGAACAAAAATCGCTGAGATAATTTCGTTACTGTATCCATTATTTATTAATAAAATATAGGAGAAAAATAAAAAAACAATTCCCTTACATAATAGTAAGTGGTTTTTATTTTTTATGCTGCATAGAGCAATGCTTAAGGTCATTAAGCTTTCAAATAATAAAATAAGACCAAAGGTATTCTTAGGTAATAATAGCTGTTGATTCAATCCATCAAAAAAGATAAAGGTACCAGTCATCACCCACAGAGTTCCGAAAAGCCATAGGTAAAGTGAGTGTTTTTTAACAAAGTCAGAACCTAAAAGTAGTAAAGCAATCTGTAACATTTTGATCCTATTATTCTTTAACGACGGCGAAGACATGAAGATAAAAATATCTTATGAATGGAGTCTACCTAAAATCTGAACTAATGATTGTCTGCATATGTCGCCTTCTGTCTTTTCCATTTTTATCAATATGAGGATTGGGTCATTTTCCGTCTTTTTGATGGTTTTTTATTGAGGTGTTATTTTTTAAGTTATTGTATAATAAGAGTTATTTTCCCATACAATCCCATACATTAGTTACCGAGTATGAAGCAATAAAACGCTGTATAATTGCGATCATGTCTATTGACTCTGGTGAGTGATTTATCCCACCACTGACGAAGTGTGAGTAATAAATACTATGTTGACTAATATCCAGTACGATCTACCTGAATGGGCGGCAAAAATTTATCCAGAGAGCAAAGGCTGGGATCGTATTCGTAAAAACTGGCGTTTTCGTTTATGGGCATTGTTGCACCCCCAAGCTGTGCGGCGGATGTTATCAATGCTTGAGCAGCCTATTCTCGCTAAGGTGCTGAATGACAATCCACAGCTATTAGAAAAACCACTAAAACCCTACCTCTGTGTTGATTTATCGCTAATGCAAAGGGTGGAGCTCCTTGAGCAGCATTTTTTATTTGTAGCTGAGCGTTTTGGTGAGCATTGTACGGAGATCATGTCCGACCAAGGTGTGAGCTTATTATGTATCGAAGATAAAAATGGCGAAGCTTATGATATCCGTTTAAACCGAGGAGCCAGTCGTGAGGGGTCGATTGGTTTAAGGTTAGTGAATCAAGTGGGGACTATTATTTATTCGATCAGCTTTCATTTTTCTGATCACGGTAAGACTATGCATATCGGAGCCTTGCAAGGCCCAAGTGATAAGATTGAAAACCGTCAGCAAATTATTAAAGATTTAACGCGTACAGTACATGGTTTACGGACGAAAGCATTAATGGTTGAGTTAGCTTTATTAGTGTCTCGTCAGTTGGGTGTTGAGCGCTGTTATGCGATTTCTAATCGCGGCCATATTTACCAAGCGCTGCGTTATATTGGTTCCAAGCGTAATAAAGTCAGTTTTGATTATGATGAGCTATGGACAGAATATGAGGCAGAGAAAATCAGTCGTTATAGGTATCGCGTTGCGATGATGCCAGCACGTAAAGAGGTTGAGACCTTAAACCGTAATAAACGTCGTCTGTATACCAAACGTTATCAATGGTTAGATGAGTTAGAGTTAGCTATTGGTGAGCGACTTAAGCAATTGAGCTGTTAATTATTCAAATTGTACAACAATATCCTTTCATAATGTCACGTCTATAGTAGATAAAGGGCTGCTCAGCCCTTTATTTAATCTATCCCCTTCCTATTTGAAGCTGCAGCGGTATTGGCTACGTTTGTTCACCCAATCACATAGCCTATCTATGTGCATGGGGACTCACTCACTTGCCGCCTACCTGCAACTCCAAGTTGTTTGGGTATATGGTTTAATGAAAGGTCTCAATATAGAGATTTTCTACCTTACTTCTTGCCCATTCTGTACGACGTAAAAACTTCAAGGAAGATTTGATTGACGGATCGCTTTTAAAACAGTTTAGGCTAATTCGTTGCGCTAATCCTTGCCAGCCATAATGTTCTACCAATTGAGTCAGAATTTTTTCTAATGTTAGGCCGTGTAAAGGATTATGCGGCTGCGCATGCGGATCGTTTGTGTGCATAAAAATAGCGTAAGTGATGATTGAGTCGTCAAGTATAGCGTGCTTAGTCATAAATGTGCAGTAGGGCTGATCTTTGCATCATCAAGATGTCAAGTTGTTGATTATTTGTTAGTTTATGGTTTCTTTTTGTGGCTGCTTTCTACTTATGGCGTTTAGCATAGGTTATATCGAACCATCATTGCTGAGCGGCCAAATCAACTCATGAGTCAAGGAATCGATGAGCAGAGTGAACGTTAAATGGCTGAATGAGCTTTAATATGCGATCAACGAATGCCTTATTAGTATTGATGGTTGGTATGAGTTCGACGCTGATTGGCATCGGCTTATCTCGCTTTGCATTTACCCCTTTAATACCGATGCTATCGAGCGAGGGATGGTTTTCGGTCGCTGAGACCAGTTACCTCGGTAGCTTGAATTTACTGGGCTATTTGATTGGTGCCTTGAGTGCTCATCGTTTAGCGCAGCAGATCGGAGATCGCTTATTATTGACCGTTGCTGCTTTGGTGGTCAGTGTTAGTTATTTTGTCTGTTTTTTGCCTATCCACTATCTGTGGGTTGCTAGTTGGCGAGTTCTTGCTGGTGTTGCTGGTGGGCATTTAATGGTTATTGGCCCTGCATTCGCTTTGCTGCATAGCCATAAAAATCATCGCAATGTGGTTATGACCATGATCTTCATGGGCATAGGTTTAGGTGTAGTACTTTCTTCTGCGATTATCCCGCTCCTACTTCGTTTTAGTCTTTCGATAACCTGGTTGGCTATCGGTAGTCTCTCTTTGTGTATTAGTGCTTTGATGATATTCGGCTTATGGCAACTGCCAGCTATATCTCACTCATCTTTATCCTCGGAACCTTCATCGTCTTTTGCTACTGGCGCTGTTTGGTTAGTGATTGCGGCTTATGCGCTTGATGCTGCCGGTTTTATTCCGCACACCATTTTTTGGGTTGATTATTTGGTTCGTGAGCGGAACTTCACGCAACCACAAGCGTTATGGTTGTGGTTTGCCTTTGGCGGCGGCTGTCTCAGTGGACCATTGATTGCCAAATGGTTGGTATCGCAATTATCTTGGCACAGAGCGCTCTGGGTTGCTTACGCACTAAAAGCGTTCGCCATTCTTTTGCCAGTGCTGACCGCGATGCCAGTGTTACTTTTTTGTTCAGCTTTCATCGTCGGAGCATTGACACCAGGTATTGTCGCGTTAACCGCAGGCCGAATTGCTGAGTTAGTTGGCACGACACGGCATCAATATTATTGGGGTAGGGCAACGGCTAGTTTTGCTTTATTACAAGCATTATCGGGTTGGGGCATGTCCTTTTATTATCAAAAAGTGGGTGAGTACGCCCCGCTATTTATCACGGCGGCACTATTAATGTTATTCGCTTTGCTTTGTATCTGGGCAAGTCCATTTTTTCGATCAAAATCGGTGAAACAGTCATGTTAACTCTCTATTTAAATGCCACTTCTCCTTATGCCCGCTTAGTGCGCATTTGTGCACTAGAAAAACAAATTCTGTTAAATTTAGCCATGGTCGATCCGTGGGGTTCACCGGATACACTTTTGCAGGTTAACCCAGCGGCAAAAGTTCCCGTGTTAATCACGGACGCAGGTGTTGCCTTGAGTGAAACCTTACTTATCCTACAATACTTGGATATTCACTCTCCTTGTGCGCCGAGAATGGATGACAACGAGCAAGTGATGCAATGGTTAGGTCTAGGTCAAGCATTAATGGATAGTGCTTTTCAAACCGTCATTGCCAATAAGTATAATGAGCTTAATGGTGGGGAACTTGCTCAGCGTCGCCATCGTGCAATAGAGAGGATTTTGACTCAACTTGAGAGTGAATACTTACTTTTAATCCGTGGTACGCTAACGGTTGCTCATTATTCTATCGCGGTTGGTTTGGCTTATCTTGACTTTCGTTTGAGCGAACTCAATTGGCAGACGGCTTATCCACAATTAGCAAGCTGGTACGCGGATATCGTACAGCGCCCCAGTTTTCAACAAACTCAATTTTCCTAGTGAGCCTACGGATTTCTGCTCGCTATCTTGAGTCATGCTCAGTACGATAACGGTTTGTTCAATAGCAATGTGAATTAGACATGACTCGTACCCGTATTCTTATTTCTGAATCAACCAATCCTTGGTTCAACTTAGCGGTTGAAGATACGATTTTCCGCTCGATGCCCGCCGATCAGCGTATCCTGTTTTTGTGGCGCAATGCCGATACTGTCGTTATTGGACGAGCGCAAAATCCATGGCGGGAGTGCCGAACTGAACGCATGGAACACGATGGGGTGAAACTGGCGCGCCGACAGACGGGTGGTGGCGCGGTTTTTCATGATTTGGGCAATACTAATTTTACTTTTATGGCTGGCAAACCTGAGTACGATAAACAGGTGTCGACGCAGATTGTATTAGCTGGATTACAACAACTGGGTATTCACGGCGTTGCTAATGGGCGTAATGATTTGGTGTTGCAAGATGAGGAGGGGGTGCGCAAGTTCTCTGGCTCAGCCTATCGAGAAACGATCGATCGTGGCTTTCATCACGGCACTTTACTCTTGAGTGCAGACATGAGCCGCTTAGCGGATTATCTTAATCCTGATCCCAAAAAACTGCAGGCGAAAGGGATTACTTCGGTTAAATCTCGTGTGATTAACCTTAATAGCGTTAAAGCGGATATTGACCACCAGCAAGTATGCGATGCGATCATCCACGCTTATTTACAGCATTACCAACAAGATGCCCAAGTTGAGTACATTTCTCCTGAACAGTTTACTAATTTGCCTGATTTTGAAGATAAGTTTTCGAAACAAAGCAGTTGGGATTGGAACTTTGGCCAAACCCCACCTTTTACTCATCATTTGGATGAGCGTTTTACATGGGGAGGAGTAGAAATCTTTCTCGATGTTGAGCAAGGAGTGATTCAGCAAGCGACGATTTTCAGTGATATGCTCGATCCTTACCCGATGGAGCGATTAGCCCAAAAAATGACTCATATACCCTATGATCGCTGTGCTATTGCTTTGTGCATTGAGCAATTAGCGCAGCAACACTCAGAGTATGCAAAGGAGCTGCAAGAGTTGTCAGCATGGATAGTGACTGCTTGTTGAGTATTGACTGAGTGAGCCATCCTCTCTTATTCCAAAACCAAACATAGCCAAGCCACACTTACTGATCGGCTTGTAGATAATAACCCATGCCGCGTTTGGTTTTGAGCAGCGGGGCGGTGAAAGGGTCGTCAATTTTTTTGCGTAATCGGCGCATGTAAACATCGACCACATTGGTTAATGGATCTTGATGCATTCCCCAAACGTTAGCCAGAATTCGCTCGCGACTAAAAATATGCCCAGGTTTATTCATCAATAATTCCAAAATTGACAGCTCTTTGGCGGTCAACTCAATGGGTTGATTGTCTCGTGTGACCTGCATTGTTGGCAAACAGAGCACTAAATTTGCGACTTGTAGTGTGGGTAATGGACTGGATTCAGAGTGACGTCGCTGTAGAGCATCTAAACGAGCCAGTAACTCTTCAAAATGGAATGGCTTAGCAAGATAATCGTCTGCGCCGGTACGCAAGCCTTTGACTCGTTCATCGACATCGCCTAGGGCAGAGAGCATTAAGATGCGTACATCAATGCCTGCCGAGCGAATTTGTTGGCAGATGGTCAGTCCATCACAATGAGGTAGCATGCGATCTAAAATCAGCAGATCAGGTTCATAGCTGATGACCGTTTCTACTGCGTATTGGCCATCATTCAGGTGTTGGATCTGATGACCTTCTGCTTTTAAGCCTCGTTCGATAAAACTTGCGATTCTAGGATCATCTTCAATTAATAAAATGCGCATCCTAAACCTCTTCCAGTGGAAAACTAAGGGTCACTTGGCTACCTTGATTAAGCTGGCTAGCGATCTTGATCTCGCCATTTAATTGTTTAGCCATGCTCTGAGCTAAGGTTAAGCCTATACCGAGTCCGTCAGGACGATATTGTTTGCCATTGTTAGCGCGAAAATAGCGTTCAAAAATACGCTCAAGGTCATCGCTAGCGATACCAATACCTTGATCGCTGAGCTGAAACAATACTTGGTTGGGTTCGAGCATTAACGTTAGTCCAAGTGGCTGTTTTTTCGGGTCATAACGTAATGCATTATCAACAATAATACGGATAATCATTAATAGTTTATCTAAGTCGGTATAGCAAATCAGCGTTTGCCAATTGGCTTGTGCTGGATGAGTCGACTCAACGATAACCTGTTGCGAGTTGGCGAGTAAGTTCGCTTGCCGCCCAACCGCTTGCCAAATCGTCTCAAGTGTCATCGCGGTGAGAGTCGGCTGAAATAATTGTTCATCTTGGCGGATCAGCATTAATAGATCATCAATTCGGTAAGATAAATGCGTCGCTGACTCGTTAATACGTTGTAAAGTTTGCCGATACTCGTCATCACTATTGTGACGACTGCGTAGGGTGATTTGCGCTTCGCCTAAAATCGCTGTCGCAGGGGTACGTAGCTCGTGGCTGACGTTGGCAAAGAACTCTTTTTGCTGATGTTTGGCTTTTTCTAGGGTTTGCAGTGCTTGAGCGAGCTCTTGGGTGCGTGCGGTCACTTCTTTTTCAATCAGCTGGCGCGAAGCCATTTCCTGTTGCTGAGCTTGCTCTAGGCTTTGTGCCATATAGTTGAAGTGGCGAGCGAGGGTTTTTAGCTCATAAGGGCCACTGATGGTGATTCGGTGATCCAGTTGACCTTGCTCTAACGCGGTAGTGCTTTTGACCAATTCCGCCAATGGTTTTGATAAGGTTCTCAGTAGCCAGCCACCGAGTAATCCACCTAAAATCACGCCAATCACGGCGAGACTGATGATCACGCTTCTCACGTTCGATAACGCGCTCATCGCTGCACTTTCATAACGAGCAGTACGCTGTTGTTGCACACTGATCGCTTGATTGAGTAACTGGCGAAGATCGGTGTTATCTACTTGATCAAAGGATTGGCTAAGTAGCAGCCAGCGCTCATCATCATCGGTAATTTTAGCGATTTCCCATGAGCGTAGCGCCTGTTTTAAACTGGCGAAGTTGGTTTCAAATAAAGAGATGACTTTAATTTGCTGAGTGATCTCCGCAAAGTCTTGCTGAGTTAAACTCTGTTGCTGGGCTTGTTCGGTGAGCTGATTGAGCTTTTCCAGTAAATCTTCAATTTTGGCAAAGCGTAGGTCGCGTTTTAAGGTACTGCCATCTTTTATCAATAGATATTCGGCAAGCCAGATCTTCAATTGTTGTTTTTCGGTACTCAGTTGCATGAAGTTTTGCAAAATTTGGCTAGAAATTTGTCCACGCTGAATATGCTCATTAGCGACCTGATTTGACCAATAAGCCGCTCCTGCCTGAGCCAAAATCAGCGACAGTAAAAGTGCCAATACAAACGATAATTGATAGCGAAACACAGCCATTTCCTCACAGCATAGCGTCAATAACTGCAGAGTAAGCGATTTATGCACTCACGGTAAACCATGTTCATCTTAGGTTAATCTTCGCACAGGGTTTAGGTTCATTGAAGCGCGTTACAGTAGTCACTCAAATTACCTAAACCAGTAAGGCAGAGACTATGCAACGCATCCATAAAACACTTTCTATTTCAGCACTATTATTATCCAGCGTGTTACCGTGGGCAGCTCAGGCTTCTTCGCCGGTTGTGAATAATAATATTACCCATCAAGAAGTGCTCAATGCTCAACAGGCATGGGGCGAGGCATTAATCAATATCAGCCAAACGTATGAAAAGCAAGGCCATGCGGCGGCAAAAACGTTAGCCAGCCAAGTGTTGGATCAAGCTTATGGTTACCAACAAGGCGCGGTACTTTTCAAACCGACGCTCGCCAGTGGTCAGCAAACGTTTCGTACCGATGTGGTTGGAGCGTTAGCCTATTTTGTCGGTGGTAATAGTGATTATGCGCAAGACTCTGGCTTTGCTTTAAAAGGTTGGAAGGAATACCGTTTTGAGAATGCTGCGGTTTATATTAATGGTGATTTAGCCTTGACCATGGGCAATGTCATATTGGTTGATAAGCAAGGGCAAACCACGATGGTGGATAAAAGCTGGGCCTTTAAGAAAGATGAGCAAGGTCAACTTCGCATCGTCTTGCACCACTCTTCTTTACCTTATCAACCTTAAGGCTTAATACCGTTATCCCCTTCCTACTTGAAGCTGCAGGAGTGTTGGCTACGTTTGTTCACCCCAATCACATAGTCTATCTATGCTCATGGGGACTCACTCACTTGCCGCCTACCTGCAACTCCAAGTTGTTTGTGTATAAGCTTCGATACAGAGCCGGTTGCGATGCGACCGGCTTTTTCTATCTGAGCGATTGAATACACTATTATCGGTGTTTAGTATGACTATGATGCAGATGATGTTTGTCCTTTAACTGCTGACGAAACCGAGCGAGATGAAATTGGGATCGAGGTTGCTGACTGCATGTTCTATGACTATGCTGATGCTGTGAATCTAGGCGCTGTTGGTGATTATCATCGACAAAGAAAGAGGCCACGCTCGCGGTTAATAAACCAAAGAGGGTGATGCCCGTTAACATGAGAAACACCGCAACGCCGCGGCCAAAAGCGGTCACTGGATACATATCGCCATAGCCTACGGTGGTAATGGTGGTCATTGCCCACCAAAGTGCATCACTATAATCTTCAATTGGACTGTCGCTGCCTCTCTCCACCAAATAGACAAACGCTGAACTTAGCATCACGGTTAATAAGCTGGTTAAGCCAATAAAACTGAGGGTTTTTTGCCGTAAGACCGCTTTGGTTTGCCGCCAGGTTCTCGGTAAAATAAACAGAATACGTATAAAACGTAATGGTCTTAGGAATGGCATCGCAACAATCAAGACATCAGGCCAATTTTGCATTAAATAGCGGCCACGCTGTTGGCTGAGCAAAATTTTAATGGCTAATTCAGTGGCGAAAACGCCCCACACTAACCAAATCAATTGATTGATAAAGTGGCGTTCTTCTTGGTCTAGCTGAGCGACATCGGGTATTAAAGCCAATAGTACATAAATGAGCGATAAGATAAGCATTGGCACTTCGGTTTTGCTCTCGAAGGCGGCCAGTAATTTTGCGCGTTGTTTTAGGTTCATAATTCTAATGTCATTGTGCGTGGTTTGATAAAAGGTTGTCTGCGTTTAGATGCTATCGGTTAATTGAGTGATACGCGCGCAGAGTGCTTCGGCTAATTGGTGGCTAGCGAGGTTGCGCTCAATGATCGAGTGGGCGAGCTTTCCTTGTTGTATCACCCTGAGCCATTCATCGATCATCGCGCTAAATCCTTTGTTGGTCAGCATCGGTGTCCAATCTGGCGAAGCCAGTCGTTGTTGCTGATTATTCTGCCAGTGTATACCTTCAGAAAAAGAGTGAAATTGATAACTTTGATTAACGAACTGCGCACTAATAGATTCACTCGTAATGCCACATTGTCGATTCATTGAAGCATGCAACAAAGTGGCTCCATGTTGCCATTGAATATCGATTCGCGCTAACTGTTTGCCGGCCATTTGATGGGTGATGTAAGCGTCTTGCAAATCTGCTTTAGCGTAGAGATTGATGCTGTCTAATGGATGGATGAAGTCATCAAACAAGAAGGTACGAATATCACCAGGTAAAGCATGGCGATTTTTCTCCCAGCGTAAGCCGAGTAAGTCGTCTCCTAAGCCTTGCTGTACTCCGACCAAATGTTGATTTAATAGAGGAAGATGGCGACGATTAAACCCGACATAAAGCGGTTGTTGGTATTGTTCAGCCAATGCGTACAATTGTTCGCAATCAGCCGCGCTGTTTGCTAATGGTTTATCGACAAATGTGGCGATACCATGACGTAAGAAAAAAGCCGCAATCTCAGGATGAGCGGCCGTTGCCGCGTGGATCATCACGGCATCGACTTGGAATTTGAGCAGATCTTGATATTGGGTACAGGTTTTAGTAATCCGATATTGAGCGGCTAAATGCGCAAGAGTGTGCTGATTTCGAGTGCAAAAGACCAGTTCAACCTCGGGACGTTGGGTTATCACGGGTAAGTAAGCTTTTTGGGCGATATCCCCCAAGCCAATAATGCCTATTTTGATCATCGTTATCTAAACTGGTTCGCTTCACAATGAGATCAAGACTAACACTTGCTCTAAAAATCGGTAAGTGTATTGCCGAGAAATTGGGAAGACGATCTTTGTCATTCCTAAGATAAATCCGAGAACGAGTCATACAATAGGCCATAATGATTTAGAACGGGCTCTCTTTATTTAACTCATTGCAAACCTCAATAATCGCTAAAGAAAGTCCAGAGCGGATCACTTGTTGTTGGCGCTGTAGTTGTAAGTGATAGAAGTCGAGATCGATGTCGCCGTCAGGATCAACCATCGTCACGGGTAACAACCCTCTGTTTTGGACAAGATTTAATGCTTTTATGGCGTGAATCACTTTAGGATCGGTAAAGCTGTACTCCATGGCATCACTATTCAATTGATTACGCAGTTTGATGATAGCTTCGATATCATGATAAGTGTCATCGGTCACCACGCCTAGGCCATATAAGAGCTTTAAGCGAACAGAAAGGTTACCAAGTGGTCCAGTGTCGTCTAATAATGGCCCAACAACCGATTGCACCGCAAAATTATCTTTGCGAAAAATACGCTGCATCAGTGCATCAACCGCTTGGGTTAATATGTCAACGGTTGTGATAAAAAAGCCACGCACAGAGGGGGCGTTGTTCAGTTGTTCTAAAATATCGATTTCGTCAATTTTCTGTGCCATATACTATCTAATTTAAGGTTGAGATGGGAAGGCGGTGTCCTTCCCATCTTAGTGTCACGTTAAAGCTGATGATAAATTGCTTCAATTTTTTGTACTTCGACACTGTTTTCTTTTAAGCCTGAATAATGTGCCAGCGTTTTTGGGATCCCGCGTTCTTTGAGTGAAGCTTGCAATTCAATGGATTGCGGATCGTTACGGTTGGTATATTTTAGGGCGGCGGCAATCCCTTTCAGTAAGGTTGTATTATCTGTGCCGTACTCTATTGTACCGAGTAATGGCTTGATTAATCTATCATTCGGCCCTAATTTTCGTAGAGGTTGACGTCCAACGCGATCCACTTCATCGACTAAGTAAGGATTTGCAAAACGCGATAAGATTTTTTCGATGTACGCATGATGCATTGTGCGATCAAACCCATAACGCTGGATGAGCACTTCTCCACTCTCTTGCATCGCTTGTTTGACCTCGGCGCGTATCTCTGGGTCTTCAATGGCTTGACGAATGGTATGGTGTCCTTTCAAACAGCCCAAGTAAGCGGTAATACAGTGTCCGGTATTGAGGGTAAACAGTTTCCTTTCGATAAAAGCCATCAGATTTTGGGTGGTTTCCATGCCCTTGATACAAGGAATTTCGCCTTTAAACTGCTGCTCATCGACAATCCATTCACTGAAGCTTTCAACCGTGACGTCAAGTGGATCATCGTTGGCGGCTTCGGCGGGAGGGACAATTCGATCGACGGCTGAGTCAACAAATCCAATATATTGTTCAGCTTTGGCTTGGAGATCAGAGGATAAATACTTAAACACCTCGGTTTTTAAGTGGCTAGTGCCTCGTACCATATTTTCACAAGCGATAATATTAAGAGGTTGTTGATTACCGGCCGCAAAACGCGCTTCAATCCCTTTGGCGATGGTTTTTGCAATCATATCCAATACGGCGGGACCGACAGCCGTGGTGACTAAATCGGTGTTAACCATTCGTTCAATGAGCTCATGGCTCGCGGAGTTAACGGCGGTTACCTTAGTAACGGTATCAATCTGACAGTCATGACCGACAATCTTAACTTTATACTGTTGTTGATGACTAAGTTGATCCACTAAGGGTTCATTAACATCGGCGAATGTGACTTGAATGTGCGCATCGGCGAGTAGTTTTCCAATAAAACCACGGCCAATATTACCGGCACCAAAATGTACTGCATTTTTCATAATTCATTACCTACCAAATAGTGACTGACAAAGATTGGGGTGAGGTCAGCATAAATTACGGGGGATGCTGACCTCGTTTGCCTCAAGAGCAAAGGCAATTAGGCCGCTTGGGCATTGTTCAAAATTGCCAAGATCTCTTTGATGTTATTGGTCGAGGTCAGGGTGTTGATGGCCTCTGGATCATCAAGGGCATTGGTAATGGCAGTAATGACTTGAATATGGTCATCATTTTTGGCGGCAATACCGATCACTAATTTGGCGATATCGTTTTCATCGTCGCTAAATTGGACTCCGGATGGGTACTGACAAATGACAATACCCGTTTTGATGACTCGATCTTTGGCTTCAATTGTGCCGTGAGGAACCGCGATCGATTCACCTAAGTAGGTCGAGACTAATTGTTCTCTAGCAAGCATCGCATCAACATATTCCGGGTACACGTAGCCAAGTTCTACTAGCTTATTACCAGCAAAGCGAATGGCTTCCTCTTTATGGCTTGCGGTTAAACCTAGGTAGATATTGTCTTTCTGTAAGCTAAAAATGGAAGGCTGCTGAGGGTCAAAATATTCATCATTAGCGGCGACTAACGGTGCTTTAATGAGACAACTGTCATTGGCTGCTTTGGGATGTGTGGCGGCCAGCAGTTGGATGACTAATTGGTTATACATGTCGCTATCAAGAAAATTGGTGAGTGATAGATGCTGGGCATTAGGAGCGTGTTTACGTGCTCTGTCAGTGAGATCTTTATGGGTGATCACAATATCCACATCTTGTGGCAAGTTATTGATCGCCAGATTTGTGATGGTGATGTTTAAGCCTGCTGCTTGGGCTTTCTTACGCAATAAACTGGCCCCCATCGCGCTTGATCCCATCCCTGCATCACAGGCCACAATGATGTTTTTGATATGGTTTAGTTTGAGATCATGCTTAGCTGGCGACGGTTTAGCTTGTTCTGCTGTTGTGGATTTTAACGTGTTCATTTGCGCAGTAGCTTTGGCGAGTGAATCTTGATCGCCCTCTTCATCGGTTGAATGCTGAGCTTTCATGAGAATGGCAGCAACAATGAAGGAGACGGCAGCCGCGGCAAAAATAGAGCAGATCACACCAAGCATGGATGCTTTATTGGTCATTAATAAAATGGCAAAAATAGAACCTGGTGAGGCAGGAGAGACAATGCCTGCATTGAATAGCGTTAAGGTAAAGATTCCAGTCATTCCTCCAGCAATCGCGGCTAAGATCAAGCGAGGATTCATCAGTATGTAAGGGAAGTAAATCTCATGGATACCACCGAAAAAGTGAATAATCGTTGCCCCACCAGCGGTTTGACGAGCGGTCCCTTTACCAAACACCATATAGGCTAATAAGATACCTAATCCCGGTCCTGGGTTAGCCTCAATCAGGAAGAAAATGGATTGCCCTGTTTCGCTGGCTTGTTGAATGCCAAGTGGAGAGAAAATACCGTGATTAATGGCATTGTTAAGAAATAGAATTTTCGCAGGTTCGACGAAAATGGATGTTAATGGAAGTAGGTGTGCTGCGACCAAAAAGTTAACGCCAGCCGCTAAAACATCCGATAGCACTTTGACAAAAGGGCCGATTAAATAAAAGGCGATGACGGCGCAGATCATACCGATAATACCAGCAGAGAAATTGTTCACTAACATTTCGAAGCCGCTTTTAATCTTGCCATCAACACGTTTATCAAAGTATTTGATGGCCCAGCCGCCCATTGGCCCGACGATCATTGCGCCCATAAACATAGGAATGTCCGTACCGACGATAACCCCCATGGTGGTTATTGCACCGACAACGGCACCTCGTTCACCACCGATTAACTTACCCCCGGTATAACCGATCAGCAGAGGCAGCAAGTAGGTGATCATCGGGCCAACTAAAGAAGCTAATGTTTCATTGGGTAACCAACCTGTAGGAATAAAAAGTGCGGTAATAAAGCCCCAAGCGATAAACGCACCAATATTGGGCATAACCATGTTTGATAAGAAACGGCCAAAATTTTGTATCTTGACCTTAGCATCTGGTGATAACATATCCGTTCCCCGTTCGATGTTCTAAAGAAGTAGTGTGATAACGGTTCGTCTAAAACCGTTGGTTGCTTAGTACCCAATCAATCTATCACACAATTTTACGTTAGAGCTGACAACGGGTTTTTTGTGATCTATCACGCTATAACTGTCTTTTAGCTGTGCTCATTACGTGATTCTCTTCACCATTTTGCTGTGTAATTAATTTACATCTTCTTTGTTTTTATTTTGTCAACTTATTTTAGTTGCGCCATGTATCAAATTGGGTGATTTCTGTTTGTCTCATATGGTGATCTATATCTCAATTAAGTAACAATGATTGATTTGTTTGAATAATTGTGTGATCTAAGTATCGTGCTGATTTTTGCCTATTATTAAAAAACTAAATAATTGACGATGTTTAAATGATTTCTGTAATTTAAGTACAGTTTGACGAAATGGTGTGAGGATGCATTATCAGAATATTCCTTCACCAATTGTTTTCTCATCTGATGTTGCTGAGTGATGAAGAGGGGTAGTATCGCCTGCCACCTTTGCATACAGTTACAGCGACATTCATTGGCTCTTTATCTATGCTTATGGTGGATGGATTCGTTTGATGTTGATTGGCAATCTCAAGTTGTTTCGGGATATCAATGTCAGACAGAGAGGTAATTTATCGCTACTTATTATAAAAATAAAAAAGAGATCCATGTCAGAAGCTGCTTAACCTAGTATAGCCCAATCAAGCAAAACGTTTAGTCATTGCGGGTTACCTGCTAGAATCCAAGAATTCCACCTTAGTATTAATAGAATCAATGAAAGAAAAGGTTATCGTTTCTGTTTCATCTATCCACGGTACGCGACACTTCCATTTAGGTAAGTGGTATCGGCATGTTTTAAAAACAGTGGGTTATACTCTGCTGGTTGCATTACTGACCATTGGTGGGGTGATCTATTATTTGTCCAGCGAAGTGGATTTTGCCAAATTAAAGCAGCAAGAATTAGAGAGCCAATCCTCTTCATTACTGGGCGAGCTATCTTCACTGCAAGAACTAAAAAATAATTTAGAGCATGATTTACAAGAGCGTGAAGAAAAAATGCAGTTGGTTGCCGATCGATTAGGCGATCTTGAAAAAGTCTTAGGGGTAGAAGACAGTGGTGCGGAATTAGAATCTCGTTTAGACACGGCTGCGATTACCTCTTCGGTCAGAATGGTGATGTTAACCCAAATTCCCAGTGGCGCACCTGTGCATGAGGCAAGAATTTCGTCAGGATATGGTCAGCGAACTCATCCTGTAACGGGTAAGGTACTTTTTCATCGCGGGCAAGACTTTGCGGTTAATATCGGTACTCCTGTCTACGCGCCAGCCGATGGGGTGGTGGAAGTCACTCGGGCGAGTAACCAAGGTTCAGGTAACTTTTTGCGCTTACAACACGCTTATGGTTTTTCAAGCTCTTATTCGCACTTACAAAAGTTTGCGGTGAAAAGTGGCGATTTTGTACAAAAGGGCGATCTGATTGCTTATTCGGGTAATACCGGTCTCTCTTCTGGGCCTCATTTACATTACGAAGTACGTTTTGTCGGTCGACCATTAGATCCCAAACCTTTTGTCGATTGGGGCATTAATGATTTTGAAAGTTTATTTAGTCAAGTAAGAGGTATTCGATGGGAATCTTTAGTAAACAAAGTCGAACTCAGAGTCAGCGCGCAGCTACAACTCTCATCGCAAAAGGCTGTTCAATTAGCGGACAACTCCGGTTAGAAGACAATATTCAAATCGATGGTCTCATCGATGGACAACTGCATGTTATCAAGACGATTGTGGTTAGTGAAAGTGGCGCGGTAAATGGTGATATTTTTGCGCAACATGTGATCATTAACGGTGCATTTGAAGGCACTTGTCACGCCGACAAAATCGAGATTTTAAGTAAAGGGGTGGTTAATGGCACTCTCTATACTGACGATTTGAGTATTGAACAAGGTGGACGTTTCAATGGCATGACTCACCCTGCTGCAGGTGAAAACGTCACTCAATTAGTCGATGCAGTTGACGCCAAGGAAACCAAAAACACGAAAATCCACAAAGAGATAAAACCCGCGACCAAAGGCGCAAGTCTGTAATCAAAAGTCTGCTGGTACTTCAAAGGTCATTTTTTGATGATGATAGGGATGATAAAAGCTTAACTTCTGAGCATGTAGACACAGTCTTTCAGCGGCTTGCCCATACAGATCATCGCCAACGATAGGAAAACCCAATCCATCAGGATGAGCGCAGTGGACGCGCAACTGATGGGTTCGTCCCGTATGAGGGTATAAATTTACTCGGGTTTGGCCTTGTTCAATCGCTACCTTTTCCCACCGTGTCTGCGCCGATTTTCCCGTCTCAAAGCAGACCTTTTGTCTTGGTCTATCGTCTAGATCTGCCGCGAGAGGCAGCGCGATGTCACCGCTATTGTGCTCAAGTTCACCGGATAATAGAGCCACATACTGCTTGTCAATTTGCCGAGTGATGAATTGCTTTTGCAGCGATTTATTCGCGCGACGCGTTAGGGCAAAGACTAATAGCCCGGATGTCGACATATCTAAGCGATGCAAGACAAACGGACCTTCACAGTTAGAAAATTGCTCTGCTAAGCGGGTGAAAGCGGAATCTTTGATGTTCACTCCCGGCACAGATAAAAACTCAGCAGGTTTGTTGATAACGACTATCGCATCATCTTGGTAGACGATCTCAATTTGTTTTCCCTCGGCAGGATTCACTAATAAGGGATTATCCTCTAACGGCATACCTTTGAGCATGTGTGCCAAAATCGGTTGGCACTTACTTTGGCATGCAGGATAAAACTTACCGTGCTGGCGGATCTCCGATTTCGGTGAGCTACCCCACCAAAATTCCGCTAAGGCAATCGGGGTTAATTGGTGCTGAAAAGCATAATGCAGTAATTTCGGTGCTGCGCATTCCCCAGCTCCTGCTGGAGGAACGGGGTTGGCACACTCGGCAAAAATAGCATTAAGGTTTATTTTCTCTCCGTACTGATTGAGAAAAAAATAATGAGAAAAGAGCTGATATTGTAAGCGCGCTGAACGTTGCTTACGCTCTTGTTTAAGCGTTGTGATGGTCTGATTGAGCTGGTTAAGTTCTTCATCTAACGCGGCGATTTTTTGCTGCCATTCAAGCTTCAGCTGTTTTAATTGCCATTTTTCTTGCACGCTTTGCTGGGCAAGCTGGCTGAACAGCTCCTGTTGTTCCGCTGTTGCTACTTGGTTCGATACCATCGCTCGTTGCTGTTTCCGCTGTGCTCGGCTATCGATCATTGCTTTTTGTTGCGCACTAATCGCTTGATTCGCTTGCTCTTGGCAGGTCTGTAAAGCCTCGATGAGAGCATTGTGCTGCTCCGAGTTCATTAGCTGCTTAATTAGCTGATTTATTTCGGCGATATGGTTGGCTTCTGCGCTAAAAAATTCCGTCTGCGTAAAACGATCAAACACTGGCGGTACAAAACCGGGGAGATGATCTTGCTCGGCGAGCTGACCAGAAAACGCAGCGAGATATCCCAATTGCTGTTGAGCATTTTTCACCACTAAAACGCCAAACATTTTTCCGTGACCGTCACTTTGTTGTTCAATGCCAAAAGGGTGGACCCAATCATTTTGTGTTGTTAGATGAGTTTGTAACTGTTTGGCGGCAATCAGCGCTAAAGGATGTGGCTGATAACAAAACGGATAAGTGAAGCGTTCAGGTAATGAGATATTAGTAATGTCAGTGATAAATGGGGTAAAGCAATCGGCAGGCATAGTGAAGACAACGGTGGTTAAAAACAAGGGAGAGTTTACTGCGCTCGGCGTAAAAAGTCAGTATTTCTCCCTAAGCTTTAGCAAAACAACCTATTTACAGCATCGGTAACACAGACAGCAGCAATAATCCGCCCATGGCACCATTAAACCAACGGACATAGCGTGGATGATTCATCCACTGGCTTAGCTGCTTACCGGCCACCGTCCAGACGCTTACCGATGGTATATTGACCATCGCAAATACCAAGGCGATGACCATTAATTGTATCCAACTTGCCTGTTGGTTAAACACACTTACAGCGGTGAGCGCCATTGACCAGCCTTTCGGATTCACCCACTGAAAGAGTGCCGCAGCAGTAAAGGTCATCGGTTGATAACGCTGCGTTGTTTGTGAGGGGTTACTCAAGGCTATTTTTACGGCTAAATAGATTAAGTAGGCGGTGCAGATGATTTGCAGTCCGTATTGTAGCATTGGATAACGATGAAACAGTTCGGTGAGTCCAACACCAACCAGCAGCACCATGATACTGAATCCTAAAATAATGCCCAGCATGTGAGGAATGGTCCGTACAAATCCGACGTTGGCTCCTGAGGTCATGAGCATGATGTTATTTGGACCGGGTGAAAAAGTAGAAACAAACGCGAATGCGATGAGTGGTCCCCATTGTGTGTAATCCATGAGCGGCTCTTGTTAAGTAAATGATGAGAAAATAATAATGGTATTGTTGGGCAATATTGTGTTTATATTTGTTTTTAATGACTTCAATTAGCAATAAAAATGACTTATGGATAGATTTGACGAAAGAATATTGCAAGCGCTTCAGGCGGATGGGCGGATCTCTAATGTCGAGCTTGCCGAGCGGGTAGGGTTATCACCCTCAGCGACACTAAGGCGAGTGCAAGAGCTTGAGCGCAAGAAAGTCATTAAGGGTTATCGAGTGATCGTCGATAAAAGCCAACTTGATATTGGGTTTGTGGCGTATGTTGCGATTGGTTTGAATAGCCATACCAAAAAGGCACAACTCAGTTTTGAAGAGCACGTACGCTTTGCTAAAGAGGTGGTGGAGTGTCATAACATTACTGGAATGAATGAGTACTTACTTCGTGTTGAGACTAAAGATCTCAGTGCTTATAAGCGCTTTCATGCGGATGTGTTAGGTGAATGCCTAACGGTAAAATCCATTAGCACTATGGTCGTCATGGATTCTCCAAAAGATGCCCGCCAGTAGTGAGCATCTTTTCATCCTATTTTTAGTGTCCGAGAAACTAAAAAATACAGTGTTTCGCGTATGAAGTGGCTTGATTGGCTGTCCAATCGCCTTTTGGTTTCTCTTGCATATCCTCACACCACTCTTGACTGCCCACTTCAGTTTGTAATAAGCAGTGTTTAGCAAAATCCACCGCTCCTTGGGCGCTCCATTCACCTTTAGGTTTTTCACGCATCTCTTGGCACCAAGAGCTAGTACCTACTTCGTTTTCACAAGCAGCGAGAGCCAAGGTACTGAGCAATAATAACGCTAATTTTTTCATTGTTGATCTACCGATAAAGAAAACGTAAGTCATGATACCTAATTCGCCCTAGAACAAGCCATGCTTTCTGGTCATTTTTCTGTTTTTCCTACGGCAATTGCGGATATGACTCAGCCGATCATTGATTGGCTAATAAAAATCTCAGTGATCATTCTCACTGTTTATCCATCATCAAATATCGATAAAACGATCCAACTCACAGTCTGATTTTAATCTAGATGCAAAGCAAAAAAGTGGCGTTATTATGCTATCGAAACGTTTCGATGAGTGTTTTGTCAATAATAAACTGTCGAGATGGGTCCTAGCTTCACCTCAACGTGCACTGAAATAAAGGTCAAATAATGAAAAAAAATCTCCTCCTAAACGCAGAGCTCTCTTATCTAGTGGCAACGTTAGGTCATACCGATGAAATTACGATTGGCGATGCTGGTTTACCGATTGACGATTCTGTACAGCGGATCGATTTAGCTTTAACGCAGGGTATCCCGAGTTTTTTGGATACGGTGCGCGTCATCCTTAGCGAAATGCAAGTGCAAGCGGTGCTATTGGCTAACGAGTTTGCTCAAGTCAGCCCTGATTTACATAGCGAATTACTCGCTGAGTTACACCGCGAGCAACAGAAAACAGGCCAACCTATTGCGATTGAGTATCTTAGCCATGATGAGTTTAAAACTCGTACGGTTGCCAGCCGCGCGGTGGTAAGAACCGGTGAGTGTACACCCTATGCCAATGTGATTTTTCAATCGGGCGTGGTGTTTTAGCATTCGATGTTGTGATTTAACGATAAGGAGGAGTGATGACTCAACCGATTTTAGCTCTCAGTCAGATTGATAAAGCTTTTCCTGGTGTGAAGGCGCTTGATCAAGCTTGTTTAAACGTCTATCCGGGTCGAGTCATGGCCTTGATGGGAGAAAATGGCGCTGGCAAATCGACCTTAATGAAAGTATTGACGGGGATCTACAGCAAAGATGCTGGCACCATAGAGTATCAAGGTCAACCAGCCAGTTTCAAAGGCCCTAGGGATTCTCAGCAAGCGGGAATCAGTATTATTCATCAGGAGTTAAACCTGATCCCGCAGCTGACAATTGCAGAAAACATCTTTCTTGGCCGAGAAAAAACCAGTGCTTTCGGTCGTATCTTGTGGCAAGAGATGTACGCGGAAGCGGATCAGCTGTTAGCCCGTCTTAATGTTAAACACAGTGCTAAAACCTTGCTCGGTGAGCTGAGTCTTGGTGAACAGCAGATGGTGGAAATCGCCAAGGCACTCTCCTTTGAGTCTAAAGTGATCATCATGGATGAGCCAACCGACGCATTAACGGATACCGAAACCGCCTCATTGTTTAAAGTGATTAATGAATTGCGCGACCAAGGTTGTGGCATCGTTTATATCTCTCATCGTTTAAAAGAAATTTTTGAAATTTGCGATGATATTACCGTGTTGCGAGATGGCAAATTCATCGGTCAATGCCAAGTCAGTGAGACCGATGAAGATGGTCTGATTGAAATGATGGTTGGGCGTAAATTAGAAGAGCAGTATCCACGTATTGACGTAGAGCCAGAAAATAAAGTTTGTCTCGAAGTGATAGGTTTGACCGGATCGGGGATTCATGATGTCAGCTTTACCCTGCGTCGAGGAGAGATTTTAGGTATCTCTGGCTTGATGGGAGCGGGGCGTAGCGAATTAATGAAGGTGATTTATGGCGCGCTGCCTTCTGAGCGGGGTGTGATTAATCTTAATGGCCGTACCATTAACCCCGTTAGCCCGCAAGATGGTTTAGCCAATGGTATTGCCTACATCTCAGAAGATCGCAAAGGCGATGGTCTGGTACTCGGTTTATCAGTCAAAGAAAATATGTCGCTGTGCGCCCTCGATAAACTGACCAAGGGCATACAAATTCAGCATGGCGCAGAAGCGACGGCGGTAGAAGATTTCATTCAACTGTTCAATATAAAAACCCCTTCTCGCAACCAGATCATTGGTCATCTTTCAGGTGGGAATCAGCAAAAAGTGGCGATCGCCAAAGGCTTAATGACCAGACCGAAGGTGTTGATTTTGGATGAACCGACACGTGGCGTTGATGTCGGTGCAAAAAAAGAAATCTATCAATTAATCAATAAATTTAAAGCGCAAGGGATGAGTATCATTTTAGTTTCATCGGAAATGCCAGAGGTGCTTGGTATGAGCGATCGAATTTTAGTGATGCATGAAGGGCGGATCAGTGGCGAATTTGATGTCAAGCAAGCCAATCAAGAAAATCTTTTAGCGTGTGCCGTTGGCAAAACCTTGAACGAGGAAGCAGCATGAATAGTAAAACCCTAAGTAATCAGACGCCAGACGGTGGTAAAAAGTGGTTTAGTAAAGCGTGGTTGATTGAACAAAAGTCACTGATTGCTCTGCTATTTTTAGTCGTTGTGGTGTCATTTTTAAATCCCAACTTTTTTACCGTCGACAACATACTGAATATTTTACGTCAGACATCGGTGAACGCGATCATTGCGGTTGGTATGACTTTAGTTATTTTAACCGCGGGCATTGATCTCAGTGTTGGTTCTGTGTTGGCCCTATGTGGTGCGTTTGCTGCCAGCCTGATTGCCCTTGAAGTTCCGGTTATGATAGCGGTACCAACGGCTTTGCTTGCTGGCGCGGCGCTAGGAGGTATCAGTGGCATCATCATTGCCAAAGGTAAGGTACAAGCTTTTATTGCCACGTTAGTCACCATGACACTCCTGCGTGGCGTCACCATGGTTTATACCGATGGGCGTCCTATTTCAACCGGCTTTACCGATACCGCTGATGCGTTTGCTTGGTTTGGTACCGGTTACGCACTGGGCATTCCTGTACCCGTTTGGATGATGGTGGTGGTATTTGCGGCGGCGTGGTACTTGCTCAATCACACACGTTTTGGTCGTTATATCTATGCCATGGGCGGTAATGAGTCGGCGGCGCGTTTATCCGGTATCAATGTTGATCGCGTTAAAATCGGTGTGTACGCCATTTGTGGTCTGTTATCGGCCTTAGCGGGCATCATTGTTACTTCTAGGCTCTCTTCTGCACAACCTACGGCAGGCATGGGCTATGAGCTGGATGCGATTGCAGCGGTTGTATTAGGCGGCACCAGCTTAATGGGCGGCAAAGGTCGGATCATGGGTACCTTAATTGGTGCACTGATCATCGGCTTTTTAAATAACGCATTGAACTTACTCGATGTGACCTCTTACTACCAGATGATAGCGAAAGCGGCGGTTATATTGCTGGCTGTGCTGGTGGACAATAAAAATAAGTAAAACGTGAACCTACCAGATGTAAGCGTGCTTTTGTCTGGTTCCCCCTACAAAAAAGGATGATTAACATGAAAAAACTTGCGACGTTAATTTCTGCTGCGTTGTTATCGGCTTCGGTATCGGTCTCAGCTTTTGCTAAAGACACGATTGCCATTGTCGTTTCAACCCTGAACAATCCATTCTTTGTCACCATGAAAGATGGTGCGGAAGCGAAAGCCAAAGACTTAGGCTATAACCTGATCGTTTTGGACTCGCAAAACGATCCGAGTAAAGAGCTGTCGAACGTAGAAGATCTCACGGTTCGAGGTGTAAAAGCGATTTTAATTAACCCAACCGACTCCGATGCTGTATCAAACGCTATCCGCCGAGCCAATCGCGCGAATATCCCTGTGGTAACCTTGGATCGTGGCGCGAGCCGTGGTGAGGTAGTCAGTCATATCGCTTCGGATAACGTAATGGGCGGAGAGATGGCTGGTCAATTTATCGTTGAAAAAGTTGGCGAAAAAGCCAAAGTCATTCAGCTCGAAGGGATCGCCGGCACCTCGGCGGCTCGTGAACGCGGACAAGGTTTTATGAATGCGGTTAAAGAGCGTGATATGGTTTTGCTTGCCAGCCAACCTGCTGACTTTGATCGCACCAAAGGATTAAACGTCATGGAAAACCTATTAGCATCAAACCCAAGCGTGCAAGCTGTTTTTGCGCAAAATGATGAAATGGCATTGGGCGCGCTGCGCGCGGTGCAAGCGTCTGGTAAAAACATTTTGATTGTTGGTTTTGATGGTACTGAGGATGGCATTGCCGCAGTAAAGCGTGGTCAATTAGGGGCAACGGTTGCTCAGCAACCCGACATGATTGGCGCTTTAGGGGTTGAAACTGCTGATAAGATCCTCAAAGGTCAGACGGTCGAGGCTTATCTTCCTGTGCCGCTGAAAATTATCAGTCAATAACTCATGTATCGTATACCTCGCTCTGAGTATAGGGCGAGGTTTTCTATCTTATAGAAGGATAATTCTTATGAACCAATTGGTGGTATTAGGTAGTGTCAATGCTGACCATGTTCTACAAGTCCCTACTTTCCCTCGTCCTGGAGAAACGCTTCATGGCCGAAATTATCAAGTCATTCCTGGCGGTAAAGGAGCAAACCAAGCGGTTGCCGCCGCGCGCTTAAAGGCGGATATCGGTTTTATTGCCTGCGTTGGTGATGATGCCTTTGGTATCGAAAGTTGTGAACGTTTTAAGCGGGATGGAATGGATATTCGTGGTGTGAAAGTACAAGCGGATTGCCCAACAGGCATTGCGATGATCCAAGTTTCCGACCGTGGAGAAAACAGCATTTGTCTTTCAGCTGAGGCTAATGACCGATTAACCGCAGAAGCCATCGAAGATGACCTACCAAGTATTCGTGCCGCCAGTTACTTGTTAATGCAACTTGAAACGCCGATTGACGGCATCATTAAAGCGGCGCAAGTCGCTAAACAAGCGAAAACAAAGGTGGTACTCAACCCAGCGCCAGCCCGTGAGTTGTCTTCTAGCTTGCTCAGCTGTGTTGATGTGATCACCCCCAATGAAACGGAAGCGCAAGTGCTCACCGGCATTACCGTCACTGATGATGCTTCAGCCCAGCAAGCGGCCACAGTGTTACATCAGCAAGGCATTGAAATTGTTATTATTACTCTTGGCGCAAAAGGGGTTTGGTTAAGTGAACATGGTCGTGGACAACTTATCCCTGGTTTTCGCGTCTCGGCCACCGACACCACCGCCGCGGGCGATACTTTTAATGGTGCGTTTGTGACTGGCTTGTTAGAGAATATGCCTTTAGAATCAGCGATTAAGTTTGCTCATGCCGCAGCAGCGATTTCAGTCACCCGTTTTGGCGCACAAACGTCGATTCCGACTCGCCAAGAAGTGGATGAATTTTTAGCTCAGCATCAATAAGGGATAAGATGATATGGCAACCATGAAAGATATTGCGCGCGTTGCAGGGGTTTCGACTTCCACGGTTAGCCATGTAATCAATAAGACTCGCTATGTCAGTGATGATATTGCCGAGCGAGTCAACAAAGCCGCGAAAGATCTCAATTACGCGCCTTCGGCTTTGGCGCGTAGTTTAAAAATGAATCGTACCCGTACCATTGGTATGTTAGTGACTACCTCAACCAATCCATTTTTCGGAGAAGTCGTTAAAGGGGTTGAGCGCAGCTGCTATCAACAAGGTTATAGCCTGATCTTATGTAATACCGAAGGGGATAATCAACGTATGAAAGCGTCGATCAATACCCTATTACAAAAACGAGTCGATGGCTTAATTTTAATGTGCTCGACCTTAGAAGGCGAACGGATTGAAGTCTTTGAGCGCTATCCTGATATTCCAGTGGTGGTTATGGATTGGGGGCCAATGCTGTTCGCCAGTGATAAAATCCAAGATAACTCGCTACGTGGTGGCTACATGGCGACCCAGTACTTAATTGAATGTGGTCATCAATCCATCGGCTGTATTACTGGACCACTGAGTCGTCATCAAGCGCAAATGCGCTATGAAGGTTATAAACGAGCCATGTTAGAAGCGGGCTTAACCATTAATCCTGATTGGATTATTGAGTCTGATTTTGAATGTGAAGGAGGCGCGCAAGCACTGTATCGATTGCAAAAAAAAGGGCCATTACCCAGCGCAATTTTTGTCAGTAATGACATGATGGCCATGGGGGTGATTCATGCCGCCAGTGACCTTCATATCGCTATTCCAGATCAGCTTTCGATCATCGGTTATGATGATATTCATATCGCAAATTTTATGACGCCTTCCCTGACGACTATTCATCAGCCCAAATACCGTTTAGGTCAGGCAGCGATCGATACCCTATTAAATAAGCTTAAAAATCAGAGCCGCGAGCCTCAAGTGGTTCAACTAGAACCAACGCTGGTTGTCCGTCAGAGTGTGAAAGTAAAATAGAAAGTGAACCGTGCGGTTCACTTTTTGCGCCATGACTTATCGGCCTAAAAATTTCACCACTTTATCTGGGAAGTCCGTAAATAAACCGTCGACTTTAACCTGATGGTAGAATACCTCTAGCATATCATCAAAGCTTTCGGCCCAAGGAGCGATACGTCCAGGATCGGCTCGAAAAGTATATGGATGCACTTCTAAGCCTGCATCTCTAGCATAGTGCATTAACGGATTAATCACGATGTTGCTTTTAGTCGAGCTATTGTCTACCAGCATAGGCATCCACGGACCAATACCATCAGCATATTGAGCAACCTTTTTCATTCCATCTTCACTAAACATCCATTGATAGTCATATGGTGTGGCAGTTTGATCTTGATAGATCATGGTTTCATTCCAATCAGTGTGGGCGATCAGCTGGACTAAACGAATGTCCATATCCATATTGGGTAGTAATTGGTCATGGATACGTTTGAGCTCAATAGGATCAAAAGATTGTAAATAAACCTTATCTTTTTTAGTTTGATAGCCATACTTTTTTAGCGTGTTTAAGACAGCTTTAGAAATATCTTTCCCTTCATGACGATGAAACCAAGGTGCTTTAATTTCGGGATAGATACCGATATCGTAACCTAACGTATGGTTGAGTCCTTGTATTAACTCAATTTCTTCCGCTAAAGTGGGGACGGTAAAATCTGCATGCCACATTGGAAAGCGAGACGGAAATACGGCGACAGCTTGCCCTTGTTCATCTAGATTAAATCCTTCTGTAACACGTAAGGTTTTTATTTCTGCAAGGGTGAAATCAATAGCGTAAAAACGACCATCTTGTCGAGCACGATCGGAAAATCGCTCTGCTACATCAGTAACGCGATCTAAATAGTGATCGTGGAGTACGACTAAATGATCATCTTTTGTCATTACCACATCTTGTTCGATATAGTCGGGTTTCATTGCATAGGCTAGCGCTTTAGCTGCAAGAGTATGTTCGGGTAAATAGCCAGATGCTCCTCGATGAGCAATTACTAGCTGTTCGGCATGTAGAGACGTTGAGGTGAGTAATGTCAGTAGAGCAATATGGAGTAATTTCTTCATTATTTTCTTCCTATATCCCCTTCTTTTATAAAACTGAAGGGTTTTTTGGTTACCTTCGTTCGCCCTAATCACATCATCATCTATGGCCATGATAGGGTACCCACTTATCGCTATATTTAGCTGCAAGTAGTTTGGGTATAGTTAAAGATGGAATGTTATTGCTCGCAGAGTTAAAGCCGCTTTTAAAGGACAAAATGAACGGCTAATGATAGCGATTAAACATTCGTAAAACATAAACCCGAAGTATTTTCGGGCTTATGTGGTTAAACAGAAGGTTCAGTAAGCGTTTATTGTGCGGCTTCTGCAGCTTCTCTGGCATCTTTTTCTTTGTGGAAGGCTCTTTCTCCGACAAAGGCATAGAGCAAACAAACAATAGACAAAATGCACGATGCAACAAGGATAAAGAATCCGCCATCCCAACCAAAATGGTCAACCGTATAACCTAAGATGGCGTTAGCGGCGACGGCACCACCGAGATAACCAAACAGCCCTGTCAAACCTGCTGCGGTTCCTGCGGCTTTTTTCGGCGCTAATTCAAGCGCATACAGCCCAATCAGCATTACTGGGCCATAAATTAAGAAACCTATAGCGATTAATGCAAGCATATCAACGGTTGGATTACCGGCTGGGTTAAACCAGTAGACCAATACGGCTAGGGTTACTAAAACCATAAACAGAATACCTGCCGGGGCGCGGCGACCTTTAAAGACTTTATCTGAGATCCAGCCGCAGAGTAGGGTTCCGGGAATGCCCGCCCACTCATAGAGGAAATAAGCCCATGAAGATTTATTGACCGTAAAGGCTTTAGCTTCTTGCAAGTAAACTGGAGCCCAGTCTAATACACCATAACGAATGAGGTAGACGAACGCATTAGCAATCGCAATCGCCCATAACAGTTTGTTATTAAAAACGTACTTAAAGAAAATCTCTTTCGCTGTCATCTCTTTTTCATGAGATTTATCGTAATTTTCTGGGTAGTCATTTTTATACTCTTCAATCGGTGGTAAGCCGCAAGATTGTGGAGTATCGCGCATGGTTAACCAAGTAAATAGCGCCACTAACAAGGCAAAGAAAGCCGGAACGTAAAAAGCCGCTTTCCAGTCACCACTGAAGGCCCATAAGCCTAAAATAAAGATGGGACCAATCAGCCCGCCACCCACGTTATGGGCGACGTTCCACACCGAAACAATTTCTCCGCGCTCTTTACGTGACCACCAATGCACCATAGTTCGCCCACAAGCGGGCCAGCCCATCCCTTGGAACCAACCATTTAAAAACAGCAAAATGAACATCGCGGTAATGCTACTCGTTGCCCAAGGCATAAAGCCAAAGCAGAACATCACTAAGGCGGATAACACTAGGCCTGCCGTTAAAAAGTAACGAGGATTGGAGCGGTCAGACACGTTACCCATTAAGAACTTGGACAATCCATAAGCGATAGAAACCGCAGCCAGTGCGACCCCCAGATCACCACGACTAAAACCTTGTTCAATCAAATAAGGCATCGCTAAGCTAAAGTTTTTACGGACTAAGTAGTAACCGGCATAGCCGACAAAAATACCGATAAAAAGCTGCCAACGCAGACGCGAATAGGCGCTATCAACTCGTTCAGAAGATAGCCGCTCAATGTGAGCATGTGGTTTAAAGATCCCAAACATAATGGCCTCGTAATGTAATTAGGTTGCTGGGGGAATAGAACATTCAAAATGGAGCGAACGAATAATGTTTTATTTTCGTTCGAAACTTTTCGAGAATTGTAGGTATGTTGCAAATTATTTCTGTGATGAATGAAGTGTTACAATTAATTTACTCATAAAAACAAATAATTAATTGGTTTTTATGAGTGATAAATAATCGAAATGATGGTCTTTTGATCTTTAGTTTTTACTAATAAAGCTTTGTTTTTATTAGATTGGTTTAATGTGACGCCATGCCTGCTCGTTCGAGAGTTCTTTCTTTGCAACGAATCAATGACCAATTTAGTTTGATGATCTGGCGAGAGGATAAAATTTGATGTCCCTCGTAGGAAAATGAGCGTTCAAAGTATGAGCAGTATAGATTTGGAAGGTAGGTTGTATTTTGGAGCATCGATAGTGGTCCTTGACTTGGGTTATCAGTGAATCTTGCTAGCTTTAGGACGTATTGGGTTTGAAAAGATAGCCCATTTTTATGGTGATGGTTGAGTTGGTTGATCATCGTAAAACATCGCCCTAGTTCATCTGTCATTATTAACATCGTCAGTGGAAGGAACCTAACAATGAAACATCGATTAGTCCTGAGTACCTTGTGTATCAGTTTATCTATTCCCTCATTAGCTTTTGCACATGGCTGGGTTGAGTTTCCCAGTGCGCGGCAAAATACGTGCTATTTAGATGGTGGTTTTTGGAGTAACACTATTCCCAATGCGGCTTGCCAAGCGGTTTATGATCAATCGGGAGCGTATCCCTTTGTTCAACGCAATGAAGTGGCTGCGAATGTGGCTCGTTATCGAGATCTCGAGCAGGTGAAAGCAGTGATACCGGATGGTCAGCTTTGTTCTGCCGGTCATGCAGCTAAAGCTGGGTTAAATATTGTCTCTCCTCATTGGCAGAAAACACCGATTCAGCTAAATGAACATCATCAATTGGACTTAGTTTTTCATGCTGCAGTGCCACATAATCCTTCTTATTGGGAGTTTTACTTAACGAAACCAGAGTACGATCCAAGTCTACCTTTGACATGGGACGATTTAGCGTTAATTGATGAGGCGGGGAATGTCGCAGTAGGGGCTGATAGAAAATACCGATTTACGGTCAATTTCCCTGAGGGACGCAGTGGTGATGCGATTTTGTATACCCGCTGGCAGCGAATTGATCCGGCGGGCGAAGGGTTTTATAACTGTAGTGATATCACCTTTGTGGGTGGAGAGGCCCCAACGCCGCCTACTGAACCGAGTGAACCTGAGCAACCGACAGATTTAACGGCATTAGGTTATTTTGTGCCAACAGGGTTTGGACCAGTGGAAAGCGGCGATCATGTCCGATTTCGGACCTTTAACCAACAAGGGCAAGAGCTGACGGATATTCATCTCGAGATTTCAGCCAATAACAGACACACTTGGCCTGTTGAACTGGCGGGTCAGTTTAATCAGCAGCAGGCGGGAGATTGGTATATCGGTATTTGGCACCAAGAAATGAACCACTATATGTTTGATACCAGAAATATCCATACTAACCAAGTGTTTGCGCCACATGGTCAGTTTAGCTACCAATTATCATTACAAAAACAAACACCGCCACCAGTGACCCCTGATAACGCGTGGCAAGAGAGCAAAACATACACCGCTGGTGATATTGTTGTTCACCAAGGGCGTGAATGGACCGCGCAGTGGTGGACGAAAGGAGAAGAGCCGGGAACCACCGGAGAGTGGGGTGTTTGGCGCTAAGATGAGTTAACTTCTTAGTGTGAATCCTGTTAATTGTTTGAAGTAGGCAGCAATATCGTTGCCTACTTCAAGTAGAAAAATCATCAAAATACAGCCAAGTTAAGGAGCGGTAACTCCTTCACCTAGCTTGATATCTCGATTAATAGTGTACTTCCACACCAAGGGTAATCGTTCTTCCTGGATCAGGCATACTAATTACCGCTCCGGGCTGGACTTGATAACGGTCAGTGAGGTTATTAATGGCTAAAAACAGCTGTGTGTTAGGGTTTAAGGCATATTGAGAGTAGAGATCAATTTTATAATCCGCTGGAATATCGATAATCGCACTGGCACCAGTGCCCGCTAACCAATTGCTTGGATTCGACTTACCGGAGTGATAAGAGACCTTGATACCAGTATCAAGGGTATTATTAAAAAATTGCGTGCCAAGATTGAGGTGTATGTTTTCTTTGGGGGGAATACGCGTTGGGGTTAATCCCCAAGCAAAGCCCATAGAATTACAGCGCTCGCTTTCTGCATATGCCGCTTGGTCTGTAGAGCAAATTTTGGTTTCACTGTATAAGGTAGCGGCAAGGTGAGCGTATAACCACGCATAGTGATATTTGGCGCTCAGCTCCCAACCAGAGAGTTGCATTTTATCGTAATTGGTAAAGGTAAAGTTGGAACGCCATTCAGGCATTCCCGGCGTTTTTGGCAATACCCCACCAGAAATATAATTTTTAATGCTGTTTCTAAAATAAGACGCTGATAGATGAAGATTATCTCCACTCGCCATTGTATCCGTGCTATGCCATTGCACGCCGACCTCGTTATTGAATGATTGCTCAGGTTTAAGAGGGTTGAAAGGATTGTAGCTGAATACCTCATTCGATAGTGTCGTTTCATATAAGCTCGGCATTCGATAAGTACGTGAGGATTTCAAAAATAGCTGGGTAGTTGGGGTGAGTTGGTAAGTCAGTTCACTCAGTAAATCCACTTTTTCTTTGTAATCGAGATGTTGCTTGGTTTGGTGGTCAGTGGACTTGGCATTGTGGACATTTAGCCCCAGTTTTATTTTCAGCGGTGCGTAATTTATATCGGCATTAGCAAAAATATTTTGTGTACGACGTTTACCATCACGTGAAGTCACTGTTTGGGTAAAACGAATTTGTCCATCTTCTTCAGGCGATAAGCGCTCTTGCTGCTGCGCAAAACCATAAGTTAAACGCACCGGCCAGTCGGTCAGTAAGCTCTCATTACTGACGCTAAAGCCGGAACGATCGTTACTGTAGCCATGGAAATACTGCTCGGCGTTAGTGCCGTGGGCCCAAAGCCCATTATATTGAGCGAGCTTCGCATCGGTGTACCACACATTGGCATGCAGATTTAGCCAAGGCTGATTTGGTTGATAGTAGTAGTTGGCGGCATAGGTACTGACTTTTGCTGTGCCTAATCCCCATTGCGGCATCATCTCTTGACCATCGGGTAGTGGGTTCCAATTTTGGTCATAATCAAATTTGTACCAATAAGCGGCCAAAACCTCACCGGCTTTTTGTTCGTGGTAACGATAGGTGAGATCGGCATTATGTGCGGTGCGATTGTTGGTCGCTAATTTTAAGAGCCACGAATCACTTTCAAAACTGGTGTTAACCACTTCTTGAGCCGGACCGACGACGGGTTCGTGATAATCGTTATAGCCATTTTTACCGGAAAAATGGTTACCTTTTGAACGTTTACTATAAGCCAGTACGGTACTGAATAACTCATGTTGATAACCAAGGCCAATCATAGCTGAGCCGTGTTTAAATTTGTATTCAGAGTCACGGTTCGCTAATAAATAGCGGCCTTGTTGACGGTAATCGCCACTGACTTCTGGGGTACGATTATGGTTATTGGCCCGAGCTTTAAATATCACACCAAAAGAGCTGTCATCTTTAATCACATCGTTAATGGTTAGCGTGGTGGCGTTAACCACGCCACCAACAGCGCCGCTAGCGTAAGGTGAACTATCCATGGTCGCACCTTGATGAACCGTCAAGGTGCTGAGTAAGTCAGTATCAATATAAGTTCGGTCACTGACGCCTTGGTAACCACGAGAGGTGTGAGTAGATTGCAAGCTGCCATCAATAAAAATCGGTACTCGACCTTCGCCTTGCAAGCCGCGAATGCCAATATCCAATGCGCCAGCTTCATTATGCATATTATTACTTTGTATGCTGGTGATCCCAGAAAAGATATCCGCATTGGCGATACCACGCATTTTGTCTAAATCACTGCGTAATCGTTGATGAGTAGGAATGGGTTGCCCATGTACGGTGATGGTTTCATCGGTTTCTGATGGAGCGGCGGTTTCTGCTTGAGTTGCGCTGGTCAACAGAAGAGGAATAAGAGCCAACAAAGGTTTCAACTGCATAATTTGATCCTTGTCAAAATGAGAGCAAGGATACTGATGTAATTGATAATTATTATCAATACGTTTTGCTGAAATAATTTGGGACTTGAATCACATTTTGATGCTGGTATTTTACCATTAAGTCAACGATTGCGATTTTGGGATTTCTTCATCGACCCACACCAGCAACTGTTTGATAGCTCTTGAGAGCAATTGGTTTTGGCGCACGATATAACCCAAACTGGTGGAAGAAAAGTCGGGCAGTGGGGTAAGCGTTGTGTGTAATGTCCTTTGCGGATTGACTGAAAACGTAGGGACAATCGCGACTCCGAACCCCGCTTCTGCCCAGTCAATTTGTGCATCCACACTACCGACTTCCATAATGCGATAGTTAGGCAGGTTCAGTTTCGGCAAACTGAGATCGATTAAATCTCGAGTACGAGTATCATGACCCAGCAGAATAAGCGTCGGTTCATCTGCGGTGAGAGGATCTTGTGAATGCTCGCTCACCGCTAGGCTTTGATTCGTGGCCTGCGCCTGCCACTGCGCAAGTCCATTGCCGATTGCGCACCACTGCACCTCACGTAGCTCGGTAAAACTCAGTGGTGCTTCTTCTTTCTGCGCGATCACAAATCCCAAATCGGCTTTGGCCGTTTTCACCAGCTCTGCCGCTTGTGAAGAGGTGGTATTAAATAATGACAGGTCGATCCCCGGATAGGTTTTACGAAACAGCTGAAAAGGGCCAATCAAGAGTAAGCGAGAGATGATATCGCTGGCTGCAATGGTTAAGGTGCCCTGATGAAGATGGTTAATAGCATTGAGATCGGCTTGGCAGACTTGTAATTCAAGTAAGGTTTTCTCTGCACTTTGCAATAATCGCTCACCCGCTTGAGTCAGTTGAAAAGGGTTACGTTCAATCAATTTGACTCGCGTTGCTTGCTCTAACTGTTTTAAATGCAAGCTAACGTTGGGCTGTGTCATGTGTAATGCCGCTGCGGTTTTACCAAAATGTTGATATTTCGCTAAAGTGACAAAGGTATTGAGCCAGTGAATATCAAGCATGATGGATCCTTAAACCAGAGAGCATTCAGTAAAGGTGATATGGAATTCTTATCAGAGTTATAATAATAATTAATTTTTCATATTTCAATCTTAGGCATAGGATGGTGGCACTTGCTTTTAAGGAGAGTAACTCATGTCGTCGATTGTTGTTGTTGGTGCTAACTGGGGTGATGAAGGTAAAGGTCGGATTGTTGATTATCTTGCCGATCAAGCTTCAGCCAGTGTTCGTTTTCAAGGCGGAAATAACGCCGGTCACACCGTAGTTAATGAATTCGGAACCTTTAAATTACACCAACTGCCGAGTGGCGTGTTTAATCCAGATTGTTTGGCGGTACTTGGCCCTGGTATGGTGATAAGTCCTGAGTTATTGTCAAAAGAGATGGCGGAAGTTGAGCAATCAGGCGTATCGCTACGCATGGCGATTTCCGATCGTGCGACTTTGTGTTTGCCTCTCCATGCTTTAGAAGACAGTTTAGAAGAAGCACGTTTAGGCGATCGCGCCTACGGCTCTACTCGTCAAGGCATTGCTCCGGCTTATGGTGACCGAGTGATGAAAAAAGGCATCTTAGTTGGCTGGTTAAAGCAACCTGAAGTGTTACAAGAACGCATTCAATTTTGGCTAGATTGGAAATTGCCCCAACTCAAAGCCCTTTACCCAAGTTTTGAGTTTACCCAAAGCGCTGCGGAAATGGCAGCATGGCTACTAGAGGTTGCTCAGCCATGGTTAGCATCGGTGTGTAATGTCACCGTACCGCTAAAAGCGATTCAAGCCCAAGGTGGAAACTTGTTGTTTGAAGCCCAGTTGGGCGCTGGCCGAGATTTAGTGTACGGCGAATACCCATGGACAACGTCTTCTCATGTGACTTCTGCTTACGCAGGTTTGGGCGGTGGTTTACCCGCATTGCGTCCAGAGCGAGTGATTGCCGTGGCGAAAGCCTTTAGCTCATCGGTTGGCACTGGCACCTTGATCACCGCGATGGAAGAGCAAGATGCGTTTCGTGAAAAAGCCAACGAGTTTGGCGCGACTACTGGCCGTCCACGTGATATGGGTTATTTTGATGCCGTAGCAACCCGTAATGGGGTTGAGCTACAAGCGGCAACCGAAGTTGCTTTGACCAAAATTGACTGCTTAACGGGCTTATCTGATCTGAAAATTTGTGTCGGCTATCAAGGTAATCACAGCGAAAACCCGATTTGGCCACAAACGGCAGCCCTTGCGCCTATTTATGAGCAAATGGAAAGCTGGCAAGAAGACATTACCGGTTGTCGCACTTTTGAAAGCCTGCCTCTTGCGGCTCAAAAGTACGTACTACGGATTGAAGAGCTCCTGCAAGTGCCGGTATCGATGATTTCGGTGGGGCCTGAACGTGAGCAAATGATTTTACGTGGTTAAAGACCACTAATAAAGCTATCAGTCTCCCAGCACTTGCTCTGCTCGGGAGACTTTTTGTATGCTGTCAATTCCAATGCCCCACCGAGCCTAAGTGACATCATGTTAGAAAAAGAAAACCTACTCAAACTCGCCAGAATGCCCATGCCTTTTGGCAAATATGCTGGTAGGGTTTTGATCGATTTACCTGAAGAGTACCTACTGTGGTTCGCCAACAAAGGTTTTCCCGAAGGGGAGTTAGGCCAACTGCTTCAGCTGTGTCTGGCATTAAAAATCGAAGGTTTGGATAGTGTCGTTAAGCCACTTAAGCATAAACACTAAACACTCGGACTGTTCATGAGCACACTACACGATTGCGCCCCGAAGATTTTGCACGATACAATGCTCTATCCGCATCAAAATAAGCCGTCTCTATTGGATTATCTTTAGTTATATCTAACAATGAAATCCCGATGCTTACCGTAATACTCACCTCTTGTGGAAGGCATGGAAAGGTCAGTTCACTAACCGCTAAACGCAGCTTTTCTGCATGTTCTACGGCATCTTGTAATGAAATATTCGGCAGCAGTACCATAAACTCCTCACCACCAAACCGCGCGACCGCATCACCTTCTCGAATATTTTGATTTAAGCTATGAGCAACGCAACAAAGTACTTGATCACCGATTGGGTGTCCGTATGTATCGTTAATTCTTTTAAAATAATCGATATCAATCAGTAAGATTGCAGAGACACCTTCTACCTTACGTAATCGAGTTAATTCTAACTGAATAAGCCCTGATAGGTATGCGCGATTAAACAGCCCCGTTAGGCAATCAGTACCTGCTTGATATTCAAGATGGAGTGTCTTCTCATCTACTTTGTGCCGTGCAAGCATAATAGAAGCAAAAATCACTAAAAATAGTAATAGGCTAAGAGAGCCACCCAGAAGTGCACTACTTTTTAAACTTTCATTGATGCGAGACTGAATGGATTCGGCAGATTTTTCTACCACTAACCAAGTATTCCAAGTATCCATAAAGCGTATCCAGAGTAATACCTCTGAATCATCTCTATTAGCAAAACTTAATGCTATGCCGTCTCTATTTTTATCAAGAAAGTTGAACTCTATATCCCACAGATCGCTTAAGTTAAGCTGGTCTGCTAATAACTGTCGGTTTCTTGCATAAACCAGTTGACCATCTAATCGTGCTAGATAAATGTCAAAACCTTTAAGGCGGCCATAAGTCATCAGCAGATTACTAAAATCTTCGGTATCGACTCCCACGCCAGTAAGACCTAGAAATTCGCCATTATGATCAAAAAGAGGAGCATTAACCCATATGTGCAACTTATCTTCTTCAGCGTAATACCATGTATCTATATTGATATCTCGTAAGGTTTCACGATAAAGATAATACCATCCATCTCGTGATACATTATTGGGATCAAGTTTTATGATTCGCTGATCATCTGAATAGTAAGTCTCGGAACGATCACTGACTATGCTAGCATCCGCTAAACGAAATCGTAGACTAATATCACGTAAGAAAGTACGTAATATATCAATATCTTGTTCGCCAGCTAGAATCCAGTCACGTATAAAATTATTATGCTGTAGTTCACCACTAATTCGATGATATTCGCCAGCTGTTCTATCGACGCTTGCCGCTAATGCCATACCTATGGAAGGTAATTCATAGTGTTGGATAAAGTGTTTAACTCTACGACTATCTTGCCAAGCATAAAAACTCGTGAGTACTAGGAATGCTAGAAACACCACCAAGCTTAGCGAATGAAATAGGCGATCTTTCATTACGTAGAGTCCAGACAAATATCATTGATGATTTTCATCCTAGTATAGAAAATCTAAATATCCTATTTTGATAAAAGCAACTTGTAGGGCGGTTCAAGATAAACTCGTTTTTAAGAATGGATCAAGAGATGGAATCTATTACAATCGTGATGCTTTAAGAACTTATGGTATGTGGAGCTATCGTTCTTATCCACTAGAATCTCGCTAAGTGAACGTTGTGTAATTTGTTGTTGCCGTGCTGGTGGTGACGACAAATTACATTCAATTCAGCATGAGTTGACACTAAGTATGTTTGATTGGTGTATTTGGATGATGAGTAGGACTTGACCTTGCGTGAATCATGAAGGTGGAGAATAAAGCAATTTATAAGAGCTTGGTTTGGCTGATCGCTCTATCAAATAGTTCTTCGAGAAGCGATAAATTGCCGTGATAGCCTTGAATATTGGCTTCAATCCAGTGGTCTTTGGATACTTCAGGCCAATCCAGTTCATACCCTGCCACAAAGACTAACTCTTCAAAGAAAAATCGCGTTGCTCTGCCATTACCTTCGCGAAAGGGATGAACGATATTAATTTCACAGAAAATATCAGCAATCAGGCGCACAAACGCAGCTCTATCGACACAGTTACGTAGCTGAGGAATTCGTGCCAGCTGGCGGTTTAGCTCTCTTTCAATATAGAGACAATTACAAAAGCGCGTCGTGCCCTTGCTAATATCAACATCGCGATAGTTTCCAGCCCATGAGTAGACATCTTGAAAAAGTACCCAATGCAGGGTTCGAAAGTGCTCAACGTCGAATTGCTCTAAAGTAGAAAGGTGGCTGACGTAGTGGATATATCGGTATTCAGAAAAGGCGGTTTCCGCCTCATGCAGTTCATCACTGCCTTGAATATTCAGTTGATTTTCGAGTGTATCTGAATCGGGGTAGCAATAATGATCCCGACTGACGCCGTACTTATCTCGCATATTGGCGCTTTAGTGCTTCTAGAGTTGAGGGTTTACCACTAGCGATTAGCCCCTCATAGGATGCGCTAACTTTGAAATTACTCAGCTTGGGCACAAATTTTCGTTCCACAGAGCGCTCTGGAATATCAATTTTGGCATGACTATTCTGCATATATTCTCTCAACCTTATGATGTCACGTTGTCAGTGTAATGGTGTGGCTAATCAGGATCAAATTCAAAAAATTTTATATCTCTCAGATTTGAAACTACGCACCGTTGCTATGCTTTGATCTCCTCTGATGGTCGAATTCATTGATGTGAATAGCGACCTAACACAGTATTGTTATAGGTAGTCATTTTTCTGATGTAGCGATAGTATTCGATCACTAGAAGAGCTGGTGCTAATTTTGAGTTTTTTGCCCTAGACCTTCATAGTAAAGGCTATTGCTTCACTACAATGACAGTAATGCCAAGTTGCTCAAGCCCCTGTAGATATTCTTTAGGAATACCTTCGTCAGTCACTATTTTATCAACTCGGGCGGTTTCAAGAATTTTATGTAGACTCACTTTGCCAAATTTAGATGAATCGGTTACAACAATCACTTCATCGGCAATATTGCACATTCTACGGTTAAGTCTTGCTTCATTCTCATTGTAGGTAGTTATGCCTTTTTCTAAATTAAATCCATCAACGCCAAGAAATAATTTATTAAAGTGATAGTGTTCTAGAATATTATCGGCTTCTATTCCATAGAAGGACATCGATTTTCTGCGAAGTTTTCCTCCCGTTAGCATGACTTCAACCCCTTCTGCAGAAAAAAGGGCGTTGGCGATATTTAATCCATTCGTCATCACTACTAGATCATGGGCATTTCTTAATGCTTCTGCAATATAGTAAGTTGTCGTACCTGAATCGAGTATTAAAGTATCCCCCTTCTCAATTAACGTTACTGCCGCTGCTGCAATTTTTTGTTTTAAGACTTTATTGAGTTGATTTTTATCTTCAACCGAGTGCTCATGAAGACGAATATCACCATCTTGAAGATATGCTCCTCCATAAGCACGTGTTGCGATACCTTGTTTTTCTAAAGCGGCTAGATCATTTCTAATCGTGACCGTTGAAACCCCAAATTTTTTCGAAAGATCAGTAACCTGAACACTTCCGTTTTTCTTCAGGAGTGCAATCGTGTGTTCACGTCTTTCGCTAGTATTCTTCACTTTTAGTTACCCTATTTTCTGATAATTACGACTTATCAATATTGTTGTTATGAGTAGGAATCAAAAGGACTATCATATTTCGTTTTGTTTCTTTTGTCTTCAGTTGCCTCTCAATACTTCATTTCTTTCGTTTTCTTTCTTTTTGTTTTTGTGAGTCACTTATCAATTGCTGTTTTCTTTTGTTTTTATTCGTTACGTTTTGATTTATGTTTAAATCATAAAATAAAAAGGAAAGGTAAGGAAAATGAACCCTCTTGTGGAAATCATTAAAAAGCACAAATCTGGAAAATCTGTTGGTATTTATTCTATCTGTTCAGCTCACCCACTGGTTATCGAAGCTGCAATTCAGTATGCCAAGAGTGACAATAGCGAATTATTGATAGAGGCAACATCAAATCAAGTAGATCAATTTGGTGGTTATACAGGCATGACGCCAAAAGATTTCAAAATAATGGTTAAACAATTAGCCACCAAAGCTGAGTTTCCTATAGAACGTATCACACTCGGTGGTGATCATTTAGGGCCAAACCGTTGGCAGCATCTAGATGCGGAAACGGCAATGAACTATGCAGAAGAGCAGATTGCAGCGTATGTCGCTGCGGGATTTCAAAAAATTCATCTAGATTGCAGCATGAGTTGCTTCGGTGATGAAAAGCCATTAACTGATTTTACTGTTGCGAAGCGTGCTGCTCGCTTAGCATTAGTGGCAGAGAAAACCGCCTGTCATTTATTTGGCCATTCGTCATTAGTTTATGTAATAGGAACGGAGGTTCCGGTTCCTGGCGGTGCAGTAGAGGAACTCGATTGTTTACAAGTGACTCAGCCGCAAGCCGCTATTGATACAATAGAAACGCATTATTCAGCATTCTCTGACCTTGGTTTAGGCGATATCTGGTCACGTGTTATAGGTGTTGTTGTGCAGCCGGGTGTTGAGTTTGATCATCAAGGTATTATTGATTATTGCCCAGAGAAAGCACAGGCGCTGAGTAAAGTCGTTGAACGTTATCCTCATTTGGTGTTTGAAGCTCATTCGACGGATTATCAAACCGCACAGGCTTATAAAGCATTAGTTCGCGATCACTTTGCGATTTTAAAAGTCGGTCCAGCTTTAACATTTGCTTTACGTGAAGCGCTATTTTCCCTCTCATGTATTGAAGAAGAATTGATTCCAGCAAGGCATTGCTCTGGATTGCGGCAAGTGCTTGAAGGTGCGATGCATGCTGAACCTAAGTATTGGCAGGGGTATTACGAAGGAGACAGCGAAACCCAGCGTTTAGCTCGCAGCTTTAGTTTTTCTGATCGTATTCGCTACTATTGGCCTGATCAAAAGGTCAATGACGGCTTAGCTGTGCTATTACAAAACTTACAAGATCATCCTATTCCTCTGCCGTTAATCAGCCAATATCTCCCCCTTCAGTTTCAAGCCATCCGTGAAGGTAGGCTCACTCCTGAGCCCAAGACAATCATTCTTAATAAAATTGGTGAAGTGGTTGCGTTATACGCTGCTGCTTGCCGTGATAAATAGAAGGTTAACCTTATGTATTTAAATATTTCTCAACAACAGCTAGCGACTAAAAATGGACTAGCCACGGCTAAAGAAATTACTCAGCAACCAGATGTCTGGCAAAGAACTTTGCAAAAGTTGATATCTCAGCAAGCCATTATTCATGATTTTATGAACTCATTCTTTTCTTATCCCAATGGACGCATTGTTTTAACGGGAGCTGGGAGTTCTGCGTTTGCTGGACGAGCACTTGCCCCTTATCTATCTGGAAAATTAAAGCGTCGAATTGATGCGATAGCAACGACTGATATTGTTGCCGATCCCGATGAGTATTTCGCTGAAAATTGTCCAACCTTACTCGTTTCTTTTGCTCGCTCTGGTAATAGCCCAGAAAGCGTTGCTGCAGTTGAACTTGCCAGCCAAGTCCTTGATAACTGTTATCACTTGGTGATTACGTGTAATGATCAAGGCAATCTGTATTTACGAGCCATGGGTGATTCAAGGAGTCTAGCATTATTAATGCCACCAGAAACGAATGACTTAGGCTTTGCTATGACCAGTAGCCTAACGAGTATGATGGCTGCTTGTTTACATGCCTTGCTTCCCCAGCAGTTTAATGAAGAACGGTTTAAAGCGATAGAACAGGCGTGCCGTGCCATTTTGACCGGCCAGTTAGCCAGTATTACCGCATTGGCTCGTTTAGACGCCAATAAAATTATTTACTTAGGCAGTGGCAGCTTGCAAGGGGTCGCGCAAGAAGCGGCATTAAAGTTACTTGAATTAACGGCGGGTAAGCTCTCCGTCACGTTCGATTCCCCTGTTGGTTTTCGTCATGGTCCTAAGTCGGTTGTCGATGATGCTAGTCTGATTTTTATTTTTATTTCGAATGATCCTTATACCCGCCAGTATGACCGGGATCTCTTGAGGGAGTTACGAGCGGAAAATAAAGCCTTGAAAGTGGTGGCGTTAACAACGGAAGTCGATGCCATGATTGCGGAAGGCGATTATTTTCAAATTCCAGATTTTGTGGGTGCGGATGATGCGGCACTGGTTTTTCCATTTTTACTATTTGCACAGATTTATGCGTTTACTCGCTCGTTTGATCTCGAAATTGGTCCAGATAATCCTTGTCCTAGTGGTGAAGTAAATCGCGTTGTACAAGGTGTCACTATTTATCCATTTAATCGTTAGAAAGGAATAGATAATGCCAAATATCGTATTAAGTCGTATTGATGAGCGTTTGGTTCACGGTCAAGTGGGTGTGCAATGGGTTGGGTTTGTCGACGCCAATATTATTGTTGTTGCTAATGACGAAGTTGCCGAGGACAGCATCCAACAAAGTTTGATGGAAATGGTGATCGCTGAAGGGATTGCGATCCGTTTCTGGAGCATACAAAAAGTCATCGATAATATTCACAAAGCCTCTGAGCGCCAGAAAATTTTGTTGGTGGCAAAAACACCGTCTGATTTTTTAAAAATAGTCGAAGGGGGAGTTCCAATCCAAGAAATTAATATTGGTAATATGCATTATGTGGATGGAAAAAAACAAATTCATAAAACCGTTTCCGTGAATGCACAAGATATTGAAAGCTTTCAACAATTAAAAAAACATAACGTGAAATGCCGTGTGCAGGGAGTCCCTACCGAATCTGCTACGGATATTTTTGAATTACTTTAATTATAAAGGAACTGAAAGATGGAAATAGGATTCATGCAAGCGTTGATGCTGGGAATACTCGCATTTTTCGCTGGATTAGATCTCTTCAACGGTTTAACTCACTTTCATCGCCCCGTGGTATTAGGCCCTTTAGTCGGCTTGATTTTGGGTGATTTACCTACGGGGATATTAGTGGGCGGAACATTAGAGCTAGTTTGGATGGGATTAGCCCCATTAGCGGGTGCTCAGCCACCCAATGTTATTATTGGGACTATTGTTGGGACGACGTTTGCCATCAGTTCTGGCGTGCCTGCTGATGTCGCTGTTGGGGTCGCGGTACCCTTTGCGGTTGCAGTACAAATGGGGATTACTTTCTTATTCTCTGTGATGGCACCAATGATGTCTAAATGTGACCAAATGGCAGATAACGCCGACACTAAAGGCATTGAACGCGTCAACTATTTTGCGCTACTGGTATTGGGTACGTTTTATTTCTTATGGGCTTTTCTTCCAATCTATTTGGGTGCAGAACACGCCAAGGTTGCTGTTGAAGCGCTACCTAAAACCTTGATCGATGGTTTAGGGGTTGCGGGTGGCATCATGCCAGCTATTGGTTTTGCGGTCCTGATGAAAATCATGATGAAAAATGCCTACATTCCTTATTTTATTCTTGGATTCGTCGCGGCAGCTTGGCTTGAACTTCCTGTGTTAGCGATTGCCGCTGCAGCACTGGCGATGGCATTGATTGATTTTATGAAAAAAGGAACAGACACCACTGTTGTTGCGACTAAACAAGAGGAATTTGAAGATGGAATCTAATCACAATATCGATGTCAACCAAGCACCTGACGTCCCACAAGATGAATATAGTGATAAATCGATTGGTACTGAGTTAACCAAATCAGACATTAACCGAATGGCATGGCGTTCACTACTATTACAAGCCTCATTTAACTTTGAGCGTATGCAAGCCGCAGGATGGTTATATGGGCTATTACCGGCACTAGAAAAAATTCATACCAACAAAAATGATCTATCCAAGTCAATGCGTGGGCATATGGGCTTTTTTAATACACACCCATTCTTAGTCACGTTTGTAATGGGCATTATTTTGGCGATGGAGCGTTCAAAACAGAATGTGAATAGTATCCAAAGTACTAAGATCGCGGTTGGTGCTCCCATGGGAGGAATTGGCGATGCCATGTTCTGGCTCACTTTGCTGCCGATTTGTGGCGGGATTGGTGCCGATCTCGCATTACAAGGCTCGATTCTTGGGGCGGTCGTTTTCTTCTGTTTATTTAACGTGGTTCATTTTGGCCTTCGATTTGGTTTAGCACATTACGCTTACCGAATGGGCGTAGCAGCGATACCGATGATTAAAGCCAATACCAAAAAAGTAGGTCATGCGGCCTCCATTGTTGGGATGACGGTGATTGGTGCACTGGTCGCGACGTATGTACGCCTCTCCACTACGCTAGAAATTAATGCTGGTGATGCGGTGGTTAAGTTGCAAGCGGATGTAATTGATAAGCTGATGCCTGCATTCCTTCCATTAGTGTATACCTTGTTGATGTATGCCCTGGTTAAACGTGGTTGGAGCCCAATTAAACTGATTGTGGTCACGGTTGTGATGGCGGTTGCGGGTCGTTTTATCGGTTTCTTATAACATTTTAACCGAGATAGAAGATGAACAATCAGAGGGGGGTGTGAATGCCCAAAGGGATAAACATTCCTGCCAATCTACTTAGCATTGCTATGAGCGTTGGATAATACATGACCTCGCTCATGCTTTTAGTCAGCTGGATCCCCCCTCTCCAATAGAAGAGGAAAAGAAGATGTTGAGTGTGATTATTTCTGGCCATGGCGCGTTTGCTTCAGGCATGGAAAAGGCTATGCACCAAGTGATTGGGGCACAAGAGCAATGTGTAGCGATTGACTTCCCTCCGGAATCGACGACCCAACAATTGCAAGAACAATTTCGAACCGCAATGGAGAACGTTGGTACACAAGATGGGCTGGTATTTATCACCGATTTATTGGGTGGTAGTCCCTTTCGTATCGCGTCAACCCTTGCTTTAGAACACGGTAATATAGAAGTCATTACAGGGGCTAACCTGCAATTAATTTTGGAGATGATGTTGGAGCGTGACGAACTCAATATTACCGAGTTTAGAGAACAGGCCTTGTTATGTGGCCACCGTGGAATGACATGTTTATTTGATGAGTTAGCCAAACAATCACAGACCGAAATGGCATGTGAAGGCATTTAACCAAATGCTTTTGTGATATGTCGAGGAGTGAATAAAGTGAAAATTTATGTAAAACAGATTCTTACCGAACAAGGATGGCAGCAAGATTACATTATTACTATCGAAGATGAGTGTTTTACACAAATTCGGCCTAAGCAACCCGAAGACGATATATCCACCATGGTGCAAGCGGATGTGATGTTACCAGCATTGATAGACTCACACGTGCATGGTGGCGCTGGTGTCGATGTGATGGACGGTACGCTCGAATCATTAACGAAATTATCACAACACTTAGCCAGTCAAGGCGTCGGTGCTTTTCTCGCAACCACGGTTACCGATCAGCTACCACATATTGAACGCGCTTTGATTAATGTGGCTGAAGCCATGGTGCAAGGTGTTCCTGGGGCGACGATTTTAGGCAGTTACTTAGAGGGTCCCTATTTTACCGAGAGGCATAAAGGTGCTCATGATTCGAGTTTATTTCGTGAGCTAGACACACAGGAATTGGATCATCTGATCGCGGTGAGTCGAGATACATTAAAAGCCGTCGCGTTAGCGCCAGAAAAAAATCAGGCATGCTACGCCATTCGTCATTTGAAGCGGCGAGGAGTCAACGTGATGTTGGCGCATACCAATGCGAGTTACGCCCAAGCACAGTCGGCATTTGAGGCTGGTGCAGATGGGGTTGTCCATTGCTACAATGGGATGAGTGGTCTTCATCATCGGGAACCTGGTGTGGTGGGGGCTGGATTAAGTGACTCTCGAGCTTATATTGAGTTGATTGCGGATGGTCATCATGTTCATCCAGCGGCAATGAAAATTTGTGTCAGTTGTGCCGCAGAACGTTTAGTGCTGATCAGTGACGCTATGTGTGCGACTGGTCAACCTGATGGTGAGTATTTCTTGGGCGGTAATTTGGTCCGTATGCAAAGTGGCATTGTGACAACTCAAGAAGGGGGGTTAGCGGGGAGTACTTTAGCGTTATTCCAAGGGGTGAAGAATTTATCAACCATGGTGGGTGTAGAACTAAAATACGCGATTGAATCAGCCAGTTTATTCCCGGCTCGTTTACTAGGTATCGAACATACATATGGTTCAATCGCCATCGGTAAAAAAGCCAATTTTTTATTTGTTAACCCAGCGTTTGAATTAAAAGAAACCTGGGTGAATGGGAATAAAGTATGGTGCTTTAAATAAAAAATCACAGAGTAAAAATATTAATGATTTAGATGATCATTTAAATAATCCTTAATTAACCATAAATAATATATTATTTGAGTGGCGTTTTTATACGCCATAGGAGACCTTATGTATCTAATATCTTCACATGAAATGCTAAAAGACGCTCAGAGAAACAATTATGCGGTCCCTGCATTTAATATTCATAATTTAGAAACGATACAAGTGATTGTTGAAACCGCTGCTGAAATGCGTTCCCCTGTTATTTTGGCAGGGACGCCGGGGACTTATAAACATGCCGGTGTTGATTACTTGGTTTCTATTTGTAAAGCTGCCGCTAAAAAGCATAAATTACCACTGGTATTACATCTAGATCACCATGAAAGTATTACTGATATAGAAGAAAAAATTCATGCTGGGATTCGTTCGGCTATGATTGATGCCTCTCATTCCCCTTTTGATGAGAATATTAAAACCGTTAAAGCTGTTGTTGATATGTGTCATCGTCATGGCGTCTCTGTTGAGGCAGAGCTGGGACTGCTTGGGGGGCAGGAAGACGATCTTATTGTTGATGAAGCCAATGCACAATTAACCGATCCAAGCTCAGCGAAGGAGTTTGTTTTGCGTACGGGGATAGATTCTCTTGCAGTTGCTATTGGTACGGCTCATGGTTTATATAAATCAGAGCCTAAATTGGATTTTGAAAGATTAGCGGCGATTCGTCAGTGTGTTGATATTCCTCTTGTTTTGCATGGCGCATCGGGTATTTCTGATGAAGATGTACGTCATTGTATTGCATTAGGTATTTGTAAAGTTAATGTGGCGACTGAATTGAAAATTGCTTTTTCAGATGCAATGAAAGGGTATTTGTCTAGCCATCCTGATGCGAATGATCCTCGACAATATTTAGTTCCAGGCATGCAGGCAATGAAAGAGGTGGTCATTAGTAAAATTAACGTTTGTGGCAGCGCAAATAGAATTTAACTTGATTTTATAATAATTATTTTTTGCTTTGTCTTTAGTTCAGGTCTCCCCCCATGTTTACCAAGACTGGATAAAGCGTTTCATTGTTCGCAATGTTTACCACCTACTTTATAGGTGGTTTTTTATTTTGAATAGAAATTAAATAATGAAAATGATATTTCCTTTGCAATAAAAACTTTAAATCGGTTCAGACTTTTCAATTGGTTTCTTTTTTTATTTCGTTATATTTTTATTTGTGACTTAAATCATTCGTTTTGCTTTCTTTATCTGTAATATTAAGGTTTAATCCATAAAAATAAGGTTTTAATATGAAAGGAAATGAAATGAAGACTTTGGCTTTTCGTCTGAAAGTGATGCCAATATTGTTAACAGCAGCGATATATACATCGTGGTCGGTTAATGTCTTGGCCGCACCACTCAGTAATCTTAATCTAGATAGCATCATGCAGAATGGGCAATCTGTTTTTTTGCGTACCATTGATAATCAACATGTAAAAATTAATTTTATTAATAGTCACGTGTTTCGTTTACAAGCCAGCCATAACGACATTTTTACAGATGTTAAAACGGATGCAGTCAACGATCAGTGTGCTAATTTTAAATGTGATAACAGTGATTTTAATGCAGAGGCGCTGCCCAACATTGTTATTAATGATCAACAAGGTCATGTCGCGATCAATGTTTCACAACAAGGTGAATATCATCTCATTACAACCGACGCCCTTGCACTACGTGTTTACCATGCACCGTTAACTTTTGCTTTATATAAATCCGATAATATGACACCGCTATGGAGAGAATTGCAGCCGATAGACCTAGGTGCCTCGGTGGATGGTTTTGACCAAAGTGAACTCAAATTTTATAACAGCAATCTAAAAACGGTACAAACGTTATCCAGTAGTAAGGATGAACATTTCTACGGTGGAGGGCAGCAAAATGGAGAGTTTGAATTTAATGGTAAAATTCTCAAAGCGTCGTATTCTGGCGGCTGGGAAGAATTTGATCGCCCGAGTCCTGCTCCTTTTTACTTCTCAGATAAAGGATATGGCGTGTTACGCCATACTTGGCGAAATGGTGCGCATGATTTCCGCAGTATTGATCAAGCGGTATCTTCTTATAATGAAAACCGTTTTGATGCCTATTATTTTGTTGGGGAGACGCTCCACGAAATAGTTGATCACTATACAAAATTAACTGGACGTCCACATTTGATGGCTCGCTGGGCTTATTATTTAGGTGATGCTGACTGCTATCAAAATAAAAATGGTGCTTATCCTTCTGGTTGGCCTGATTCGCCAGGAAATACAAGAGATGTGGTGGATCAAGTCGCAATACCTTATAAAAATCACGACATGCCAGTGGGTTGGATTTTACCGAATGATGGTTATGGGTGTGGATATTCTGATCTGGCGGGTACGGTGAGTGAGCTAGATAAGCTAGGAATTCAAACGGGGTTGTGGACACAAAAATCACTGGATCAAATTCGTCAAGAAGTCAGTGATGGCGTAAAAGTGTATAAATTGGATGTAGCTTGGACAGGCCCAGGAAAACTTTATTCATTGGCAGCGAATAATGATGCTCATATAGGATTGATGGAAAACTCAACAACGCGAGGCATGATTTGGACCGTCATGGGATGGGCAGGAACACAGCGCTACAGTGTGACTTGGACAGGCGATCAAGCGGCAAGTTGGGATTATATACGCTGGCATATTCCAACATTTATCGGTTCTGGATTATCGGGACAAGCTTATGCCTCTTCAGATGTTAATGGTATTTTTGGTTCGGGTGCCGAAACTTTTACTCGTGATCTCCAATTTAAAACGTTCACACCAGTATTAATTTCTATGTCAGGTTGGGATCGTGGGGAGCGTAAGCATGCTTGGTGGCATGATGGTGATTTTAATGGCAAATTGTATCGGGATATCAATCGGGATTATTTGATGTTGAAGTCTGCCCTTATGCCTTATATGTATCATTACGCTTATCAAGCCGATCAATCGGGATCGCCACTCGTTCGAGCCATGACTTGGGAGTTTCCTGATGACGCGCGTTTGAAAAGTGAAGAGTTTAAATATCAATACATGTACGGTGAGTCTTTATTGGTTGCTCCGGTGTACGAGCCAATGGCAAAAAACAATGGTTGGTATAAACAACTCTATTTACCCACAGGCGAATGGATAGACTTTTGGGACGGGACTCGTACCTCTGTGCCGGATGGGGGAAAAGTGTTGGAATACTATCCCGTTACGATTGATCGAATCCCCGTGTTAGTTCGAGCTGGTGCGATTATCCCGATGTATCAAGGGGCGCGTTCTGATGCACTACAAGATCAATCACATGTGATCATGCAGGTTTTTCCGCACGGTGAAAGCCACTTTACTCTTTATGAAGATGATGGTGAAACCCGTGCCTACCGAGAGCAGAATGCTTACGCAGAAACACAGATCCATGTACAAGCTCCGCATATAGGTACTCCGGGTAATATTACTATCACGATTGAGCCAGCTGTTATACATCATGCTTATGATGGGCAAATTAATCAGCGCAGTTATCACATTCAAGTGAGTTCATTGATTGCTCCGCAGTTAGTTAAACATAATAACCTCGTGTTGAATCAACATCAGACTCAAAATGACTTTGCACAAGCGGATGAAGGATGGTTCTTTGACTCATCTGACAAAAATGGTGTAGTACATATTAAGCTTCCTAAACAGTCCGTATATGAGCAGCAGCAAGTCATGATTGATATTGATGAAGCGGCAATATGGCCAGAAACGCTACCATATCCACAGCCCAACTATCATACGGAATTTGATAAAAGCTTGCTCAAAATTGTTAAACCAATGCCAGCTGAACCTGGAACACCTTTTGTGAATGCATTAGATGGTGATGTGGCAAGCTTATACCATTCACCATGGGAGCCGACAGAACCATCCGAACAAACTCCGATGGATTTTATTGTGCAATTAGGTGGCACATTTAACGTTTCTGGTTTTACCTATTTACCCGATGAAATGGCCGGTAACGGAACTATTACTCAATATCGTCTTTATCTATCGACGACTAATGGTAACTGGGGAGAGCCCGTTGCAGAAGGAACTTGGCCACAAACAGAGGCGTTAAAAATAGCGGATTTTTCAGAAACTGAAGCGAGTTATTTACGTTTTGAAGCGGTTGCCGCGTCTGGTGGCTTTGTCAGTGCGAGAGAGTTTGACATTATTGCAACGAAAAAGCGCACGCCAACCAAAACGATCGAATTAACCGAAGATCATCTCACGATCGAAGGAGAGGTAAAAGTGGGTTCGTCGGTAACGGGTAGTGAAATGCAGATGAATGGATTGAATTTTCAGTCCGGTATTGGAATGCAAGCACCAGCAAACGTCAGTTTTAGCCTTGATGGAACTTGGACGCGCTTAACAGCGGATGTCGGCATCGATGACAGTTGTAAAATTGAAGGCAACAAAGTTAAAGCGAGCGTTTATGCCGACGGTGTAAAAGTATGGGAATATGATCTAGAAGGTCCTGCTGTAGTGAAACCGGATTTGGATTTATACAACATCAAACACATTATATTGCGTACTGATGATATCGATAACGACGTGACGGGGGATTGTGTCAACTGGGCTAATTTAAAATTAACCGGCCCAGAAACAGCAACCTTTAATGAGTTTGATCGGACGGCGATTCGCTTTATTGAAAAACCCAAAGCGCAATCTGGTTCTGAAATCGAAAAAGCTTTCGATGGTGATCTGAATAGTATTTATCATTCACCATGGTTCCCTGAACACGATTCTGAAAAAGCGCCGCAACATTTTGTGATCGATTTGAGTGCTGACTTTATGGTTAGTGGGTTTAGTTATGTTGCACGACCCGGTGCAGGGAACGGAGCAATCGGTGATTATCGTCTCTCTTTGTCTGAAGATGGTCAGAACTTCATAGAAGTTTCGGTAGGAACTTTTGAGCATCGTGATGGCGTGCAAAAATTAGAATTTTCACCGTATCAAGCGAAATACCTGAAATTTGAGGCGTTATCCGGTGTGGGTGACTTCGTCTCGGCTGCTGAGTTTGATGTATTTGCTCAGAAAGTGAAGAACAAGAACCCTATCGAACCGGAGTTATCATCAAGTTCAGGGGGAAGTATGGGGCTGTTCTATTTATGGCAATTATTCCTTGTTGGTTTAGTTCGTTACTATCGCTCCAAGTTTAGTTTTTGTGACCCGAAATAGTAGTTTTTATGTTAAACCTAACCCCTACTTGCCTAAGTAGGGGATTTTCGCTTTTATTTTACTCATCAGTATAATACTGCACACCAATTTGAATTCGTGATCTATCATTGGCCACTCGCCAGCGGTTGGTATCACGCAGTGAATAGATACAGCCGCAGTACTCTTGTTGGTAAAAACGTTCTCGCTTGGCCAGTTCAACCATGCGACTCGCTCCACCTTGCTTGCGCCAGTTGAATGTCCAGTAAGTCAGGCTTGGGTAACGTGCTGCAGCGCGTTGACCACAGTCATTAATTTGCTGCATATTTTTCCAACGCGAGATCCCTAAGCAACTGGTGAAAGTGTCAAACCCATTTTCATGGGCGTACAACGCCGTGCGTTCAAAACGCATGTCAAAGCACTCAGTGCAGCGAATGCCGCGCTCTGGCTCCCACTCCATGCCTTTGACCCGTTCAAACCAGTTTGGCGCGTCATAATCTGCGTCAATAAACGGAATACCCAGTTTTTCAGCAAAACGAATGTTCTCTTCTTTACGGATCAAATACTCTTTTTCTGGATGGATATTCGGGTTATAGAAAAAGACCGTAAGCTCGATTCCCGCGTTAACTATTCGCTCCATGACATCGCCAGCGCAGGGGGCGCAGCAAGAATGAAGTAGGACTTTATTGGATACATTGGGGGTTTCGAGAACGATAGTTTGTAAAGTGGACATAAGCCTAAAGACATGATGGTGAATAAATAATGTTAACGTATTGTACCAATATGCAGCCAGTTTTCTAGCGATTAATGATAAGTCTAAAAAGTGGATGAAATCGGGATCTTTTTTGATTTTTGCTGTTTAAATATAACGATACTTTATGTTTATATTCAATTTTTAATCAAATACGAATCAAGGTAGTGATAATTGTTTTTATTTAATATTATCATGCTGTTTTTATTGGTTTTTATTTTATTCATTTATCATGCTTATGGTTGTTTTTTTATGGAAATTATAGACGTTTTTTGTAAAAAAACTTGTGCTATGATTCGCGTCGATGAGCAGAGTGTTTTTGTGGAGTTCTATAATGAATCGTAAAACCAGCGCAGCACTCATTTCGGTGGGTTCTAATAGCACGTTAATTGTGATGAAAATGACGGTGGGGATTTTTAGTGGCTCGGTGAGTATCATTTCAGAGGCCATACACTCTGCCATGGATCTTATTGCGGCATTAATTGCGTTATTTGCCGTTAGTACCTCCGATTTACCACCAGACGACAATCATCCTTACGGACACAGTAAAATTGAGAACGTTTCAGGCGTATTAGAAGCGTTATTGATTTTGGGTGCTGCAGCATGGATTGTCTATGAAGCGATCAGTAAGCTGTTTAATCCTCAGCCAGTCAGTGCGATAGGGCTAGGCGTAGTCGTGATGTTGATTTCTGCTCTGGTTAACTTATTGGTTTCAAGACACCTTTATCGCGTAGCGAAAGAAGAAGAATCAATCGCGCTACAAGCGGATGCTCTGCATTTAAAAGCGGACGTATTAACCTCACTCGGTGTTGCGGTGGGGCTATCGGTGATGTTAGTCGCCGGATACTTAGGTTATGACTGGTATTTTATCGATGCGGTTGTGGCCATCTTTGTTGCGGTATTTATTTCTCGTGAAGGGGTGAGTTTGTTATGCGAAGCGTTTCGTCCTTTATTAGACCATAGTATTTCGGACGAAGAGTTAGCGCTGACTAGTCAAACTATTAAAAGTGTTTGTGGGCCAGAGATGAGCTTTCATCAGTTACGTACTCGTTATTCAGGCCGTCGCCGTCATATTGATTTTCATCTTACTGTACCTAAATCGATGTGTGTCGATGCTGCCCACCAACAATGCGATAGAATTGAAGCGGCGATCATGGCTGTGCTGCCTAATGCTGAGGTGTTGATTCATGTAGAGCCTGATTATCGCCATTCAACGTAAGGTGTTGTGAGTCGTCAATCGGTCGGTATTTGTAATTAACGGTTGCTACCCAATAGTAAAGGCCTCAAAATGGTGGACTTTGCGCGGCGGTGCCGCGTTGTTTATTTTATTACTATTGAGAATCATATATGGGTTTTACCTCGCTCGGTCTTTCTGCACCAATCCTTAAAGCTATTGAAGAGAAAGGGTATAACACGCCTTCGCCTATCCAAGTGCAGGCCATTCCTGCGGTATTAGAGGGCAAGGATGTCATGGCAGCAGCTCAGACTGGCACAGGAAAAACAGCTGGCTTTACATTGCCTATTTTGGAGCTTTTATCAAAGGGTCCAAAGGTTCGAGCCAATCAGGTGCGCGCTTTAATTCTTACCCCAACACGTGAGCTGGCTGCGCAAATTCAAGAAAGTATTCTAGTCTACGGTCGTTATCTGCCATTAAGCAGTGCCGTCGTCTTTGGTGGAGTGAAAGTTAACCCACAAATGCAGCGGATGTGTAAAGGGGCGGATATTTTAGTGGCTACCCCAGGTCGATTGATGGATCTGTATAACCAAAATGCGGTCAAGTTTGATCAACTGGAAATCTTGGTCTTGGATGAAGCGGATCGCATGTTAGACATGGGCTTTATTCGTGATATTCGTAAGATCTTGAAATTACTGCCAGAAAAGCGTCAGAACTTATTGTTTTCGGCAACATTTTCGACCGAGATTCGAGAGCTTGCTAAAGGCTTAGTTAATAATCCGGTTGAGATTTCAGTCAGCCCTGCCAATTCAACAGCAAGAACTGTTGAGCAATGTATTTATCCGGCTGACGTGAAAAAGAAACCAGCCATGTTGGTTAAGTTGGTCAAAGAGGGTAATTGGCAACAAGTGTTGGTGTTTATGCGGACTAAACATGGTGCGAACCGTTTAGCGACCTATTTAAATGAGCAAGGATTAACCGCGGCGGCAATCCACGGTAATAAAAGCCAAGGCGCACGTACTCGAGCGTTAGCTGACTTTAAAGCGGGCGATATACGTATTTTGGTCGCTACCGATATTGCTGCGCGTGGCATTGATATCCCTCAATTGCCACAAGTGGTCAATTTTGAGTTGCCTAAAGTCGCTGAAGACTATGTCCATCGTATCGGCCGAACTGGCCGCGCTGGAGAAGTGGGTAAAGCGATCTCATTTGTGTGTGAATTGGAAGCACCGGAGTTATTTGCGATTGAACGTTTAATTCAAACGGTATTACCTCGAATGAGTTTGGCCTGTTTTGAGCCCACTAATGTTGTCCCTGAATCGAAGTTAGATGGTCGTCCGCTTAAACCTAAAAAGCCCAAAAAAGTGAAGAAGCCGACAGCGACTCAGCAAAATACGGGTCATCGTGGTCAAACGTCCGGTGAGGGACGCCCTGCGAACAAATCCAATCCTAATTCAGCGAAAAAGAGTCCGTCACATCGTACTCGTCGCCCATCATCAGCAGTCAAGACGCCGGTCGTTAAATCTGCTCCTCGATCTGCTTAAATCCGATTGATGAAAGTCGCGCACTGCACTTTATGGAGTGCGCGATTTAAAAAATGACGGTTATTTAGCGATTTAGCCTTTAGTGTATTAACCTTAGTGATGAGTGTTTTCACGTAAAAGGTGATAAGGATATGCAAAAATACACACAACTGGCAGTGGTGCTTGGGGCGTTTTTTTCTGGTTCTGCGTTAGCGGCGAATGCTGTCGCTGATGCGCGAGGGAATGCAATGGGTAATACTGGGGTGACCACCTCTGATTATCTATTAGCGCCGTTTTATAACCCAGCGTTAACCGCGGTTTATCGTAGTCGAGATGATTTTGGCGTGCTATTACCCGCCGTCGGTATTAACCTGCGCGATAGCGATGATAATTTATCGACGATTGATGATTTACAAGATGTGATCAAAGCGTTTGAAGCTGGTGATACTTCACAAGCAACGCAAGATCGATTGAATCGTTATTTAGATGACTTAAATAACAATAAACCTTTTGCGGTGTCGGGTGGTTTAGGTGTTGCGGTTGCCATTCCGATGAACCGAGTTTCATTAAACTTTTTTGCGCGCGGCTATGTTGAGATCCTCGCGAAAGCGCAGATCAGTGATGATGCCGATCCGGTCAATCGCTATCAAGACTCTAGTGTTGATCTTATGGCCTTTGGTTATTCCGAATACGGGATTGCAGTGGCGAAAATGGTGCAGTATCGCGGCCATCAATGGGCTATCGGTGTGGCGCCGAAAATCCAACAACTCAAGACTTATCAACAGAGCTTAAGTGTTAAAGAATTTGATTTAGATGATTATGATCAGAGTGAAACCAGTGACAGCGCTTTTAACCTCGATTTAGGTGTCGTGTGGTTAAAAGATAACTATCGCGCAGGTGTGGCGGTAAAAGATCTGTTTAGTCAAAAAATCACGACATTTAATGGCATCAATCAATACAAATTGGATACTCAAGTTACCGTCTCGGGTGGTTATGTAACGGATGCTTTCACCGCTGCTGTGGATTTAGATCTCACCAAACAATCTCGTTTTGACGGCAAAGGGGATGATACTCAGTTTTTACGCTTTGGTATTGAAGGTAATGCATGGCGCTGGGCACAACTACGTGCTGGCTATGAGATTGATTTAGAAAGTAATCTTGATAATGCTATTACCGCGGGTATTGGTTTTAGTCCGTTTGATGTGGTGCGTTTTGATTTAGCCGGGAACTACGCTGGTAAACATCAGATGGGGGTAGCGGCTAACCTTTCGCTGACTTTTTAATCCGCCGCTTTGAAATGTATAACCGCTTCAGGTCTACTCGACTTTTGAAGCGGTTTTTTTAATGATTATTTCAGAGCTCTATCGATCATCTGATTAATAAACTGATAATGATTTTTCACTTCATCGCTCACATGTCTTGAGAGACGCATTTTACGAATCGCGTGGAGTTGAGCTAAAGCCTCAGAGCGGGTCACAAAATCGTGCTCACTTTCATTCTCTTTATCAAGATTTGCGATCACAATCAGGCGTTGTACATAACTGACCTGCAGCATTTGACTGATGCTGTTGACTTGTCTGGCATCGACAAAAATAGCGTTAGTTAATTCACTGAGCATCTGATTCACACTGTATTGATTACCATACAATCGACTATCGCTGAGACGCATCGTGACGTTAGGATGCAATAGATGATCGAGGATCATTTGCTGCATAGCAAAGAGGCGTTGGTGAGGTTTCGGATCCTCATTGATACCGTATCGAGCAAACCCGCGTCGTTGAGGCTGCATATAATTGAGTAGCGGCATCATTTCTTGTAAGACATCGGGGGCAAAGACATAGTTGGCTAAAGTACGCATTGCGCGCTGTTGGTCGGCAAGCGCAACCGGAGTAAATGGTTTGACTTGTGGATCTTGTCCAACCACCGCTCGCTCAACATAAATACCACCGATATAGCGCGAAACAACATTGGCTTGATTGAGATAGTGATTAAAGAGCACATTAGCGCTAATCAACAGTTGTTGATGGGATTGACCAGGTAAGCGCGCCGTTTGCAATAATTGAGGATAGGTATGCTTAATCAGCTCAAAACGTTGTGTCGCATAGGTGATAGGGTCCGAGCTGTGTGCGCCAATCATTGCCCGAGGGTCGATGTGTACCCCAGGAAAACGCATGTCATCTGCATCGTTAGCAAATGCCAATTCAGGCTGATGGGAACGCTGTAAAATACGTTCTAGGCGTTGTGACTCTTGTTCAGGGTCTGCAAGTGCGGGAGAGTAACCATATTCAATCGCCCAGATATCGTAAGGCCCAGGTAAGTAACTGTAATAATCACCTTGCGGTTTACCTAGGGGGGCTAAGTTAATCGGTGCGTAATCCATTACCGACCCCGACAATACCCCTTTAGTGAGCGACTTATCGTGAATTTGCTCATTATCCCATAAAGAATGAGACTTCATATTATGATTCAGCCCCAAGGTATGCCCCACTTCGTGCATCACTAAATGGCGTAATCCTTGCTGTAAACGTTCATTGTCGGCAAAGGCTTCTCCGGTCGGTAAACCATAAGTTGCTCTTGCCATCATTAACCCTTGCTGTAGAGAATGGGCGGCAGAGCAATGCACTGGTTGTCCGTTAATGATATGAGTGTGCGTTTGCTGAGTGGGAGTGACAGGCGCGAACACTTGCTCGGTTAACCAAACATTAGACAGAAAAATATGCTCTAGCATGATGTTAGCGGCAATAATTTCACCGGTTAAAGGGTTCGCTAGTGAAGGACCATAACCACCAAACAGAGGTTGAGGAGAAGAGGTCCAGCGTAGCACGTTATAGTTAATATCTCCTGCTTCCCATTCGGCATCATCCGGCTGCTCTTTGACGACCAGTGCATTTTTAAATCCCGCAGCTTCAAAGGCGATATTCCATCCTTCTACTCCTTGACGAATCGCTTCTCGCCATTCATGAGGTGTCGTATTTTCTATCCACCACACAATGGGTTCTACGGGTTCTGAGAGATCTTGCTCTGGGTGTTTTTTCTCCAAGTGCCAGCGATTAATCACATCACCATAAGGTGCCCAACTGCTATCGGTCATCCGATCAAACGATTGAGTAAAGTAGCCAATCCGTGCGTCATCGGCGCGCGGTTGATAGTCATTCTCAGGCAGTGCAATCAATGAATGTTGGAGACGGATCTGCGTGATCCGCGCATCGGCTTGAGCCGAAGAGCTCTCTTGTGGCTCATTGTTTAAGAATACATAGTCGATCACCACGTCGACATTACGCGGATAGACACGCTCCGCGCTAAAACGCGAGCGATGTTCGAGCAGTTCACCCATCATGAACCCTGCTCCTGATGAACGTCTGTCGAGAGTTGGCGTTAGTTTATGCAGTGCATCACCGATGAATAATCGATCCGCGCTGAGTAGGATTTGTCCTTCTTCTTCGGCAATGATTGGTAGGGTTGCCAGTGTCGCTTGACTAATATTCGCGTTGGCTGCGCGGGAAAGAGGGTTATTGGGGTCAAATTGAAAACGAGGATTCAACGCAACGATATCAATTCTATCGAAATAACGGCGAAATTCGATGACGCGAGTTTCACGAAAGTTGCCCCGAAAATGTCCTGCTTCAACAATACCATCCAGACTTTGGGCGAGATAAATCATTGGCTGGTTGAGCTGTGATTCATTGATGGCAAATAACGTTTCACCGGTAGTTTGGTCGCGATAAAAAGTAAGGAAACCTTCTTTATGACTCATGGTTTCAACAATACTGCTGTAACTCATGGAGTCATCGGTAGTAGGCTCTTCAGCCCATAGCGGTGAGGAGCTTAATAGTGCTCCAGCGAGTAGCGCGGTGACTAAACGTTGACGAGAATGCATTATCATGCGGTAACGGTCCTTTATTATTGGAGGATATACCCTTCCTATTGGAGACGGTAGCGGTGTTTGCTGTGTGCCTTTACCCTAATCACCGAGTGATTTGCGTATAGGGAATGACTAGACTGGCTAACTACCTGCAACGTCAAGTCGATAGACGCACAGGCAACCACACACTTCAAACCTAGCTCATTGAATAGTCGCGAGTATTGAGCTTGGCTATCAGACCATTATGCAACAATAAAGTTTATTTATGGAGAGTAGAAAAGAGTAAATCATGAGGTTCTCGATGCAATAGCTGGCAAAACCCAGTGGGTAATCCAGTCGATCATTGAGCGTAGAAGGGGGAAGATTAGATAAGATCTCACTTGCTCTCAAAGGGGGGCGATTAAAAAATAAATGAGAGAGATAAGATAATGAAGAAGGGCAAAGCCCTTCTTCATTAAGAGATTTATAGTGAAATAAACAAACCAGCCAAACAAGCACTCATTAGGTTAGCAAGAGTACCAGCAATCACGGCTTTCAGGCCTAAATTAGCCACTTCTGCTCGACGTTCTGGTGCCATAACCCCAATCGAACCAAGCTGAATCGCGATCGAACCAATATTGGCAAAGCCACATAAAGCAAAGGTAATCACCACTTGGCTGTACTCAGACAGTGCTTCTTTATGTTGGATAAAATCAATAAAGGCCACAAACTCATTCATGATCACTTTTTGGCCGATATAAGAGCCTGCTTGAATCATTTCATGAGCAGGGATGCCGAGTATCCAAGCCAGTGGTGCAAACAGATAGCCAAGTAAGAGCTGTAAAGTGATGCCTTGTAAACCAAACAGCTCAGCAAAGCTCTCTAACCCAGTATTGACCATCGCGATCACGCTGACAAAAGCGATAAGCATGGTTCCGACCGCGACCGCCACCTTCATGCCATTCATTGCGCCGCTTGCGAGAGCATCAATGACATTACTTTGTTCGCTACCATCAATGTGTACATCGGTCTGATCGCACGGTTTTCCTGCTTCAGGGACGATGATTTTCGCCATGAGCAAGCTACCTGGCGCCGCCATAAAGCTAGCGGCAATCAGATATTTTAGCTCAATACCGAGTCCTGCATAGCCTCCGAGCACACTACCCGCTACAGAAGCCATACCGCCAGTCATCACCGCAAATAGTTCTGAGCGGGTTAATTTAGGCAAAAAGGGACGTACTAATAGCGGGGATTCACCTTGTGACAAGAAAATGTTGCCTGTAGCGACTAAAGACTCGGCTTTGCTGGTGCCTAAAAAGCGCTGGATCCCGCCGCCTAACCAAGCGATGACTTTTTGCATAATGCCTAAATAGTACAGCGCAGAGATAAGCGCGCTAAAAAAGATAATGATCGGCAAAACACGAATTGCAAAGATAAACCCAGTATTGGCTAAATCACCAAATAAGAAGGCGATGCCTACATCAGCAAAGCCTAACAGACTTGCAACCCCTTGACTGAGCGCACCAAGGGCGGCTTGTCCCCAAGGAAAGTACAACACCAGAGCCGCAAAACTAACTTGCAGTAATAATGCTCGTGAAACCGTTTTCCAATTAATAATCGCGCGTTTCTCAGAGAGCAGATACGCCAAAGCGAGCAAGACCAGCATGCCCAATAAGCTAAAGATAATCGTCATAATTTTTTTCGATGTCGTGAATGAATGGAAAGAGAGTGGGTGTCATGTTTATAAAAGGCGGGAACAGGCTACGGCACTGGCTAGCAGTGTAGGAGGGAAGTAATGACCTAAGCGGTCGCCGTTGTCTGTTCATAAAGCACCTTTACAAGCAAAGTTAACGAGCTGGTCCTATCCTAGGGTCGTTCACTATTCCATATGACGGCTTGTATTGGTGAGTTCGGATGCACACCGAGCGCGGAGTATAGCGGTACAAAAAGAGATTTTCATCACATTTATTCAATTAATGGATGCGCAGTTTCGATTCTTTCACCCATTAAGCTAAGTAATCGGTTGCTTTGAACATTCCCTGCCATATTTTTATTGGGTCATCATTTCATGATATTTCTATATAAAGCGTTATCTCTGAAATAACGCCTTGCTAAGCAAAATAATCAATGAAGAGAGTAACGAATATGTAGCATGGCTATGCATTAATAATGATTAACTTTTCTTTTTCCAGCGTTCGATTTGTATTCACCGTAGAGTAATTATTGAACCAATAGATTTAGATAGATGAGGGGAAATAAGTATAAATAGCTTAAATTATTGTCGTTATTTATCGAGATAATGTATTTACTTTTCAGTCTATTAAGTTAATTTTTGTCTTGTATATGGTTGGTTTTTTGTTAAAAGTGTTGATATTTTTCTTTATTTGAATTTACTATGTAAACACGACAAAGTTAATCAATGTTTAGCAATAACCACCAAGTTTTAAATAAATAGTAGCACTTTTGGATAATAATCCTTACTTGTTAGCATAACGTGTCAAAAATAATGCATTTTTAGTGATGAGTAGACAGTAAGAATTATTTGTGTGGCTATTTTGCATGGTTATGTTCTTCGCTTACGAACAAGAACATAGCCCATCACAACAAGGATTCAAGTTATGATGCTTATTCGCCCAGTGACTAGGGATGACAAACCCGCATTGCTAGCCTTAGCTAAAAAAACCGGAGTGGGATTCACTTCGTTACCTCATCATGAACAGCGTTTAGCGCAGCGAATTGAAAGAATGCTGGCGACTTGGCAAGGAGAAGCGCCGCTGCATGATCAAGGTTATCTGTTTGTCTTGGAAGAGACAGAAACTCAGCAAGTGGTTGGTGTGAGTGGTTTAGAAGTGGCGATTGGTTTAAATGAACCGTGGTACGATTTTCGGGTTGGGACTTTGGTGCATGCGTCCAAAGAGCTCGATGTTTATAACCAAATGCCGACCTTATTTTTGAGTAATGATCATACGGGATGCAGTGAGCTGTGCACACTCTTTCTCGATCCTGATTTTCGATTAGGTAAACATGGCCATTTATTATCGAAAAGCCGGCTGCTGTTTATGGCCAGTTTCCGAGAACATTTCACTGATAAATTGATTGCTGAGATGCGAGGCGTCTCTGATGATAGTGGCCATTCACCGTTCTGGGAAAGCCTCGGCCGACGATTCTTTTCGATTGATTTTAGCCAAGCGGATCATTTAACGGGGATTGGCCAAAAGGCATTCATTGCCGAATTAATGCCAAAACATCCTCTGTATGTCGATTTTTTATCGGAGCCTGCTCAGCAAGTGATTGCTAAGGTGCACCCTAACACTGAGCCTGCGCGTAAAATTCTTGAAGATGAAGGGATGCGTTATGAAGGCTACATCGATATTTTCGATGCCGGCCCGACTCTGGAAGCGTACATTGATGATTTACGCATGGTTCGTGATAGTGAGTTATGTGAGGTATTGATCAGTGACTCGCCACTACAAGGGGAGGCTACATGGTTGATTGGTAATCTTAATTATCACCATTATCGAGCGATGATCAGTAATGCGCAATACGTTGATCAGCAAATCTCGCTGACGGCTGAGCAAGCGGATCAATTACAAGTACAGCAAGGTGATAAAGTCAGAATTGCCCCATTATTTGCGCAGCCGCGCGTGACCGCGAGTTGTTAATTTCCTCTTTTAAAATCAATAATAATAAGGACGTTGTGTATGTCAGCTTATGAAGTGAATTTTGATGGTCTGGTTGGGCTTACTCATAATTACGCAGGACTGTCGTTTGGTAATGTTGCGTCAACTTCAAATAAAAATGCGGCTTCTAATCCACAGCTAGCTGCGCTGCAAGGGCTCAGCAAGATGAAAGCACTTCATGATATGGGGTTTGTACAGGGCATATTACCTCCCCAAGAACGCCCTTGTATGGCGACTTTGCGTGAATTGGGTTTTAGTGGACGCGATGAGCAAATACTGGCTAAAGTTGCCAAGCAAGCTCCGCAGCTTTTAGCCAACGTAAGCTCCGCTTCATCGATGTGGGTCGCTAATGCTGCGACGGTTTCTCCTTCGGCAGACACGGCCGATAGCAAAGTTCATTTTACGGTTGCTAATCTGAATAATAAATTTCATCGTTCAATTGAAGCCACGACAACCCGCCGAGCACTGCAAGCGGTATTTTCTTCTGCTGAGCATTTTGTCCACCATGCTGCGCTGCCTCAACAAGCCCTTTTCGGTGATGAAGGGGCGGCAAATCATAATCGGTTATGCCGTGATTATACTGCGCCTGGGGTTGAGCTGTTTGTGTATGGTCGTCAAGCATGGGGAGGAGACGTTGAACCACAGCGTTTCCCTGCTCGACAAACTCGTGAAGCGAGTGAAGCGGTGGCGCGGTTGCATCAATTAAACGCTGCGCAGCGAGTGTTTATCCAGCAAAATCCAGCGGTGATCGACCAAGGGGTTTTTCATAATGATGTGATTGCGGTTAGCAATGGACCGGTATTGTTCCATCATCAGCAAGCGTTTCTCGATCAAGCGCGTGCTTTTGCTGAGCTAGAGCAAAAACTGAATGCCTTAGACAGCCCATTTATCCCGATTGAAGTTCCGACCGAGTTAGTTGCGGTGCAAGATGCGGTAGACAGTTACTTGTTTAACAGCCAGCTATTAACCAAAGCCAATGGCAAAATGCTGATTGTCGTTCCTGAAGAGTCTCGTCAAAACCCGCGAGTGTGGGCGTATCTGCAGCAATTGATCACCAGCGGTGGACCGATTGATGAAGTTAAGGTGTTTGATCTGCGCGAAAGTATGTGTAACGGCGGTGGTCCGGCTTGTTTGCGTTTGCGTGTTGTTCTCAATGCATCAGAACTTAAAGCCACTAACTCACGATGCTTAATGGATGATCAACGTTTTGAAACGCTCAATCAATGGGTGAAAAAGCATTATCGCGATCGATTACTTGAGGCGGATTTGGCTGATCCGCAATTATTAATAGAGAATCGAACCGCACTTGATGAGCTAACTCAGATCATGGGCCTCGGGTCGTTATATCCATTTCAGCAAGCCTAATACATTGAATCCGTAGAGCAGAGGTGAGTTCTCTGTTCATCGGCAATAATATTTGGTCATCCGGATCATTTTCCGCGTTAAGCGTTAATCTTGTCTGTGAAAATTCTCACTATTGAGAATTTTCACAATTAATGACTGTGTTTTCCCGCTAAAATGGAAACAACCTCTCAAAAATGCAGCTCATCTCTAAGATACATAAACCCTTTTAGCCAATTTGCGGCGCGGTTAACAGAGACTATGGGATTCGATTGAGTAACGCTGCTGGATTCTCTAATTTGACGCTAGGCACACTCTATTTAGGCCATGGTCATGTTCTCTCGTACCCTAGCAAAACAGCTCTCGACTTGCAGTAGTCATCGTATGTTGACTGAGGTTATCTTTCCCTTTTTACGCCAGATACTTTTACCTCAGGCGATGCACATCTTCCATGCACCTTCTCATCCTTATCAGGCAAAGAGTATTTTTACAGTAGGGCAACCGCTGTCAGTGGCTCAGTATCCAGAGACGTTTTGGTTGTGGGCCGCCCAATTTGATTGTGCCGATAATCTGATCCCTCTCGCTACTAATACTTGCAACTGGGATTATCAGCAGGACATCCCATCAGAAGCGTATTTATTTACCCTCGATAACCACAGCGATAAACGGACCTATTTATTGTTTGAGGGAGTCTGTGAGCAGCGAGTGAGTCAGTTATTGGCGACCGGGGGGCTTGAATGCTTACCGCTGATAGCGGCTCGTTGGCAGTGTATCCGCGCCGAAACGGACGCTGCGCAAGAGTTTAAGCTTCGTGATAGCCGTGAGGCTAAGTATCGCGATGAGTTAACGCAGCGCGAAATTTTTATTGATAACATGAAACTGGTGCATCAATTAGCTCTTACCTTATCAAATCCGAGCAATTTGGATGAGTTGCATCGTGCATCGGTTGAAGCGGTGCGCGATAAGCTGGGGTTTGATCGAGTGGCTTTATTTTTATTAGACATCAAAAAACGCTGTTTTAGCGGCACTTATGGGACGGATGAGCAAGGACGAACGATAAGTGAGCATCATACTCAGTTCGATTTACATCAGTTAGAGCCACGATATATCGAAGCGATCGCCGACGGAAACTCAACGTTGGTGATCATCGATGATGCGCCGTTGTATACCGCAGGTGAGGTGATCGGGCAGGGATGGAATGGCATGCTATTGCTGCGTGATGGTGAAGAAGTGTTTGGTTGGATAGCGATGGACAACTATTTTCGTCGTCAACCGATAGGTGATTATCAACGCCAGATGCTCGGTTCTTTTGCTTCGTTATTGGCGCAAATTTATATTCGTAAACGGCAGGAACAAAACATGCGTATGTTACATGCAAGCATGGTCGAATTATCGCGTTGTTTGACGGTGAGTGAAGTGTGTAAAACGGCGGTAGCCTTTGCGATTAAGCGCATGGGTATCGATCGCATGGCAGTATTTTTGACCGATGAACAGTGCGGTTATTTGCAGGGGACTTGGGGAACTGATATTCAAGGGAATATCGTCGATGAGGGTTATTTTCGTAGCTCTGCGATTGATAATGAAATCGTCCTTTTGGCCAAACAAGCACCAAATGAGGTGGTGTTCAAAGAGTCGGTGCCCATCTATCACGATAGTCAAATTGTTGGATTTGGTTGGACGGCGATGACGATGTTGACTGATAACGATAAACCATTGGCGTTTATTTCAGCTGATAACCTGATCCGCCGCTCTCCGTTAACGTCTCAGTTACGAGAAGTGATCCGCATGTTCGCCTCGAATTTAACCGAAGTCTTGATGCGTGCTAAAGCTCAGCAAGCGATCAATGAATTGAATGAAAACCTAGAGCGTGAAATCTATAACCGTACCAGAGAGCTACAAAAAGCCAATGAGAAGCTGGATTTGCTGGCCAAAATGGATCCACTGACGCGTTTAGGCAATCGGCGTATGTTGACTCATTTGTTAGAACAAACCTGTGAGCAATATGCGGCTAAGCCGGTTGATTATGGGGTTATTTTGCTCGATATTGACCACTTTGGGTTATTTAATAACTATTATGGGCATCTTGAGGGGGATATCGCGTTAATGCGGATTGGTAAAGTGCTCAGTCAACATACTCAGTCTGCTGGAGAGCAATTTTGCCGGATCGGCGGCGAAGAGTTTGTCTTGCTACTGACTAGGCATAATGCTCAGCAAGTCGCCGCGTTAGCCGAAACGATTCGCTGTGCGGTCGAGCAAGAGAATATTCCACATCACACTAGCCCTGTTTCTTCATGTTTAACGGTCTCGATTGGTTACTCTGTTGCCCGTTTTACGCCGAGTGAAATTCAATTTGAGCGTATGTACTCTGAAGCCGATAAAGCGCTTTATCAAGCAAAGCATCAAGGACGCAATACCGTGGTTGGGGCCGAATTGACCCCAACTACGCCTGACTCGTTTGAACACCTCTCCTCTTAATATCAAAGTCGGCATTCTTAGTCTTAACGTATCTAATCCTATAATTTCGCTAAGGGGTGCTGAGTTTTGGCTGACCGCTTTAGCGCTTCTTGCTGAAGACGTTTTATCAGCGTGTTAAGAGCTTGGTAGTCACACGTTTGGCTGTTTAGTGAAAATTTATTTTCATGCAGTGTATTCAGGGTTTGCCGTACTTGCTCTCGCTCTGCATGAGTCAATGGACTTTCATTTAACCAGCGTGAGAGTGCATGGTTAATCATCATCGCATCTTGAGTGGTTAAGGCATTCTGTAGCTGTTGCCAAGTGGAGCCAGGCTGAATGTTGGTTGTTTCTTGTTCATTCAATCGGGTATGTTTTCGATATAAACACCAATACAATCCGAGCGTGACTAGCCAGAAAGTCGCCAATAAGGCGGCCAGATACGGCCATAATCCTGCCTCTTTAACAACTATTGTTTGAGCAGACACTGCTGTCGTATGGTTCGGATCTGAGGGCGAGATAGCATTGATTGGCTGAGTCGCCGAAACATCAAGGGATAAGCCTTTCGCTTGGCTTAATTGGGCCTGTTTAGTGTGGCTATTCCACCAATGAATATTGATATCAGGCAGTTGGATGTCACCACTTCGCCGTGGGATCAACACCTGTTTGAGTTGCATCAGTGTATTTCCGTTATCTAAAGTGGTGAATTGTGGCTTTTGCTCGTAAACGCTAATCGAATCAGGATAACTCAGAGCCAGAGTAGGCAGTTGCTCTGCAGAGAGCCCAGCCACTTGCAGGGTAATATCTCGGGTTAGAGCATCTCCCACTTCGAGATGATAAACGCTATCGGTGATTGGCGCGCCTTGGCTATTTGTCCAATGATCGGTGAGCGTTAACTGTGAGGTTGGTAGCCATGCCCCTTGGTAGTCACTCGGCTGTGGTTCAACCACTAATGAATAAGTGTTGGGTTCTGTGTTGAGGGGAATAATGCGCGCGCCACCATGTAACGTATTTCCTAAAAGGTATGAGCCTTGAAAACGAGGTTCAACTAAATGATATTCCCCTGCTTGAATCGCTGTTAAGCGATACTGCTGCTCAATAATGGTCGCTTCTATCCCTGCGATCACCGTCTGATATTGTTGAGTTTCACCAATCTGACCAATAGTCATCCCATCTACGGACGGTGGTGTGATGTGGGTGTTTTGTAAGCGGCGGCGATCCGCTTTGATGGTAAGGCGAGTTGTTAAAACGGTACTTTCTGCTGGATACAGAGTATCCCGTGACAAGGTACTCTGTAGTTGAACAAGTTCATCCATCTGTGGTGCTTGTTCATCAACGCTGACTTGTATCGAGATGGGATCGGTGCGTTGGCCGTTAAGCTCAAAGCTTGGGATAGTTAAGATCCCTAAGCGATTGGCGGCTAGCGATAATGTCCATTCGCTGCGCTGGCTACGTTGATTGTTAATGATATTGACTGAAGACACAAAGCTTGGGCGGCTGGTAAAAAAGTCCTCTTCTAGATGACTAAAATCAATCGCTTCTGCGTTGGCCGGTTGATCACTGACAAGACGCAGCTGAAAGACCTCGTTTTGGACGACTTTATTTTTGCTGACCGTAGCATAAAACGATGCACTATAAGCCGAGAGGCTGATGCTAGTGAGCAATATCATTAGCCAAAATGAAAAGTTGAGTCGTAACAATTTCATCACCATGGATTACCTTGATTTTGGGGAGTTGATTTCTCTTGAGCTTGTAAATACAGCTGTGCACGTAATAAGAGACTCGGATCGCGAGCACTTTCGACTTGCTCTAAACGGCGCAGTAGCGGATCGCTTTCTTGTGTGCTAGCTGGGGTTTGATCCACCGTTGGCTCATGGGGCAAATCTGGTTCTAATGTATTCGGCTCGGTCGGTGTTGCTGCTGAGTCAGATGTCTTTTCATCCGCATTTAACGTATCTGTATTGGACGAAGCCGAAGGCTCTGCATTCGGGCTGTTATCTTGGGGTGATTCTGATTGTGTTGACGAATGTGAGTCATCACCGTTTTGGGGCGAGCTTTTCTCTTTCTCAGAGTTCGGATTGGCTTCGTTGGTCGGTGACGAATCTGCTTGCGACGAAGCATCGTCAGCGTCAGACTCTTGTTGCTGTTGCTGTTGCTGTTGCTGTTGCTGTTGCTGTTGCTGTTGCTGTTCAAGCGCTTGCTTTACCACCGTTAAATTATGCAGCGCATCAGTATGCTGCGGATTATTGGCGAGTATATGCTGATAACGTTGTAGTGCTTCGGTCAGCTCACCAGCTTGGGCGAAAGCATTGGCTAGATTGTATTGTACTTGCTCGCTGGGATTCTTGATTTGACTAAGCACGTCAATCGCACCTTGATAATCTCCGGCTTGATAGCGCGCAACACCTTGCCATTCTGGTTGAGAAAATAACTGTGCTGCGGTTTGATAATCACCTTGTTGATAAGCCTGCAGCGCTTGCTGATTTTGATTTAGCCATGCAGAGGCGTGTGCAGGTGAAACGGTTAAGCCACTACTCAGTGTTAGTAACGCTACCCAAATATAGCCACGTCTAAATAGTAATGCGGCTGGTAAAATGAGCAATAAAATCAACCAATAGCCGTGGTTTATTGGAATGGAGAGCTGAGCGGCTTGTGTGGATAATGAAGCCTGATACTGAGATTGAGTGGCACTTAATAGACGCATGATATCTTGATCGTCCCCTCGATAAGCAACGAATAAGCCTTGTACTTCGTTAGCTAAATCTTGCATCAGTGAAAAATTGGTTTTAGCAATGACCGGTTGGCCAGATTGATCGTTGAGCAGTGTGCCATCAGGCATAGCAATGGGTGCCCCACTTTCGGTTCCGATACCGAGCAAGCTTAACTGCCATGGTTTGCCTCGGACTAAAGAAGAGATCGCCGATGCTTCATTGGCGGAAAGGTCGTCGGCGATTAATAGAATATCGCCTTGTTGAAATCCCGCTTGTTGGAGCATCTCAATCGCCAGCGCGACCCCAGCCGCCGCATTGGCTCCCGGTAATGGCATGATACTTGGCGATAAGTTCGGAACTAAGCTCGCAATCGTGGCTGTGTCGGTAGTTAAAGGACTGACAATATAGGCATCCCCAGCGTAGGCGACCAAACCAGTGCTGCCTTCTTGCCAACCGTTGAGTAAATCGAGCACTTTGTAACGAGCTTGAGACAGTCGATTTGGCTTGATATCGGTAGCATACAGCGATCGTGACATGTCCATCACCACGACACGGCCACTCTGCTGGCTATAACTTGGCCGAGGCTGTTTTTCAAAACTAGGTCCTGCTAAAGCAATGAGGGCGATTAGCCAGCACGCACCGAGCCCACCCAAAACCAGTGATTGCCGCTGGCGAACCGCTAACCCCAATGCTTGGGCCAAATGGGGAGCAATAAGAGGTGTAGTTGTGGTGTATCGCAAAAGCCAAATAAGCACGAGGCCAACAGGTAGGATCCCGAGTAACCATAGGGGCGAAAGAAACATAAACTCAGACATGATGTCTCCTCAGCATCATCAAAATGATAGAAAGTAACAAACTTAGTGCTAACGGATAGCTGAATATTTCTTTTTGAGGTCGCCACACATGAGTCGCTTGCTGAATCGGTTCAAGTTTATCGATCGTCTGATAAATGGTCTGTAAATCCTGTTTATCACGCGCTCGGAAATACTGTCCCCCCGTCAAATCGGCAATCTTTTGTAATGTTTCTTCATCAAGATCTTCAGCAGTATTAATACGACGCGTCATAAAAAAATCCCTGACCATCATTTCACCTGCACCGACACCCACCGTGTAAATCGTGGTGTGATACTGTTTGGCGATTTGCGCCGCTTCGATAGGGTCAAGTACGCCTGCATTGTTACTGCCATCACTGAGGAGGATCATCACCCGCTGCGGGGCATCACTCTCAATAAAGGTTTTGGTTGCGAGGCCAATACCATCGCCGATGGCAGTTTGAGTGCCAATCAGACGTAAAACGGCTTGATTAAGCTGTTGAGCGACGGTAGTTCTATCGAGAGTGAGCGGTGTTTGTAAATAGGCGTGATCCGCAAAAAAAATCAGTCCGAGACGATCGCCTTGCCGCTGAGCGATAAAGTCACTAAGTACCTGTTTGACCGCCGTGAGACGATCGATATAGTCATCGCCCATCTGCATGTCTTTTTGATTCATAGAATAAGACAAGTCGACCACCAACATCATGTCTCTATGAGGCTGAGAGTGTGTAATGGGTTCACCATACCAAACAGGGCGCGCAGCCGCTGCGACGAGGCTTATCCAAAGTGTTAGCACCAAACCTTTCATCAGCCATTGCTGTGGTTGGTGGTTATCACTGGACGGAGGAAGATAAGCGAGAGGTACTGCAGTAGTGGGTGGTTGCGGCGGTAAAAAAAAGTACACCAGCAGTGGCAGTGGCAGTAACGCCCACAGCCACCACCATACAAATTCAACGTTTGCCAAGGTTTCGTAAACTCCTCTTTGTTGGGGGCAACGCTTTATCTATCCACAAGTAGCAATCCGCAACCAAACGCTCCGGATGCTCGATGGGTTGTTTTTGATATAAGGCTTGTTGCCATAACGCGAGATTTGGCACAAAGAGTGGTTGCCCCAATTGGTTATCTAAAAAAACGTACCAGTCATGGCCCGTGAGGTGAGCAATATCTTCACGCGGGAAATAACACAGCGCGGCTTGTCTCAGCAATTCAATCGCAGAAGAGGGGGTTTGATAACCCGCAGGCATACCGAGTAAGCGTAATGCGGTTTTCTTCGGAGCGAGACGCTTACGTTTCCAGTGAATCAAAAAGGCAACCAGCAAGATAACGCTAACAGCGGCTGCCGCGCTTACCCACCATCCCCACGCTAATGGCCACCAAGAGGGCAAAGCAGGAAGATGAAGAGCATTAAGGTCGAGTAGTGATGAGGCTGCCTGCATTTAATTTAGAGTCCGGATAGTTGTGGTAACAAAGGCCGCCCACAAGAGAGTAGGCGATAGTCCATTGCCATACGTTGGCTCAATAATTTTAGTTTTAGTTTCTGAGATTCAAAGGATTTTTTGATACCGTCGCGGGTATTATTTGCTGAAAAGTTGAGCCAGAGCGTGTGTTGGTTATTTCTTACACGTTCTCTACCACGAAAAGCGGTGATCCCTTGCTCCAATGGATCGGCAATCTGTACTATTCGGACTTGATTATGGCGACTTAATCGACTCAAGAGTGGCTGCATTCCGTCATCATAGCGTACGAAATCGCTGAGCAAGATAATCTCACTGCCTTTAGGACAGAGTCGATCAAGCGTGAGTAAGCCTTCCTGCATGGAAGAATTTGACGCAGTGGTCGTCTGCTGCGCTTGTGTTTGTCTACTGATTAGTTCAGATAGAATACGTAATGCGCCATTACGCCGTGCGGTGGGTTTTAGTTCAATTAACCGGTTTCCAAGATCAATAACCGCGCCAATTCGATCTTGTTGCGCCACGGCTAACCAACTGATTAAACTTGCCATATGAGCGGCTTGCACGGATTTAAACAGTAAAGTTGAACCAAACTGCATCGAAGGGCTAAAATCGACATAAAGAATAACGGGCTTTTCTCGCTCTTCACAAAAAAGCTTAGTGTGTGGTTTACCCGTTCTTGCTGTCACTCGCCAATCAATGCTTCTAATATCATCGCCAGCCTGATACTGGCGCACTTCAGCAAAATCCATCCCACGACCAAGTTGACGGCTTTGGTGTTGACCGAGCAATGGAGCCCACAAACTTTTAGCTGGAGGGAGCCATTTCACGGCCTGTTGCTGGTAAGGCAGTAGTTCTTCAAGGCATAAGGTAACGCCATTGGCGTGCTCAGGTAATGATGATAGAGAAAGATTGGTCATCTATTTATCCTAGGCGCTGCCGACTAATGTCAGTAAGTGAGCAATAACTTGGTTAGGCGTGATGCCTTCTGCTTGTGCTTGATAAGTTAACAGTAATCGATGGCGAAGCACGGGATAGATCATCGCTTGAACATCCTCCGGGCTGACAAAGTCTCTGCCACTGAGCCAAGCATGAGCACGAGCACAACGGTCTAAGGCGATGGTTGCGCGTGGGCTAACCCCCATCTCAATCCATTGAGCTAGTGTTGGGTCATACTCACTGGGATGACGAGTGGCCATGATAAGGCGGATGATATACTGCTCGATGGCCTCAGCCATATGGATATTGAGTACGGTTTGTCGGGCAGAGAAAATATCCGATTGACTCAAGACGGGCGGAGTAATAGAACGCTGTCCCAGAGCTTCTCCACGGTTAAGACGCAAAATAGCCAATTCATGTTCAGCGTCAGGATAGTCAACTTCTAAATGCAATAAAAACCGATCCAACTGCGCCTCAGGTAAAGGATAAGTCCCTTCTTGCTCAATCGGGTTTTGTGTCGCCATCACCAGAAAAAGAGGCGGTAGTGGGTAGGTTTTACGACCTGCGGTGATCTGTTTTTCAGCCATTGCTTCTAGCATTGCCGCTTGTACCTTGGCTGGAGCACGGTTTATTTCATCAGCGAGAACCAGTGAATGAAAAATAGGCCCAGGTTGGAAGATGAATTCTCCCGTTTCTGGGCGGAAAATATCGGTACCGGTTAAGTCTGCTGGCAGTAAATCAGGGGTAAATTGTATACGATGAAACTCACCTTCAATGCATTCAGCCAGTGATTTTACCGCACGAGTTTTTGCTAATCCTGGGGGGCCTTCAACCAAAATATGCCCATCCGCCAGTAAAGCAATTAGCAACTGTTGGATTAATGAAGATTGACCAATCACTTGCTGGTTTAAATAGTCTTGTAGTGTTTGAAAGGTAGTTAACTGCATTGACCTTAAACTCCCGATAGAAAAATCAGCTTTTGGTCAATGTATTACCCGAAAAGTTCCCACCAATACAGCAAAAAAATGCGGTACTTGAACCGATTGGTGATGATTTCGACGCCGACATTACGATGAGAAATGGGACGAAGTTCGGTATATAAATAAATGATTGGAAGAATACTCACCAAATTGCAACCCATTTCGTGATTTTTAATGGTTTTGTGCTAAACATCTAAGTAGCAAAACTTCGATTTTATTAGTCTCAGCAGACATTGTTTGGTGAAGAGGATCCCATGCTCAAAAAATTAAGAATGACATCAAGACTGATCATTGTGTTCAGTATTCCTTTGACCATCAGTTTGTTACTGGCTGCTTGGATCGTAACCAATCAAGTCAGCTCCAGAGTGGTGGGGTTAGGAGAAACATCAGTCAGCCGTACGGCGCAAAGTAGTTCGGAAATGGTCAGCAGTTGGGTAGAAGCCCGCATGGCGGTTGTCCGCTCTTTAGCACAAACCGAGACGTTAGCTTCCGGAGATACGCAAGCCATTTTTAACTACGTTAAACACTTTGGCAAAAACATGAGTTCAGAATTTGAAGTGATGTTCTTTGTCGACTTAAAAGGGGATGCTTACCACCACAACGGCGTTGTTGCGAGTCGAGCCGATCGTGGTTACTTTCAGCAGTTAGTGGTACAAAAAACTCAGCAGTCACTGGTCAGTGACCCGCTTTATTCGGGAACTTCAGGCAATGCGATCATTGTTTTGGCTCATGTGGTAAAAAATCATCGTGGTGAAGTGATTGGTTTATTAGCCGCAACCGTAACGCTGAATACTTTGACTCAACTGGTTGATAGTGTCGCTACCAATAATGCAGAAGCGTGGCTGGTTGACTCGCGCGGTGTCTATGTGGCACATAAAACGGCAGCCAAACGCCTAAAAGATAATGCAACTCAGGACAGCAACACGGCTTACGCACAAATGAGTAGATTAATGGTTGCCGGTCAATCTGGGTTAACCGATCTGTATTTAGAAAATAAGCAACATTATATGGTGGCTTACCATCCGGTCGCGAATACCCCGGGTTGGTCGCTCGCGGTTGCTCAACCGTACGATGATATTATCTCTACGGCACGTGAATTAACCGTCACCTTGTTACTGGCGTTTGCGGTGACCTTGATTTTATTAATCGTCATCATTCTTTTGGTCGCTAAAATGATTGTCAGACCAATCAACGAAACGCGTGAGGCACTAGAGCAAATTGCTGCGGGAGATGGTGATTTAACTCAGCGTCTTAATGAAGAGCGCCACGATGAGTTTGGCGATTTGGCACGCAGCTTTAACGCGTTTGTGGGAGGGGTGCATAGCTTGGTAAAACAAGTGGCTGAAGCTTCCATTCAGTTAGGTGCCGCGGCTGAGCAATTGGCGGTTTCAAGCCGAGAAGCGAATGATCAAGTACAGAAACAACGTCACGAAACGGATCAAGTGGCTACCGCGATGACAGAAATGGCCGCAACGGTGAACCAAGTTGCAGAAAATGCCGGTAATGCGGCTCAAGCGGCGGACCGTTCAAGTAAATTTGCTCAAGAAGGTGAAGTCGTGGTGACGAAAACCACTAACGAAGTCCTGTCCTTAGCGAAAGAGGTACAAACCGCGGTTAATGTGATAGAGAAACTACAGCAAGACGCAGATTCTATCGGCAAAGTGCTTGAGGTGATTCGTAGCATCGCTGAGCAAACGAACTTACTGGCTCTTAATGCAGCAATTGAAGCTGCTCGAGCTGGTGAACATGGCCGAGGCTTTGCGGTGGTTGCAGATGAGGTTCGAACATTGGCGACACGTACGCAAAGTTCTACCGAAGAAATTCGTGACATTATCGAGAAACTACAATCAGCGTCGAAGAATGCTTCGCAAGTCATGGATGGTGGTTATCGTAAGGCTAATGAAGTGGTCGACTGGGCCGAACAGGCTTCGGAAAAGCTGCGTGAAATTACCACCGCAATCATTACGATCAATGACATGAACATCCAAATTGCGACGGCAACCGAGCAACAATCAATAGTGGCTGATGATGTAAACCAAACACTCAACCGAATCAGCGGTGGGGTAGAGCAATTATCCGATGGCTCAACCCATATTGCGGCGGCCAGTGATGAGTTGGCACGTTTAGCGACGGATCTACAGAATAGAGTCGGTCGCTTTAAGGTTTAAATTTTACTCTCTTTTCAATCAACATCGCCCCTAAAACTAGGGGCTTTTTTATATCTTTTCTACCTAAAAATCGAGTCATAGTCACTACCATTATTATTCTCAATGATCCTCAAAGAGCAATCGACAACGGCATCAATTTATTGAAAAAGTGTATGGTTGATTGACGGTCTCGCTGTCGCCTTACGCGATTGGAGTATTGATATTTGGTGAATAATTATTAGTTTTTAATGAATTGAAGGCTTACCATTATGGTGAGATATGCGTAAATATGAATTGGTTGCCGATTCTATTATACTCCTGACTTGATAATGTTGGTTCTACCCCCTGAAGGGATATCTATATAAGGTTGTACTATGTTTACATTCAAAAACATGACCATAAAAAGTAAGGTTGTGCTCGGTATGACGCTAGCCGTTTTAGCGTCGACGACCATTCTTGGTTTAATGGCTCAGCATCAAGCTAGGCAGACACTAGAGCACCGTTTGGTTGATATTGAGCTCCCAACGATGCTGCATCGAATTGCGGAACAAATTGATCGAGACGTTAGTACCCTATTGCAAGCTTCTCAACAGATTGCAAACAATGTGTTTATTCAAGAAGTGATTGCGACCACCGATAGAAATGCAGAGCAAGAAGCTCAGCTTGTTCTTCAGCTCAACAATATTCGTCAGCAATACCGTTTAGATGATGCTTCAGTGGCGAATCGAGAAACGGCTTTTTATTGGAATCAAAATGGATTTCTCCGCCAATTGAATCGTCAGCAAGATGGCTGGTTTTTTGGTTTCACGGACTCTCAACAGCCAACGATGGTCAGTATGTTTAGAGAGCCGATTGGTGAGGTGAAACTGTTTGCTAACTACCAAATTGTCAATGGGATTAGTATGTCAGGTTTGTCTAAATCAATGGATGACATGGTACGTTTATTGACCAGTTTTAAAATTGAACAAACCGGCTTTGTTTATCTGGCTAATGCTCAGGGTGAGATTCAAGTTCATCATCAAAATGATAAACATCAACGTTCATTAAGCCATATTTATGGGCCACAAGCTTCATCTCTACTTAATAAATCAACCTTTAATTTAATGACGGCTCAAGACAGTGGTGAAGAGGTATTTGTTGCCAGTCTCTATATCCCGAGTATGGATTGGTTTGTCGTTGCTTCTGTGCCTGTTCGAGAGGTTTTTGCTGATCTGAATAGCATGGGACAACGGATGATATTATTAACCTTGATGGTGGCTGGAGGGTTCATTGTTGTGGGGATTATTTTGGCCAACAGTATCGCCAAGCCTATCCGTCAGATCGCTCAACGATTTACCGATCTTGGACAAGGTGATGGCGACCTGTCTCAACGTATTGAGATTGAGGGCACCGATGAAATTGCTCAGTTATCACAAGGATTTAATGGTTTTATCGATAAAATTCATCAATCGATGAAAGAGGTTTCTGCGACGAGTCGAGCGTTGCATCATGCCGCTGCGAATGTGTCGAACAAATCGCAGACCACGTTTGATAATAACCAACATCAGCGTGAACAAACGGTTCAAGTGGTGACAGCGATGAATCAAATGGGTTCGACAATTAGTGAAATTGCCGCCAATGCTGCTACCGCTGCTGAAACCGCTAATGAGGCGGCAACCAGCACGCTACAAGGCAAAAAAGTGATCACTCAAGCTAAAAACACCATTGATCGTTTAGCTACTGATATCATGAATACCGGTGAAGTGGTTGGACAGTTGGCGAAGAAAACCCAAGATATAGGTAGTATTTTAGATGTGATCCGAGACATCTCTGATCAAACCAATTTATTAGCATTGAACGCAGCAATCGAAGCTGCGCGTGCAGGCGATCAAGGTCGGGGTTTTGCGGTGGTTGCCGATGAGGTTCGTAATTTAGCCAGTCGTACGGCAAGCTCGACCGAAGAAATACAAACTATGATTCATCAACTACAAGCTGATGCGAAAGCGGCGGTACAAGCAATGGAAACGGGGAGAAGCGTTTCAGCCGAGGGGGTTGAATTTACCCAATCAGCCGCTCAAGAATTAGAAATCATTTTACTGAAGATTCGAGACATTACTGATAGAAATACTCAAGTTGCTACGGCGACAGAAGAGCAATCGACGGTTGTTTACACCATTAATAGCAATGTTGAAGAAATTAATGTTGTGAATGAGAAAACGACGGTGACGGCAGAGCAACTCGCTCAAGCGAGCCAAGAGTTAAGTGACTTATCGCAGCGTCTTGATTCGATGGTGAGTAACTTTAAACTCTAACGTAGTCTAGCTACCTTGTGGTGACTTAAGTAGACTACAAGGTTTTTAATTGAAGAGGCATACTATGAAAGATATTGAACAAGAGTTAGAGAACATGACCGCTCAGCTTAGCGACCAACCTGAAACACCACTACCAAGTTTGGAAGAACAGCGTGCTTTGGTGGCTGAATTTAAGCGTTTAGAAGCGGCTGGTGAACTAACTCCAGAAATATTAGAGCAACATTTTGGGCCGTTTTTTGCTGCCAGTGATGCCCCTGTACACTAATTTTCTTTTTTTATTCAATCACAAAGGCGCTTTACTGCCTTTGTGATTTTCTGCCTATACCGTACGACGAGCAAATGTGATTTCTTGACGGTTTTTTAATCCATCCTAAACATTTCGTTGCCTAGCGAAAGCGTGATTCTACGCCTTGGGTCTCCACCATCAATAATTCCATAAAGGGGGATGGCGCTTTGCTCCAGCAACCTATAATCATGGTCACTATAATCGAATTGTTCTAGCGAGCTGCATTCATTGATTTTTTAAGTTTTCTTTCGCTGGCTAGATAAACAGGAGTATTCAAGATGATCAGTTCTCAGCCGACGGATGTCATTTTACATGTTTTTGATTGGCCTTATGCCAAAGTCACCGAGCATGCGTCAAAGATTGCCAAAGCAGGCTATAAAGCCGTACTAGTTTCACCGCCGATGAAGTCTTACCAACAACCGAGTGGTACTCCTTGGTGGCAGCGTTATCAACCACAAGATTATCGAGTGATTGATAATCAATTGGGCAATACCAGCACGTTTCAAGCGATGGTTACGAGTTTAGAAGCGCTGGGTTTATGGGTGTATGCTGATGTGGTATTTAATCACATGGCCAATGAATCAACCCATCGCTTGGACTTACAATATCCAAGTGATGACGATCTTAACGACTATGCTCAGCGTGATGAGTATTACCAACAACAACGTTTGTTTGGTGACTTATCTCAACCCCTGTTTACCGAAGATGATTTTGTCGAAGCCTTTGGTATTAAAGATTGGCAAGATAAATGGCAAGTGCAAAACGGACGTATTTCAGGTGGTCCACATGATGCAGGTTTACCTACATTACGTGATAATCCTCATGTCGTTGCACAGCAGCAAGCCTATCTGTTGGCGCTAAAAGCAATGGGCGTGAAAGGGTTTCGGATTGATGCTGCCAAGCATATGACCATTGAGCATCTCAAGCGTGTATGGAGTGAAGAGATCACTCATGATGTGCATATTTTTGGCGAGATCATCACCGATGGTGGAGCGACCAAAGCGGAATATAAACTGTTTTTAGAGCCCTATTTAGAGCAAACCCGTTTGGGAGCTTATGACTTCCCCTTATTTCAGACCGTCTTTAATGCGTTACAGCCGAAAGGCAGTTTAAAGGCGTTAATTGACCCCTACTGTTTTGGTGAAGCGTTATCGAAAGAGCGCGCTATCACCTTTGCTATCACTCATGATATTCCTAATAACGATGTGTTTATGGATCTCGTGATGTCAGAAACGTTAGAGTCGCTGGCGTATAGCTATATTCTTGGTAGAGATGGCGGAGTACCGTTGATCTACACGGATTTAAACCCCAGTGGACTCTGTGCTCGTAATGGAAAACCGCGTTGGCAGAATGCTTGGTGTGATCCTAAGATTTTGGCTGGGATTGCCTTTCATAATCAAATGCATGGGCTACCCATGTTACCTATCGAAGCCAGTGATGATCTATTGGTCTTTCGCCGAGGTGAACAAGGGGTCGTGATCATCAATAAATCGGCTCGTAGTCAATCCGTTGAGCTTAAGCAATGGACGCATGGATTGTACGATCTCTACACTGGTGAGACGTTTGAAGCCCAAGGTAGTATGACGACTATTGAAACGCCAGCAATGAGCAGCCGAATGCTAGTGCTTCAGCGCTAGTGGATGAATGGTATTCTTTTGATGAAAAAAGCGCCTCTTGAATCGATAAGTTGATATCAAGAGGCAAGACGTCGTTAGCGAGATGTTTAGAGAGTTTAAGCCGTTTGAATCGTTAATATCTGTGCATTAACCAGAAGCGAGTTACCTTATTATTCTAGTGATGATGACGAAAAACGCCAATGAGCGGCTCAATAAATGTACATTTTATGGTTTTTTCTGGAGCAGTCTCTCATTTTTTTCTGATCTTTCTCTCTCATTGACTCATTCATCCCCTGTGACTAATCCACTAAAAACTGATTTATAGCAAGTTATCTTATTAGCAAAGACGTACTATCAAAAGTAATCAGTAGCGTATCAAGCCACATCGTCTCCGTCTATTGGGCGAAGATGGGCTTTGATGTTGTATACGTTTTTAATTGCCTTGCCGAATAGTGAGTATTTACTATGCAGAATCTTGTTGATCGTTTTTTACGCTATGTGACTTATGATACCCAATCTAAGCCGAAAAATACGCACACGCCCAGCTCCAGTGGGCAAATGGTTTTTGCGCGGCACCTTGTTGAAGAATTACAGCAAATCGGATTGAGTGAGGCGAGTGTGGATGAATACGGCTATGTAATGGCCTGCTTGCCTTCTAATGTTCAGTATACGGTTCCTGCCATCGGGTTTATCGCTCATTTAGATACGGCACCAGACGCTTCAGGTAAACACGTCAAACCGCAAATTGTCGAACATTATCAAGGGGGAGACATTGCTCTTGGTAAAGGCGATGAAATTCTCTCACCGATTCAATATCCAGAGCTGCATCAACTTCACGGTGAGCACTTAATCACGACCGATGGCCATACCTTGCTCGGCGCTGATAATAAGGCAGGCATTGCCGAAATCATTACCGCCATTGAGATGCTGATTGCCGATCCTTCCATTCCTCACGGTGATATTTACATCGCTTTCACTCCTGATGAAGAAATTGGTCGTGGTGCTGATCATTTTAATCGGCAAAAGTTCGCAGCAGAGTGGGCCTACACCGTTGATGGTGGTCCTGTCGGGGAGCTGGAGTTTGAAAACTTCTATGCAGCCACCGCTCAGGTTATTTGCCACGGTGTTAATGTTCATCCTGGAACGGCGAAGAATAAGATGGTGAATTCGATGTATCTCGCCAGTGACTTCATTGCCATGATGCCGATGCAAGAGACACCAGAGCATACCGATGGCTATCAAGGTTTTTATCATCTTAAATCCGCTAAGATGAGCGTTGCATTATCACAGTTAGATTACTTAATTCGTGATTTTTCACGTCAAGGTTTTGCCGATCGTAAAGCATTTATGCAGCAACAAGTACAACGGCTTAATCAACGTTTGGCTAAAGGCCATATTGAATTAGTCATAACGGATCAGTATGCGAATATGAAAGAGCAAGTGATGGTGCACCCACATATCATTGAATTAGCCCAATCCGCGATGCTTGAGTGTGGTATCTCGCCAATCATTAAGCCTATCCGTGGTGGAACAGATGGTGCGCGTTTATCTTTTATGGGATTACCTTGCCCGAACCTTTTTACTGGCGGCTATAACTTCCATGGTATTCATGAGTTTATTACTATTGAGGGAATGGAGAAAGCGGTTCAAGTGATTGTGAAATTAGCAGAGAAAACCGCACAGCGTTACGCATAAAGGTTTGTTGTCAATCAACGCTAAGGGATCGCTTTAGCGTTTTTTTATGGTTTTTGGGTGCCTAAGCAACTTCATGTAGGCATAAGACCATCAATACGGTATAAAACACTCAATAAAAAAGATAATGGATTAGGAATTTTTACCATGCAACATCTCTACGTCGCCATTGCGTTTTTACAAGAAAATAAGTTGATATTAACGCTACTTATTATTTTCTTGATCATGGCACTAAAACGGTTAGTGCTATCGCAAATTCGTGGTGAAGTCTCTTTTTTGACTGAAGAGCAGCGTAAATGGATGTCACGGACCAAAAATGGTGCTTTTGTTGCCACCATTTTAATTTTATTTTTACTCTGGAAATCAGAGATCAGTCAGTTTGCACTATCGGTAACCGCGATTGCCATCGCCATTGTCGTGGCTTCAAAAGAGATCATTCTTTGTTTCACCGGCTCTATTCAACGCGCCAGTTCTCGCTCATTTCGTATGGGGGATTGGATAGAAGTGGGCAAACTGTGTGGTGAAGTGATTGAGCACAACATGATGGCGACCGTCATTCAAGAGATTGATTTGCAGCATGGTCAATACCATTACACAGGCAAAACGGCGACGCTACCTAACAGTATGTTTTTTACTTACCCAGTGAAAAATTTAAACTTTATGAAGCGTTATGTCTTCCATAACTTCACCATTATTGTGCCCCGATTCGTCAATTTGTATCCCTTGTTACCGATCATGTATCAGCGAATGGAAACGCATTTTGCTCATTTTATTGATGTCGCTCGGCGTTATAACAATATGATTGAGAAACATGCTGGCGTTGATTTACCCAGTGCTGAGCCGCACATTGAAATTTCCAGTGCAGGGGCGGGCGAGCAAGTGGTGCACTTTATGATCTTTTGCCCAACCGATAAAGCGAACCAATTAGAGCAATTGATCCGCCGAGATTTTATGGAGGCGTATGAAAAAGCTTTTCCACCTGAGCCAGCCGTAGCGCAAGAACCCGCCCAAGAGACTGAGAGTTAACGCGTCAAGTTATTCAATACTGTGGTTTCTGTGCAGTTGTATGCCGAGTCGTTTGGCAAGACGAGTTAAGTTGGCACGATCCACATCGAGTCTTCGTGCCGCTTGAGCCCAGTTGTATTCTGCTTCCTCCAAAGTTTGACAGATCAATTGACGTTGAAACGAATCGGTTGCAGTGCGTAAGCCTAATGATTCCTGATCTGACGCCCTGACAGCTTGCTCGGCACAAGCTTGTGGAGGATGAATCGCGATTAAAGATTCATCGAGAGTTCCTATTTCCATTAAATCAATGGTCACTAAAGATTGGTTAGGCTTTAGGGCGCGAGCTTTGAGTGCGGAACGATTAATGACATGCTCTAACTCTCGAACATTGCCAGGCCATGAATAATGGATCAGGTAACTGAGCGCTGGGGCGGCGATTTTTAATTGCACGATACCGAGTTTACGCCGGGTTTGTTCCAGAAAGTACCCGACTAATAAGGCTATATCACCGGTGCGCTCACGAAGTGGGGGGACCGAAATTGGGTAAACACTTAATCGATGGTAAAGATCGGCTCGAAAACGACCGGCTTGAACCTCTTGTTTTAAATCCCGATTCGTTGCGGCGAGAATACGAACATTGACGGTTTGTACCGTATCTTGACCGACAGGTTGAATCTCATTGTTTTGTAATACACGCAGTAATTTACTTTGCGCTAATAAAGGCAACTCGCCAATCTCATCTAAAAATAACGTTCCCTCATCGGCTAAAGCAAATTTCCCCATTCGATGACGTTCAGCGCCGGTAAAAGCGCCTTTTACATGCCCAAATAGCTCACTTTCGACTAAATTTTCAGGGATAGCCGCACAGTTCACATAGACCATAGGTTGGTGTTTGCGAGCAGATAGCTGGTGAATGGTACGCGCAACCAACTCTTTTCCGACTCCTGTTTCACCATGAATCATAATGGTGAGATCGGAGGGAGCGACAACGTGGATATCCGACATCATGATCCGTATAGCATCACTATTGCCAATGATGTCCCCTTTTTCTCGTTGCCAGACATCTTCGTTGAGGGCTTCTAGACGCTGCTGGCTATATTTAGCCTGAGCTTCCAGTTGTGAGAGAGTCAATGCTAACTTCAATGTTGAGGCCGCGATCGCCGCTAAAGCCTCTAGACTGCGCATGGGTATGTCATCAAAAGCATTGGGGGTGAGGCTATCGAGGGTCAGAACACCTAATAATGCATCGCCAAAGAGTAAAGGTAGGCCCATACAAGCGTGAATAGGCAGATCATCGTCATGCTCCATCAGTAAACCATCAAAAGGATCGGGGAGTGGGCAGTCGGCTCCGAATCGCACTGGAGAGCTCGATTGGCAAATAATATCCAGTCTCGGGTGCTCTGAGATGATAAAACGCCGCCCCAGTGTATCTCTGGTTAAGCCTTGCATCGCTAGTGGAATAAGGGTGTCATTTTGCCGTGACATCAACACCACACAGTCACATTGAATGGTCTTGCGAATCGCATCCAATAAGCGATGAAAACGATCTTGATCGTTAATACCGCTGGCTAAGCCAATCGTCATGTCTACTACGGTGGAAACAGAAAAATCTTGCATGGTCATCGCTCCTTTTGGACATGATAGAGTCAAAATGACCAATTTAAAAGAAGTTAATTTGACATGATTTTATAGATGTCTGTGTAATTATCTTTTAATAACAATAAGTTAATTTTTGGCATTGAACCTGCAATGGGATAGTGGAAGTCAGTTTATTTTCAATTATCTTATATCAGGAGACGTCGATTTATGCTCAACAACCATACTATCGCAATCATTAAAAGTACGATTCCTTTACTAGAATCTGCAGGACCCGCACTTACGGCCCATTTTTATCAGCGTATGTTTACTCATAACCCTGAATTAAAAGATATTTTTAATATGACCCATCAAAAAACAGGTCGCCAAAGTGTTGCTCTGTTTAGTGCTGTCGCCGCTTACGCTAAAAATATCGATAACTTAGCGGCTCTCACTAGCGCTGTTGAACGTATCGCTCATAAACATACTAGTTTTAATATCCAACCGGATCATTATCAAATCGTTGGTCATCATTTGATTGAAACATTACGAGAGTTAGCACCAGAGGCCTTTACGAGCGAAGTAGAACAAGCGTGGACAGAAGCCTATCTCTTCTTAGCACAAATTTTTATTGATCGAGAAGGTGAGCTCTATTTACAGCGTAAACAAGCGATCGGCGGTTGGTCTAATGCACGCGAGTTTATTGTTGCAGAAAAGCGTCCAGAATCATTATTGGTGACCAGTTTTATCCTAAAACCCAAAGATGGTTTACCAGTACTTGCTCATCAAGCAGGTCAGTATATAGGATTAGAAGTGAAACCTGCGGGGCATCGATATCAAGAAATCCGCCAATATTCGTTATCTCACGCGACAAACGGCGAGTATTACCGGATATCGGTTAAGCGTGAAGGAGCGGACAATCAAAACGCAGGGGTAGTCTCGCACTATTTGCACGATAACGTTCAAGTTGGCGACTCGGTTGCTCTATATGCGCCAGCGGGTGATTTTTACTACGTTGAGCGTCAGCGTCCAGTGGTACTTATTTCTGCTGGCGTCGGTGTTACTCCGATGCAAGCGATGTTACAGACTCTTGCCGAGCAGGATAAAAATCGGGTTCATTATTTATACGCTTGTCATGATCGACAACAACACACCTTTTTAGAAGAAACGGCGACACTCATCGCAGCCCAGCAAACCTCAGGCAAAGAATGGCAACAGCAGGTTTGGTATTTACGTGGTGAAGGCGCTAACACGCATACTGGTCAAATGGATTTATCAGCCGTCACTTTGCCAATTAATGATGGGGATTATTATCTCTGTGGTCCACTTGGTTTTATGGAAAATATAGTCAAACAGTTGATGAGTTTAGGCGTTGATGCGGAACGGATTCATTATGAAGTGTTTGGCCCTCATGCCGAGCTGAATCGTTAAGATATGAGAATATAAAATGAAAATAGCCAGCTAAAAAGCTGGCTATTAAGTATTAGGTTCGTCTATTACAGGACTTTGATGCTTTCAGCTTGAGGGCCTTTTTGACCTTGTGTGATCACAAACTCAACTTTTTGGCCTTCAGCCAAAGTGCGGAAACCTTCACTTTGGATAGCACTGAAATGAGCAAAAACGTCAGGACCGTTTTCTTGTTTAATGAAGCCGAAACCTTTAGTTTCGTTGAACCATTTAACGGTACCAGTAACAGGAGTAGACATAGTAAAAATCCTAAAAAACATTTTGTATATAGGCCGAATTCGGCACGGATAGCATGGAAAAGTAGCTTGCTATTGCGTACGACACGACGGGAGTTACAAGGAATCCAACGAAACAATGTGTATACAACGAACTTCATTTCTAGCTGTCAGTGAGTCTAGATCAATCTGTATCGTTGTCAATTGGAACTTGCGATGAATTGCAAGAGTTTTAATTATTTTTTGCTCTAGGTGTCATTTCTGTGTAATTGATCATGTACTCAGTTCACTTTTAGCTCCAGTATGGGGGGAATCTTTGAGCGTTTATTGCTTGTTAAAGAAAGGCTTGTTATCGCTATAGCGCGAAAATGGCTCTGTGAGCTAACCTCAAGAGTTCAATGATCAACCTTGTCTTTTATTATGCAAATGCGTACATAATAAAGCGTTAATATGAGGTGTGGGTCGAGGTGAGTAGAACGGCCTCATTTTAGCGGCATATTTCCTCCTTTCACTAAGGTAGGCCACGATGAAAATATTAATCATTGCTGCGGTCTCTTTATTCGTCGCTATTCTCGCCTCCGCCGAGCACTTTCCTTCGTTATTACTTGGTTCTCTTACTGCTATCACGGCCGTCGCCGGGTGTTATGGTTTGGCGTTTAGTCGCGCACGATTTCCCGAACAAGGATTACTGCTGCTTTTTTGCGGTTTACTATTTAAGTTTGCGATCACCATTATTGGTGTCGTTTGGGGGATGGCGATGGGTTGGATGACTTCTCCTGCGATCTTTGCACTCTCGTATTTAATTTTCTCTATCGCGGCGACGTCATTAGGCTTTTATCTTCGCTCCCGTCAACGGGCCGCTCCTTCGCCAATGACTAAATCGTGATGTTAAGCTTACGGATAGCTTGGCTATATGACTTCACCGTATCGAGTAACGTCATCAAATGGTTTTTAAAAAGTGCCATTTATCAATAATTAAATCACGATAACCTAGTACGCTGATTCGATTTGGGTATACACTTTTAATTAATAAAAGCTAACAATAGGTGGTGGTATGTCTTACCCAGTGTTGATCTGCGATGATTCTGCATTAGCCCGAAAACAAATGGCTCGCTCTTTACCCGCTTCGTTGAATGCAGACATCACCTTTGCTGTACACGGTGTTGATGCATTGGAGCAGCTTGATAAGCACTCGTTTAAGTTAATGTTCTTAGATTTAACCATGCCAGAGTTAGATGGTTTTGAAACGCTTGAAGCGATGCGAGCGCGTGGTGATCAGACTCCCGTGGTGGTGGTCTCTGGTGACATCCAACCCAAAGCCAAAGAGCGAGTGATGGCGCTCGGTGCTCGCGCATTTATTCAAAAACCTATTGATAAAACGATCTTAAACGATGTTCTGCGTGAGCTGGTTGAGCCGCCGACGCAGCCGCGTATTGTCACGCCAGTTTCGATTGATCTGCCTATCTTACGGCGTCGTGATGTTTACATGGAAGTGGCTAACGTATCGATTGGTCAAGCGGCCGACGCGTTGGCACGCCATTTTGATGTGTTTGTTGAGTTACCTTTACCTAATATCAATATCTTAGAAGTCAGTGAACTGCATATGGCTTTGCGTGATCTGGCCGATAATGTTCAGGTTTCTGGTGTTTGTCAGGGCTTTAGTGGCGAAGGGATTGCTGGAGAGGCTTTGGTGTTACTCAGTGATTCCAGTGTCGCGGATTTAAAAAAATTAATGAAAGTCCCGGTGGACAGCGAAGAGTTGGAAGAGCTTGAATTATTAATGGACGTTTCGAATATTTTGGTCGGCTCATTTCTTAATGGGCTCGGTCAACAATCGGAGGTGCGCTTTTTTCAAAGCTCGCCCGTCTTACTTGGTCAACATATTTCGATAGACTCGGTGATTCAATCAACCGCAGGTTCATTTACCAAAACCATGACTTTTGAGGTCAGCTATAATATTGAAGGCACCTCAATTCGTTGTGATCTGCTGTTTATGTTTGTCGATGAGTCGTTGCCGTTGCTCGATAATAAACTGGCTTATCTAATGGAGGATTTTTAATGCTTTCTCTCCCTGCTGAATTTGAGCAATTCCACTGGATGGTGGACATGGTCCAGAACGTTGATATGGGATTAATCGTCTTAAATCGAGACTACGAAGTACAGGTATGGAATGGGTTTATGACCCATCACAGTGGTAAGCATGGTCATGATGTGATTGGCAAATCTATCTTTACTATTTTTCCTGAAATCCCGTCAGACTGGTTTAAATTAAAAACCAAGCCCGTTTATGACTTAGGCTGTCGCAGTTTCATCACTTGGCAGCAGCGCCCTTATCTCTTCAAGTGTCGTAATGTCCGGCCCATTACCCAACAAGCGGATTTTATGTACCAAAATATCACTCTTAACCCGATGCGTACGCCGACAGGAAAAATCAATTCTCTTTTTCTGTCTATTCAAGATGCGACCACCGAGGCGTTGGCCTCTTTACAATCTCGACAGTAAGTTAACGCGATGTGTCTTATCTAGTGTTGTAGGAAAATTATCATGCCTTTGCCCAGACTTTTTTATACCCCACAGCAAGTCAAACAAGGTGAACAGTTAGCCGCTAAGGCGCAAGGTTTAGAAATGTTTCGGTTGATGGAGCGTGCTGGCCAAGCGGTATTTACCATTGCTTTAGCTCAGTATCCGGCTTCTCATCACTGGTTAGTGTGTTGTGGCAGCGGCAATAATGGTGGCGATGGTTATATTGTTGCACGGCTGGCTCAATCGGTGGGTATTCAAGTCACGGTATGGCAGTTCGGCGATCCTGAATGTTTACGTGATGATGCACGAAAAGCTTATTATCACTGGTTAGATAGTGGCGGAGAAGTTTTTCCTTGTAGCGATACTATTCCAGATCATATCGATGTGATTATTGATGGATTACTAGGCATTGGTATTAAGGGAGCCGTTCGTCCTAAATTGCAAGCGGTGATCGAGACGATTAATGACCATTCCGCCCCTGTCGTTGCGATTGATGTGCCATCGGGTTTATGCGCTTTGACAGGATGTGCGCTTGGTTGTGCTATTTATGCGCAGCATACGGTGAGTTTTGTCGGCTTAAAACAAGGTTTAGTGACAGGGGAAGCGAGGGATTATGTTGGCCATCTGCATTTTGCAGGGTTAGGCATCGAAGAAGCTTTTAATGCGCAAAATAGCCCTACGCTGAAAGCTATCGATGTCAAGTCACCTCAGCGTTACTTACAGCCCAGATCAAGGACCGCTCATAAAGGTTTGCATGGTAAGGCGCTCTTTATTGGTGGTAATAGTGGTATGGGGGGCGCCGCCATTTTAGCCGCGCAGGCTTGTGTACGAACGGGAAGTGGTCTGAACGCAGCCTTGGTTCACCCCGGAAATACCACAGCGATGTTGGTCAGTTGCCCTGAGGTGATGGTCGCCAGTTGGTCGGATGCCAGTTTGCTTGAACAACGTTTAGCATGGTGCAGCGTGGTTGCCATTGGTCCTGGTTTAGGACGAGATGAAAAAGCGCAACAGCTAATCAGAGAAGTTCAAAGCCTCAATAAGCCGAAAATAATGGATGCGGATGCGTTGTATTTCCTCGCTCAATCCGCCTGTTTCGATCAGCAGCGAATTATCACACCTCACCCTGCAGAGGCCGCAAGAATGCTCGCGACCGATGTTGAAATTATCGAAGCCGATCGCTTTCAGGCCGCACGCGCCTTACAGCAAAAATACGGCGGCGTTGTGGTATTAAAAGGCGCTGGTACCTTAGTCTATGACGGGGAAAGCCTGTATGTATGCTTGGCGGGTAATCCCGGCATGGCGAGTGGTGGTATGGGGGATGTGTTGACTGGGGTGATAGCTTCCCTACTTGCGCAAGGACTCTCTTTGTTTGATGCGGCTAAAGTAGGGGTTTTGATCCACAGTCAAGCGGCGGACCAAAACGCCCATGAGCATGGCGAAAGAGGGCTCATCGCGAGCGATCTCATTCCCCATTTACGCCGTTTAGTTAATCGTTGATCAACTCATTGCCGGATAGCTTACCTTGGCTAAATACTAGAATATTATTTAATGTGGTTTGCGCGATATTATTTAACGCATCTTCGGTCAAGAAAGCTTGGTGTCCGGTAAAGAGTACATTGTGGCATGATGATAAACGGCGGAACACATCATCAACAATCACATCATTAGATTTGTCTTGGAAGAACAGATCTTTCTCATTGTCATACACATCTAAGCCTAATGAGCCTATACGACCACGTTTCAACGCTTCAATTGCCGCCGCAGAATCAAGCAGTTCTCCGCGACTGGTGTTGATGATCATCACTTTATCTTTCATTTGATCAAACGCTTGCTCATTGAGCAGATGATAATTTTCTTTCGACATGGGGCAGTGCAACGTGATCACATCACTATTGGCGTATAGCTCAGGCAGCTCGACGTATTTTGCCCCTAATTCAAGCGCGGCTGGATTTTGATAAGGGTCGTAGCAAAGCACCGTCATACCAAGCCCTTTTAAAATCCGCATGGTGGCAACCCCAATTTTCCCCGTACCGATCACCCCAACGGTTTTACCATAAAAGTTAAAGCCGACTAAACCTTCTAAAGAAAAGTTCGCCTCTCTGGTGCGTTGGTAGGCTTTATGAAAACGACGGTTAAGGCACATCATTAAGCCTACGGTATGCTCAGCCACCGCTTCTGGTGAATAGGCAGGGACCCGCACTACCTGTAAACCTAATTGTTTCGCTGCTGCCAAATCAACTTTATCAAAACCGGCGCAGCGCATGGCAATTAAACGAGTGCCACCTTGATAAAGTGTTTGCAGCACTTCTGCATCCAATTCATCATTTACAAAAGCGCAAACGACTTGGCAATCTTTAGCCATTTGTGCGGTCTTTTGGGTTAAACGGAAATCATGAAAATGAAAGGTGAGCTGCTGAGGGTCAATAAATCGGTTGAAAGAGAGTTCATCGTAGTTTTTCGCGCTAAAAAAAGCGACATTGATCATGGTGCTGTCTCCTCAAATAAGATCAGGCGAGTCAAAATAGTACGCACTAATGAGTATCATTGTTCTCGGTATAAACCTAATCGTAATAAAAATAAACCTCATTTTTTCTCTGGGATAGAGAGGTTCAGCCAGTGTTTCAGTCACATTCATCTCAAGAAACCGTTGTCGCAACCGTTTGCAAACGAGGTCTGCCATCACACTTTTACTAAAGATCAAACATAAAATGCCACAGGCGGGTTTTATTGCTCAAAGCGTTAAATAAAACACATTTAGAAGAGTTGGTGTTAACTTGTTGATTTAACGTGTTTAATGGACTTTTTTTGCGTGTGGGAGGATGTCGTTAGATAAAGGATATGAAATCTTCGCTAGCGTAGCACAAAAAAAAGTGAAATATCAGACTTGCCGGAAAGAAATCACGCCCTATAATGCTGAAAACCGGAGCGTCTGCCAACGCTCCGGTTTTTTTGTGTCCGAAACATACTCAGGTCTGCCAACTTGGGTATGCCGCACCCTTGCGCTAAGGCACAAACAGTGAATTAACTAAGGAAATAACCATGCGTATCGAACAAGAACTTAAGTTAGGTTTTAAAGATGTCCTGTTTCGCCCGAAACGTTCTACTCTCAAAAGTCGTTCTCAAGTTAACTTAACCCGCGATTTTACCTTCAAGCATAGTGGCCGTCAATGGTCTGGCGTGCCTGTGATTGCCGCCAACATGGACTCGGTAGGCAGTTTCGCGATGGCGAAAGCTCTCGCTGAACATGGGGTCATGACCGCGATTCATAAGCACTACACAGTGCAAGATTGGGCTGACTTTGTGCAAACAGCGAATGGTGAAACCTTAAATAAGGTGATGGTTTCTACCGGCACTTCACCGCAAGATTTCCAGAAAACTCAAGATATTATGGCATTATCGGATGATCTGCTGTTTATCTGTATTGATATTGCTAACGGTTATTCAGAGCATTTGGTCGATTACGTACAGCAAGTGCGTGCGGCCTTCCCTGATAAAGTGATTTCTGCGGGTAACGTAGTGACAGGGGATATGTGTGAAGAGCTGATCCTCGCTGGCGCGGATATGGTTAAAGTTGGTATTGGTCCAGGTTCGGTTTGTACCACACGGGTGAAAACGGGCGTGGGTTACCCTCAGCTCTCGGCGATCATTGAGTGTGCCGATGCTGCCCATGGTTTAGGCGGTCGTATCATCGGTGATGGTGGCTGCGCTTGTCCGGGCGATGTGGCGAAAGCCTTTGGCGGCGGCGCTGATTTTGTCATGCTAGGCGGTATGTTAGCCGGTCATGAAGAAGCGGGCGGTGAGCTGGTGGTGAAAGACGGCGAAACCTTCATGAAGTTCTACGGCATGTCGTCAAAGAGCGCGATGGAGAAGCACTCTGGCGGCGTAGCAGGTTACCGCGCTGCGGAAGGTAAAACCGTATTATTGCCATACCGCGGCAGTGTCCACGGTACCATTCAAGACATCCTCGGTGGCGTGCGATCAACTTGCACTTACGTAGGCGCATCGGAGCTTCGCGAGCTCACTAAGCGTACGACTTTTATCCGCGTGTTGGAGCAAGAGAATACGGTGTTTGGTAAAGAGAAGTAAGCCAATACTTCGAAAATAATGAACATAAAAAGAGCCGTTTCTAACGGCTCTTTTTTAATGAAGTTGTAATCACTGAATGGGTGACTTTCCCCCATCGTTTGCGCTATGTTGCGAAGCTTATGGTTATCCACATCGCTATTCATCAATGTGTGGTCGTAGGATGGATACTTCTATAAGTCGCAGCTTTACTTTTAGTAGTAAAGCCCCTGCGAACACGCTTATTATTGGCCCTATCGGGTAGTATTCGTAAATCTAGGGTTTGTGGATCTGCCTTTTAAGTTGCCGATGGACATAATAAAAACCACGGTTAATGTATGTATAAACAGTGCAAAGGTGATGTAATTTTTAGCAATGTTTTAAAACGAAGATTGTGAACATGTTTAATAAGTAAACAATGATTGGCTCTGTTTGAAATCAATGCAGATAAACATGAGAAATTGATTGCCAGGACGATCAAGCCTGGTATGATTGCCGGGCATTGAAATAGCTGTATATGAGACAATGGAAACTGGTGAAATCCTCGTAATTGACTTGTTCGCTGGCCCTGGCGGGTTGGGTGAAGGTGTGTCTTCTTGTGTACATGAAAATGGCAATAAGCCATTTCAAATCGGTATGTCTGTAGAAAAAGAACCCTCAGCTCATAGAACACTTACAACTCGAGCTTTTTTCCGCAAAATCTGTGATATTGAGAATGCTCTAGATAGCTATAATGCATATTTAAACGGTCAAATTACACGTGACGAACTGTTTGAACGTTTTCCTAACGAAGCGCAAGAAGCAAAACAAGAAACCTTATTTGCTCCGCATGCACTAGGTGAACATAACAACGATATTCACGAACGCATTCGTGAACTTGTTGCTGCTCATGGCAACCGTCCAAAAGTTGTTATTGGTGGCCCTCCTTGTCAAGCATATTCCTTAGCAGGACGTTCTCGTAATGCTGGTGTTGTGGATTACAAAGCAGAAAAAGATGAACGCCACTTCCTGTACAAAGAATACTTAAAGGTTATTTCTATCGCTCAACCGGACGCTTTCGTTATGGAAAACGTACGAGGTATTTTGTCTGCAAAAGTTGATGGTGAAGTTATGTTCCCTCGAATTTTGAAAGACTTAAAAGCTCCAGGTCGAGTGACAAAAATCGCTAGCCCTAGATACAAAGTGTTTTCGTTGGTTGTCGAAGTGGAAAACCCGAATGATCCAACATATGAATACTCAAGCGACTATCTTATTAGGTCAGAAGACTATGGTGTACCTCAAGCTCGCCACCGTGTTATTTTGCTTGGGGTTCGTGAAGATATTGAACGAGTACCAGGTACGTTGATACCACATGAACAGCAAACCACAGTAGCGCAAGTAATCGCAGATTTACCTGCATTAAGAAGTGGTTTTTCTAAGCGTGAAGACAACGGAAAAGAGTGGGAGAAGGAAGTCGCTAAAAATGCTACTTGTGTAAAGAAACTACTTAGAAAGCAATTTGCTGGTGCAGCAGACTTAGATTTAAAACCGCTAAAGAACTTACAGAGAAGTGCCACTCTTCCTGTTAATCAACCTGTGTTGATACCAGAGCATTTAATTGACTGGTATAGAAATAACGCACCAACGTGTGTGCTAAACCATGAAACACGCGGACATATGGATAGCGATTTACTTCGCTATGCATACAGCGCTGCGTTTACCATGCTTAGTGGCGGTGTTTCACCAAAAGCTCGTGATTTTCCCACTGATTTGGCGCCTGCTCATGAAAACTGGGACACAGGAACACACGCCGACCGCTTTAGAACACAAGCGGCAAACAAGTACTCAACAACCGTAACCAGCCATATATCCAAAGATGGTCATTACTTCATACACTATGATCCAAAGCAATGTCGAAGCTTAACTGTCCGTGAAGCCGCTCGTTTACAAACCTTTCCAGATAACTATTTATTTGAAGGCAATAGAACGCAACAGTATGTGCAGGTTGGGAATGCTGTGCCACCGTATTTGGCACAGCAGATAGGACAAGTAGTTATGGAGTTACTTAGTCAAAACGAATAATTCCAGGTCTTGCTGCGTGTTGTGATGCTTTAAAGCTTATATCAGATAATATTTGGTCTTTAAGTCTAAACACTGGTGTTCCTAGCCATTTGTTAAAATCTGGAATTACTCCGACTTGATACATAAAACTAACTTTCACAATGTATTCTTCACCGCAGATGATTACGTTAGGTAAGCGATAGACTCCAGCGTGGGCGGTATCATTTGATTTTTCTCCAAAAAATGTGAAGTTTTCAAACTTTTTAGGAATCATTGCAGATATGAAGTACCTATTCATCTTAGTCTTCTTCTGCGCTTGATCGCATTCAGCTGATAACTCAAGAAAGCCAATTTTAGTTGCATTGCGGGCTGCGTCTCTTTCCCTTTTATCTCCTCTAGTACCATTTAAAAACTCATCGTTTAGTAGTGTCTTTATTTCACGCCCCAAATTTTGAATTATTCTTTTTTTGTTATTAGTATCAATCAGATATGATGGATTAAACTCGATCCAAGTTCCCCGTTTGTTCTTTTTGGAATCCCCGTAAAGCTCTTCAATATGATAAAAAGAATTGAGATGAGCTTTAACATCATCATCAGCACGTAAACGAGTGCCGATTTCGTTGGCAGCATTAAGCCAGACAGACTTATCGATAAGGGTATGCATAGATTGAATATGGTCATGCAAGACAGGCTCTAAACCCAATTCTATAGCTACTGCTGGTTCGTCTTTTGCATTTTTTGTCCCAAGAGTCTCATTACCTATTACAGCTAACATAGTTTTAAGTTTGTCAGTAGTAGATGATTGGAAATCCTCGATGCTACTAAAATCCGAAGGTCTTGCGAGCTTGAAAAGAGAGTCAGTAGTTAATTGCGCCGCTTTAGATATTCGATTTTCCCAACCGAACATTGCATGAAATATTGCATTATCTTTAAACAAACTAGCCACTTTATCGACTAATTCTGCTGGTCGAGCTTTAAAGTGTGCCTTGTCTAAAACGCCACAATGAATAGGGGCAGGGATTGTCTTATGACGTTCTGAGATTAACTTCATCACAGCTTCAACAGTGCTTGTATTTTTTGACCAAAAATAAAGTAAATATGGTCCATCAATAGCCAATTTTTTTAGAACTTCAGCGATAGGTCCGACTAGCTTTTTGGGGTCAATTTGGTGCTCTTGGAGATTTAGATCAGTAATAATCACACGAGGATGAATCACACCTAAATTAATGTGATCAATACCTGAAACATTACTCGGATCTGAGTTTTTGTAATGAATTGGAAAACATGGATATCCAGCAGATGTCAAACTGTTCTGAATATCATCCAAGTCATCTTTTTTATCATCGATTAGTACAATACCTGGCAAGCTTATCATTATTGTCTTTCCTGATTAAATATCATTACCACTGCAGCTCCCTGATATGCTTCAGGTAAATCCAAATCTTCTGGGTCACATATTTGCAGTCTACCGCCAATACTTTCCATGACCTTATCTGCGTAGTAGAGACCAACGCCCATGCCACCGGGTCTTGATGTTTTAAACGGTTGTATCGCTTCTTCAGGGGTTAGGCTAAAGCCCGGACCATTATCCATCACGATAATTGCGGGACCTTCTTTAAACCAATTAGGTAAGCTATCAATTCTTATCGCTGGAATGTATTGCCCATCTTCTTTTTCCGCTTTAAGGCTTGTCCAGTGGATTGAATTGTCTATTAAATTAGTAAGGGTTGCTTGTAACAATCCAAATGGAGCAGTAACTTTAAAAGACTCTGATTCGCCACTATTTAGCGGGCAAGATATAGCTATTTTATGGTGACTGAATCGATGCTCATTGAGACTTACGATTTTTTGTGTCAATGCTTTTATGTCAAAAGTTTTTTGTTCATTGCGGCGTAGTAGTGGAGCAAATCCTTCAAGAAGTTCAGCTAAGTGCTCAGCTCTCTTCAATAATGTTTCATAGTCCTCTGAATTTCTAATGGAAGTATTTAAATCGTCCACACCACGTTCAACCTCATGGAATATAACCGCAAGGTTAATTCCTGCGATACCAGAGCTAAGCGTTACTTCGCGCATTTGTAAGTAATCAGATTCAATCTGAACAACTTTGTTGCTCATTTCTTCTTCAAGACCATGTTTCTTAATTGCATCTTTAATATCTTGAATACTTTCAGCAAACCTAGTTGTAGCAGGTGACGCATCTTTAACATCACCTTTGAGATAATTATCTAGTGCTTCTCGGTCTTTTCGGTGCTTTAGATGGAAGTTTTCTATTACACTAGCTATGATCCATCTAAATCGTCTATATGTGTCGTTTTCATCAAAACCTTCACGATTAGTTTTTTCTTTGAGGCCTGAACTTTTTTCTAAGTTTAAATCGACACCACCAATAACCATGCCAGTATCAATTCTTTGCCCTGGCATATTGATACGACCAGCGTTTAAACCAAGCCAATCATCCTTCCCTTCGCCATAGTTAAATACGCGGATTCCATCTCTGTAGACTCGAACGCCAGACTGCTCTTTAAGATATTCTTTAATTAATTGAGGTGAGCCAGTGGCACTCAGAACCGCGGGGGTTTTCATGAACACATAAAATGTTCCTGAAGTTGGTCCTATATCTTTCAAATCTTCAGGGTTCATGAGTAAAGATTCTCTAATACCTACTTCTCGAGCTAGTTCCTCTTCTTTAGTTGGTTTTAGCAATTCGAGTCGTGTGTCAGTATCCTCAACATATGATTTTGCAAGCTCTCTGAATGTCTGGGGTGGGTTATAGGTATACGTAGACGAAAACTTGCCGTCTTCATCAATAATAAAATCATATGTCCAAAGTGCTTTGCTGAGGATATCTTTAGCATCTAGTAAATCCGCAATGTCTTTTTCTCGGCCAGGTATCTTCAAGTTTACCTCGAAGTCTGAGACTGTTTTAAACGGAGATATTAGGCTAGTTAAAAGTCGCTTAAGTCGTCTCAGATCACCTCTTGTCCAATGCGTGTTATTTAATGCTCTGATCTCTATCCTAGTCCCTGTCTCTGAATCAAAAAATTCAGGTGTGTCAAGTGGGGTAATGGTTACTTTAGTATCTTCGATATATGCCGCCTCGCTAATTAATCTTGGCCAATCAATAGATATTTTGTATTCCTTTGCGTTTTCAGCGCGGGTATTGATTATTAGCTGACTTCCAAGTTTATGTACAGCAAGGCGCCCCACACCTTTTTCACCCAAAGGAAGGCGGTTGAACCCTGGGGTTCTAACTTTATTTTTGCTTCTTTTACTATCTGTACCGATTTCCATCCATTTATTTAATATGTCATCTTCAGTCATTCCAAAGCCTTCATGATCCCAAACAATTATATTTGGTGTCTTATCTTCCAAGTTAAGTGTGACATCAACGCTTCTAGCATTCGCATCATAAGCATTTTTAACAAGCTCAAATACAGCTAGACGGTCATCACCAATTAATTCATCACCTAGTAACTTCAGAAGATGTGCATTTGCTCTAAATGGTTTTACTAAAGGTTTATTATTTGCCATTTATACAGAACCTTAAATTAATTCGAATGAAATAATATTTATATTAGAGACATTTCCACTATTGCAATTTTTTGTATTTTCTACGGCACCCATCTGGATAAATTCCCAATACGCCTTCCTTTAGAAGAAGTCCTAATACACTGTAGGTAAGGAAATCTTGTTGCTTTCCTTGATGCGCAGATTGTAAGCCTAAGTAATGTGCACAGTCTGAGTTTGTAATCCCATCTGGGTTTTCTTCAGATAACGACGTTATTGAATCTTTGATTAATTTTAGACCTAACTGTGCTTTTTCAACTGCACCATTCGGTACTACGATGTTCTTATCTATTTTGCGTTTTATAGATTTCGGTATTACTGAATTATAGAGTGAGCCACCATTATCGATGGTGCCGAAGCTATTGATTAGCTCGAGTTCTATTTGGAGGGCTTGCTCTTCTGTTAGGTTTTCGACGACTCGTGAGATGATAGGGGAACTTCCACTATCGAGAATTTCTTGAATGAATCTGCCTTTACGTGTGTCGTCGACTTTCTTTAAATGGTCCGTTGCTCTGCTGCCTGTACCTTTACCAATATAGAAGACTCGAGCAGGCTTCTCTCTAGGATCTTTTAATGAGTAGACGTAATATGTATTGCTCATCATACTTTCTCCATCACCGCCGCAACTTTACTTACATCCTTCACATTCATATCAATCAGATAGGTGCTGCTTGCACCTTGTTGAATTTCCTTCCTTCTCACGTATTGCTCTAGTCGATATGGGTATAGGTCTTTTTCCATAGACGGATAATCATTTCAAATTAAAACAGTGGCGCGAGTTGAAACTCGAACTCCCGATCTTAAATATAGTCAGTGAGTTGGGAGGATACCATCATGCTTTCATATCAAGTAGCACTTCATGCGTTTTTTATGACTTATGAAACTTTTTCTCTGGCTTAAGCCGTCGTCTATTAACGAGCGTAAAGGTGGCAATAAGTGAGGTGTATTCAGCTAAATCTGACGATAAAGCTGCTGCCGAGTCGAAAAATCTCAGCTTTCCTTCACCCGCAAACGGTTTTTGTTATCGCGATTAGCAATGACTTGCGCGTGGTCGTCTATCGCACCGAGTGTTTTTGCTAAGCGATTGTACATCACCACATTGACGGTTGCGGCGAGATTCATGCAGCCGTGAGTGGGGATGTAAACAACATGATGGGCTTTGTCGACCAGCTCTTGTGGCAGTGAACCATCTTCCAGGCCAAACAGATAAATGGCTTGTAACCGTTCACCAGTAGGTAATTGACTTTTGTCTACAGGCCAAGAACGTTTGGGTATGCTTGACGAGCCGAGACCGCCTGTACGATCTGCGTCAGTACAGACAGGCTGGATAGTCCACGTTTCTTGCAGGTTTCTACCAACGTATGCATTCGATCTCTGAACTTATCACCGGCGTCTGAGGTGGTACCAAAGCGAATTGGTGTTGATTACGCTTGATACTCTTTCATTGTTTCAACTAAGTTATCCAATGAAAATCCACGATATTCAATGTCATAACCTTTTAGATTTAACTTTTGCAAAAGGCAGTGAGATTTCTCTATTAATTTGGCCTCACTGTAACGTTTTTGCTGTCTCTTTACTTCGGCAATGAGTATTTTTTTATCTAAGTCATTAATAGCCACTATGTCGATTTCATTGTGACCTTTTGCATCCCAGTATCCACCAATCTTTCCGAACTGCTTTGATTCAACCAATATCGCGACGAACAGGCTCTCTAATTCCAGACCAGAGTACACAGTGAAATCTCGTTCAATATATCTTCGGATGTATTCGTAGTTCTCCATCTCAACAGCACTTTTGTTGGCATGAATGAATCGAAACCAAAAGTTTAGAAACGGATCGGAAATAGAGTAACGAATATCTCGTGAGTTCTCTTTAGAGCTAATCGGGCGCTTTTTGGTAATAACATTAAAAACTTCATCAAGCTTTTCCAGATGAACACCGACACTCATACCTAAGAAGTTTTCAATTCGAGCACGGCTTGTATTGCCTTTTGATATCGCACCAAGAATATCGAAGTAAATTCGATGCTCTGAGCCAAAATCTTCAACGAGTCGATGAGTGCCTTCTTTTATTAGTGGTGAAAACTCGGAGATTACCGCCTCAAATAAGTCATCGTTCTCAGCAGAAAATCGGGTTAACCACTCGAGGTACTTTGGTATTCCGCCAGACAGGCACCACCATCGAAGCATGTTTTCAGCATCAAATTGATCGTGATCTTTCATTACCTCGGCGATATAAGAAGGCTGCAAAGGTTGAATTTTAAAGAATCTATCATCACGATTGAATAGAGGTTCGTCTTTGCCTTTGAAAATTTTTGTCATCATGCTGTAGAGGGAGCCACAACACACTAAGTGCATCATTGAGTCCCTCTTGTTTGCATCCCATAAATTTTGAATATCGGAGAATAGAGCAGGGTTGACGATGTCGATATCTTGAAACTCGTCAATGATGATGGTTAGAGGTTTTTGTTTTGTGTAATCCAACAAGAACTCGATGATATCTCGCAGTGATTGGGGCTGGAAAAACTTAACGCCAAGCTCACTATTGATGATTTCTGCGAATTCTGCCACTAAGGAGTTTTCACTCTTTCGGCTTATGAAAAGGTAAAGGAATTGGGTATTTTCTTGCTGAAAAGCTTCGTTTAAAAGACGGGTTTTACCTACGCGTCTTCTTCCAACCATTACGCTAAGTTGCCCCTTTGTTTTTACTATCTGCTCAGAAACCGTTTGTAGAGCTTTTAATTCTTTCTGACGGTTATAAAATTTTTTCATTGCGTTCCACTTTTTTCACGGACTAGCAATAGAATAGAGCATTAGTCAATTACTGTAAATAAAGTTACCGTAAAATTAGTTACAGTAACTTTATTTACACTAACTCATATGCCATAAAGTGGTCTTCAGGCATGAAAAGTTGTTGGTTTTACTCGCTGTCAATCTAGTATCTTGATTCCGTTAGCGTTGAATTTTAAATATTAGGCTAACAACTTTTAGAGCAGCTGTGCGTTACGCTGATCACCTCTCAGCATGTTTCTGGGCAAAACCTTGCTAGAGCAAAAGATAAACGACGACAGAGCTCACTTGCTGCCGACCAACTACTTAAATAATAAACGTCCGATAATTATCGGACGTTTATGTGTTGGTTTTGCAAGGTAATCAATAGCGTCTTTTAGAATTTATAGTCAGCGATGATACCGAATGTGCGTGGTCCGCCAACTTCGATCAGGTCATTCTTGTGACGTAACACATAATCCTCGTTGGTCGCATTTTTAACATAAGCACGAACGGTTAAGTTATTTATGTTGTAACCAGCATTGACGTTAAGCACCGTGTAGTCACCAGCTGAAGTACTTTCAGTGTTGGCTAAGTTAGTATAATAGTCTGAAACATAGTTAACTCTTGCGCCAAAGAATAAGCCTGAGTCAAAGTTTTGTGTAAAGCCTAAGCCTGCAGAAAGGTCAGGGGCATAGCTAAACTCTTTGCCAGTGAGATCGACGGTTGTTCCGCTAGGCCCTTGGGTGACTTCTGTTTTCAGTAAGCCAACAAAGGCAAAAACATCTAACCCAGAATCAAACCAGTACGTCGTTTCAACTTCAGCACCATAAGTTTTACCTTTAGGGATATTCGCTACGTAATTATCGAATCGGCTACCGCTGTCTCCATAGACGACGGTATGGTAATTACGGTAATCGTTGTAAAAGATATTTGCCGTTAAACCAAGCCGGTTCTCTAGGAAAGTGGAACGTGAACTGAGTTCGTAGGTCCAGACTTTTTCTGGTTTAAATACAAAGAGATTCTCTTGGCCTTCGTTGTAGCCTATACCACCTGCATTGTAGCCTTTACGAGCGGTTAAACCTAAGTTCCAAGTATCAGAGGCCTCGTAAGTTAAGCCAACTTTAGGTAGCAAGATACCGTTGTTTTCTTTTTCTTTGAAGTCGAGAGGCAACCTTGCATGGTCAAAATCACGATCAAGCTTGTCATGCTCGTAGCGAGCACCCAGTAACAGTCCCCATTGAGAGGCAATCTTGATTTTGGAATCAAAGTAAATGGAATGGGTTTGGACTTTATCAAGACGTTTTAGTGAATCTGTTTGTGTGTTTTGATCTTTAAAATAACTGCTGAGCCCGAAAATCGCATTATATTTTTCGTCTAAAGAATTATAAGCCAGTTTAGCTTCTACAGTATAATTCTCCTCGTCCACATCACCCCACCAATCCGTTGAAGGATAGGCTTTAAACTTGGTTGAGTAATCTCGCCTTGCCAGTAGGAAATCGGCTTTAAGTTCTTCATTGATGAGATAACCGACATCAAGATTAACGTTCCAGCTTTTAGTTTCTTGACGACGAGTACCGCTGGCATCGGTGTATTCCAACTTACCACCATCTTTATCGACAAGGTTTGTATATTGGCCTTCTTCATTACGGCTGGCGACCGTGAGTTTCGCGGTGAGTTTATCGGTTCCAAAAGGTTGAAATAGCAGTTTACCACGGACGTTATGAGACTTTATTTCTGAAGGATCCCAAGGGTATTGATCATTGTTTGGTAATGAATAATCGATCGGCGTATTGCCCGTTGTCCCTTCAGCGGCAATACGGAAGGCAAGTTTATCTTCGACGATTGGGGCAGAGACAACACCAGCTAAGTGGTATTTGTTGTCCTCATTTTCGTAGCCAACTCGGAACTTACTTTCTGTGTAAAACGTGGGGTCTTGGGTTTTGATGACTACGGCACCACCGATACTGTTACGCCCTTGATTCGTTGATTGAGGGCCTTTGTATACTTCGACCTGCTCTGTATCCCACAGCCCAGCCTTACCGAAAGCCTCACCTGTCCAAGATTCAGATACTCCATCAACAGTGGTATTCACCCGAGGTGTGGCTCCGGTCATGAATGAGATGAATCCATCTCCAGCGCCACCTCGTCCATCAACGCCACGAATGTGTGGCATTCCTGATGGGGCGTTAAGCACGTTAGGGACTCTATCCAGTAAATCGTAGTAAGTTCGGTCTTCGCCATTATCCGCTTCTGCAGTAAAAATAGTCACCGAACTGGTATTCTGCGCCAGCGTGCCGCCCAACTTTTCACCAAGAACAACAATCGTTTCTGAGGCTCGAACATTATTCGCTTCTTGCTGTTCTTGAGCGTAAACGACCGAACTGGCGCTGCCTAGGCAAATCAGGCCAATCATCGTAGAAAGAGTACTCCTTGTATAGCGAGGGGTATTGCCACTGTTTAAGTCCATAAGCTTCATATTAAGAAATCCTTTAAAAATAGGGAAAATGTTTGATGTTGTAACCGTTTTTATGTAAAAGATTATTGCGGATGGTTATGTTAATGATAATTGTTAGTATTTGCAATTATTGATGGTGTGAATTTATTCCGCTGGCTTGTTTTTTATGAATAAGAGAGTGGTTGATGAATAGGAATAGTCATGTTGTTTGAAGAACCCAATGCACACAGCAACCCAAATCTTCATCAGGTTTGTCGATGGCTTTCTCGCGATGGTTGCAATATTGGCGATAACAGGTGGTGGCAACAAATGGCGTTTGAAGGGATGCCGATAGTGATGAATGCTGAGGATGAATACGCTGATGTGATCTTTATTTGGCGAGAACCGAGAGGTTCAGATATCCGAGAAGTGTACATTGATATTAATGGTGTCACTGACCATCACAGTTTTACTATGGCCAAGCTTTCTCAGATAGAAGGTACGGACGTGTGGTTTTATATCGCTTCTATTAAGCACACTTGGCGCGGTGGTTATTCTTTTATTCCAGTCCCTCATCAACTATGTCAGCCAAGTTATGTTGGCAGTTATCAAGAGAAAAGGGCTCAGCACCGTGAATGGTTAAAAAAACTATTTCCGTTGAGTTGTCGTGATGAGCTTGGCAGAAACCGATTGGATCATTGCCTGTGGGGAGTGAGCAAAACACCGCTGCATATGCCTAATGCTCCGTCGCAAATCTATTGGCAAATTTTTGATCAGAATGGCGGTAACCGTACCATTAAGTCGAGTTTCTCCCTCAACTGGCAGAGTAGGATACTGAATAACAGCCGCAGTGTATGGCTGTATTCCACCACACGCGATACGCAGAAAACATTGCCTGTCGTTTTTATTCTTGATGGCCGTTTTTGGTCTGAATCGCTACCGATATACGACGCATTGTCATGTGCGACTCAGCAAGGCGTATTACCAGAAGCCCTATATGTGTTGATTGATGAAGTGGATGGCCACCAGCGAAGTGAAGAACTCAGTTGTAATCCGCTGTTTTGGCAAGCACTGATACAAGAACTATTCCCTTTAATTTCGGGTTATTTCACCATTAGTCAAGACCCCGAGCAAACCGTGGTCGTCGGTCAGAGTCTCGGTGGTTTGGCTGCTATGTTCGCTGCATTGAATTGGCCTGAGCGTTTTGGATCGGTCGTGTGTCAGTCTGGATCATTTTGGTGGCCAGATTTTTCTCTGGTTAAACCGCCTAGTGACTATGTACCACCTGAGTCACCGCATCTTCTTAGTGACATGAGCCGACAGATACATCAAGGGTTGGGGCGTCACTGCTGTTTGAACATTTTTATCGAAGTAGGAAGTGGCGAAGACATCATGGTCGATCTTAGCTTAGATCTATACCACCAACTCGCTGCTCAACGGCACAATCTTCAATACCGAGTCTTTGATGGCGGGCATGAACGTCTATGTTGGCGTGGTGGCATCATCGATGGACTCTCTTACCTTTTTTCATTACCGCCGAAACGGAGTTAGACATGTCTGAACAATACGTTAATCCTTTTGATAATACTGAAAATCAGTTCACCGTCTTGATTAATCATCATGGTCAATACAGCCTGTGGCCTGAATTTAAGCCTACGCCATCAGGCTGGAAAAGTACTTTTGGTCCATCCAGTAAACAACGCTGCATCGAATATATCGAAGCTAACTGGCATGACATCCGAGTATAAACCGCTCTTCAGTACAGTAAAAAATCACTAAAAAAGACAAGTGATTATCATTTTAAGGAATGGATGAATGAAAGAACATCAAGTACCAGAAGAACGGTATCCTCTTATTGGTACTCAGCAGGGTATTTGGTTTGGGCAGCAACTGATGTTAAGACCCGAAGAATTTAACGTAGCCCATTACATCGAGCTTGATGGAGATATTGATTTAGAATGCTTTAGCCAAGCTGTTAATAGCGGTATTTTTGCCGCTGATTCACTGCATTTTCACTATTTCGATATTGATGGGGAAATTAAGCAGGGGATTATCGAGCCTAAGCAAGCTCAAAACGTTTTGGAGATTATGGATTTCTCTCAAGCGGCTTCTGTTGATGAATCGGCTCTTGAATGGATGAAAGAGGATCTCGCTACTCCGATCAATTTACAAGAGGCAAAACCAAGGTATCGACATTGCTTAATTCATGTGGGTGATAACAGCAAAACCAAGTGGCTATGGTATCAACGTTATCATCATATTGATGTTGATGGATTTAGCATTAACGCCATCACTGATTATATTGTTAGCGAGTATAATCGGTTAGTTGCGGGGACCGCTGGGCCAACCCCATTTACTCCTTTCAAAGCGGTTATCGATGAGCATCAGCACTTTCATCAATCTGAACAATATCAAGCGGCTCGTCATTTTTGGCAACAACAGGCACGTCAATTACCGGAAGCTCTCAGTTTAGTGACCGGAGGTAGACAAAGCTCGGCGAATATCGTTGAGAAATTCAACATTGAATTGGAGGGTGGCGATTGGCTTAATCGCGGAGGTAATAAAATTCTACCTTCAGAGCTTGCGATGGCATTGGTATTTGCTTACCTACACTTAGTCTCTGGAGAGCAACATATTGGTGTGGGCTTCCCATTTATGCGTCGAATGGGTAGCTGCGCTGCGAGCTCATCAGGGGCCGTCGTCAATATTCTGCCGTTGACAGTAAACGTCGATCCTACAATGTCACTGTTTGATGTTGCTAGGTCGATGAATAAAGTTATCCGCCAAGCTCGTTGTTATCAAATGTACGATGCCGAACAAATTCAACGAGATTTAGGGAAAGTTGGGCAAGTTTTGTATGGACCAATTCTTAATTACAAACCTTTTGAAGAAGACATACATTTGGCAGGAATAAAAGGCCGGACGCACATCCTTTCAGCCGGCCCCATTGATGATATTGAGTTTTCTCCTCAGCTAAATAATAACCAACTGAGCTTAACGTTGACCGGGAATGCTGCGAAGTACTCTCAACAGTCACTGGCATTGCATGCGCATCGTTTCGCTTATATGGTCGAACAGATAGCCCGTAATCCAGATACCGCTTTGCATACACTGGATATTATACCGGCGAATGAACGAACGAATATTGCTCGATGGTCTACAGGAAAGACGTTGAATGAAAAACCTCAAGTTCAGACAGTGTTAGCCGTATTTGATCAGCAGGTTAAATTGAAACCTAATGTCGAGGCACTAAAATTTGCTCAGCAGAGTTGGAGCTTTATTCAGCTAGACAGAGCTGTCGAAAATAAAGCCCAGCAGATCAAGGGATTGGGCGCTCGCAAAGGTGATATCATTGGTGTCGCCATTCCTCGTAATGCTGACACGATTATCACTATGTTGGCTATCCTACGAGTAGGGGCAGTCTACCTTCCTATTGATTTAGCGTATCCCCAGGAACGTATCGAAACCATTTTAGAACAAGCCCAGCCATGGGGAGTGATGGTGGAAAACCCTGAGCTCTTGCCGTGGAATCACCTTACCCGTTGTATCTCTTTGACTGATTTGGACAGCCTAGCTGTTACTGAGCGTGTCAAGGTTGATATTGATCCTTCAGATGTCGCTTATATTGTATTTACCTCTGGCTCGACGGGTAAACCGAAAGGGGTGATGAACACTCATGGTGCGTTGCTAAACTTATTACATTCACATCAGCATTCCATTTTTGCTCGTACCATTCGATGTCTTGCAGAGAAATATCAATGTGCTGAGAATGATGTGCAAGTGAGAGCTGCGCATACGACATCATTCTCATTTGATGCCTCTTGGGAGCAAGTGTTCTGGATGCTCTGTGGTCATTCACTGTATCTGTATGATGATGAACAACGCAAAGATGCCTATGAATTAACTGAAAAAGTCAAAAAAGATCATATTGATGCATTAGATCTTCCCCCTCTATTATTGGGTCAAATGCTTGATAACCAATTGATGGAAGCTGAGCATATCCCTTCACTAGTGTTAATCGGGAGTGAAGCTGTGCCAGAGAAACTCTGGTCGAGAGTGAAAGCTTATCCGCAATTGTTGGTGGAAAACTTCTACGGTCCCACCGAGTTTACCGTTGATGCCGTGAGTGCATCACTCAATGTCGATGACACCCCCGTTATTGGTCGCCCAATACTCAACGCTCAAGCTTATGTGTTAGACAAGCAATTAAATGCGGTTGCTGTTGGTGTGGTTGGTGAGTTGTATCTTGCTGGGGCGGGGTTGGCAAAAGGGTATTTAAATCAAGCAGGAATGACAGCAGAACGGTTCATCGCTAATCCCTTTGTACATGGTCAAATCATGTATAGAACCGGTGATTTAGTGAAATGGCGTGATAATGGTCAGTTGGACTTTGTTGGCCGTAGTGACGATCAGGTCAAAATTCGTGGTTTCCGTATCGAGCTTGCTGACGTGGAAAGCATAATCAGTGCTATTGATGGCGTTGAAACAAGCGTGGTGGTTGCAGAACGTTATGGAGAGTCTCACCGACTGATTGCGTATTGTACATTGGTCAATCCGGATCGGTCTGAGCTGAATGAATCTCTTTTATTGGCCCATATTTCCGCCTCTGCGCCAGAATACATGGTGCCTGCCGCCTTAGTTATCATCGATAAATTTCCTCTTAATGTGAACGGTAAAATTGACCGAAAGTCACTACCTAAACCTGTGATTATGTCTAGCCATGGGAGCGTGGCTCCGACTACCCATGAAGAGCAAGTCTTATGCGATGCGATTGCTGAACTACTGGGAATAGCAAAGGTTGGAACGTCGGACGATTTCTTTGCTCTCGGAGGAGATAGTATTTCTGCGATGGGCCTAGGAACATTATTACGGAAAGTGGGTTATGAGCTCCGTCCTAAAGAAGTATTTGTGGCACGTCAGTTAGGCGTGATGGCAACGTTGATGAAACCGCTTAGTATTGGTCGTCAAGGAAAACTCAATCAGGATGGGGAAATTCAGCCTCTACCAATGTGGCGCTGGTTTGAAGAAACCTTTGCTGAAAACACGAGTTATGTTCAAGGTGTGTTTGTCGAGATTGAACCCGATGTGATGCTAGTCCATCTTCAAGCTGGATTGAAACAATTGGTCGCTAACTATTCTGCCTGTCGCTTGATGAAACGAAATCAAGGTTACCGTATTGAGCCAGTGGAGAAGGTAAATACCGATTCTTGGTTAACAACGAGTCGAGTTGAAGATCTGGAATACGTTGATCTTGATGAAATGTTTGAACAATTTGGTCAAATGTTAGCGCCAAACAGAAATATGCTCCAACTGATCCATGTTGTTGATAGAGCAGGACGAAGTGGATTAATGATCCTTGCCCATCACTTGATCATTGATGGGGTTTCTTGGCGAATTTTATTGCCGCAGTTAAAAATGTTAGTTCGCGCGCAAGTCAATGGAAGCAAGCCTGAGCTTAACTTTGAGGTTACTGGACTGAATACTTGGTCGCAAGCGCTCTACCAACACTTACCACAGTTGATGAAGCAAGCGAAAGGTTGGATTGAGCAGGAGTCTTGCTTTATTGAGCCGTTAAAACCGTCAACGGCAAAGGGTCGTATTATTCATCATCGGGCATTGTTACCGACAGAGCTAACACAAAATGTTATTCGCTATTGCCAAGAATCCCGAGTGCTCGACATTGATGAGATATTGATTGCAGCGGTGACATCTGCACTAGGTAAGTGTTATCAAAAAGAAGCGATTAAGCTGAATTTAGAATCTCATGGTCGTGAAGAGTTTGATGCTGCACTGAACCTTACGCAAACCATAGGCTGGTTTACTACTGAATTTCCACTCGTCGTTGTTCTACCTAAAGACGGCGACCTTGTCGAGTTACTCAAACAGGTAAAACAATCTAAGCGGTGCATCAAGGATAAAGGCTTAGGTTATATGTCTTTGAGATATTTAGATAACGTATATCGTGATGAGATTGCAGAATTATCTAAGCGTAATCAAGCATCGTTATTGTTTAATTACTTAGGACGTTTTGAGCAGGAACAGGGTAACTGGACTCCCATTCGTCGACAGGGTAAGTTTGCCGATACATTAGCGGTCTCTTTAAATAGCGATAACGCTCTGTTACATCCGTTAGAACTCAATGTTTTTGTCGATGAGAGTGACCAAGAGGCCAAATTTGCTCTTAATTGGACTTGGGATGAAGCGCAATTCAGTCATGATGAGATTCGCGTTATTGGCGACCATATAACTCAGCAACTTGAAGCGATTTTGGATTGGTTTAGTGCGCAACAAGAGCCACAAGCGATCCTTCGGGTTCCAGCTGAATTTACTGAAGATGATGTCTCACTCAACGATGCAGAAAGGTTAGCCCATCGCTTTGGCCCATTTAGCGATATTCTTCCCGCTTTACCGCTGCAAGAGGGCTTATTGTTTCAATCACAACTGGGAGATGAGAAAAGTAACTACAACTCAACGACCCGATTAAGCTTCAACGGTACAATAGTACCGCAGCGAGTTCAGCAAGCGCTGAATGCCGTGATCATGCGTCATCGGCAATTACTGACTAAATTCGACAGTTCGATTTTAGGAAGAACCGTTCAATTGCTTCCTCAAGCGATGGCTTATTGGCCATTGAAGTGTATCGATATTCGTAAAGAGAGTCGTCAATATCAACAGGCGTATCTTGAGAAAGTGGAAAAGAAAGAACTCGTTCGTCAATTTGATCTCAATAACCCCAATGAATCATTACTGGGTGCGACGTTAATCCATCATGGTAACGATCACAGCTCTTTATTTATTTCTGCTCATCACCTCGTTGTTGATGGTTGGTCAACCCCTATTTTATTGGCTGATTTCCTTACCGCCTATGGCCAAGACAATCAAAGTCTGCCACAGATATCCTCTCAATATGCAGATGTCGTCAATCAACTTAAACTGCGGGATAAAGCCCCCGCTCAAGCACTTTGGCAACAGGTACTGAAGGACGTGACACCAACGATTGCCTTCGAAGATATCCCCGTTGAGGATAGTGTAAAAGAGGGTGAGTTGATCATTTGTGCAGAGCAAACCCAGCAATTAACCCAATGCTTAAGTCGTTATGGTTTGACGATCAATTCATTGGTACAAGGGATTTGGTCATGTATTTTGGGGAGCATGACAGGTCGAGAAGATATCGTATTTGGTACGCCAATCTCTGGTCGATTTGGGCATATAAAGGGCATTGATGAGCACATTGGTTTGTTCAGCAATACAATTCCCGTGCGTATGAAACTGAATCCTAAACAGAGCTTGTTGCAACAATTACAAGCTCATCAGAACACTCAAATTCAGCTTCTTGAGCATGATGAACTGGGTTTGAGTGAACTCCAGCAGTTGGCGGGGGGCGAAACATTATTTGATACCTTATTAGTGGTGGAAAATTACCCTGATCATTCTGATTGGTACCAACGAGATTATCAGGGAGCGAAACTTACCCACATTCACAACCGAGGCTATACCCACTACCCATTGACTATCTTGGTTCTCCCTGGTGAGCAAATCCATATTCTATTTGAGTATCGTGACACTATTGGTATTGCACAGCAAGTCATGCAGCGTTTTGAGAGAGTACTACAAACCATTATTGATGAGCCCGATATTCCCTTGTCACAACTGGATTTACGGTTAGAGGAAGAAACCGTCCTTCAGCAGCGTATTAACCGGACGGAAACTGAAGTTCGTCATAGTACATTAGGCATGCTCATGACCGAGCAGGCAGAGCGCACACCGGATCATGTTGCCTTGGTCGATAATGAATATAGTTTCAGCTATCGAGAGATGCGTGAACACGTCATTGCTATCACTAACTTATTGGTTAATCAGGGTATTAATATCGGTGATATCGTTGCCGTTGCGCTACCAAGAAGCGTTAAACTCAGTCTTGCTCTTAACAGTATAATCGAATCTGGAGCCGCTTATCTTCCGTTAGATGTCAGTTACCCCGATGATAGATTGGCTTATATGATCAGCGATGCTAAGCCGAAACTGATCATCACCACCTCTGATTATAGCGAGCGTTTTAGCGATCTTGGTGAGCTTTTTATCTTAGATGAACTACCACAAGCCACACCATATAGCGATGTAACGAGACAGCAAGCATTACGCCCAGAACATGGCGCGTACATTATTTATACCTCAGGTTCTACAGGTAATCCAAAAGGAGTGCTGGTTTCTCATCAAGCGATCATTAACCGTTTGCAATGGATGCAGCACGAATATCAACTCAATCACAAAGACGTTGTACTACAGAAAACACCTTGTAGCTTCGATGTTTCCGTATGGGAATTCTTCTGGCCATTGATTCAGGGGGCAACCTTAGTTATGGCTCCACCAGAATCGCATAAAGATCCAGAATGGCTTATGTCGATTATTGAAGATTATCAAGTCACGACGATGCACTTTGTTCCTTCAATGCTTGCTGCGTTTATCGCGTCGGTAGCAGCGAACTCGGATAAAGATCGCAACGTCGCCCCAAGTTTACAGCGCGTATTTTGTTCGGGTGAGGCGTTATCTAAGGATTTATCGACGGCCTATGCCAAGTGGATTAACGCACCGTTACATAATCTGTACGGCCCGACGGAAGCCGCTGTTGATGTGACCTATTGTCCAGCGTTTGGTGAATCACTGGACGAGAGTTTTGGCAATAGCGTACCGATTGGCTTGCCAGTTTGGAATACGCAGTTGTATGTCTTAGATAGCTTTCTGCGAGAAACACCTCTCGGTGTTCCTGGTGAGTTGTATCTTGCTGGAGAACAACTGGCGATTGGTTATCTTAATCGACATTCACTTACCGCCGATAGATTTATAGCCAATCCGTTTACTCATGGAGAGCGCATGTATCGGACGGGGGATATCGTCCGTTGGTTACCGTCAGGGAAAATAGAATATTTGGGAAGAAGTGATGAGCAGCTAAAAATCCGAGGTCAGCGAATTGAACTCGGTGAGATCGAAGTCGCCCTTCAGTCTTTGCCAAGTGTTAAGCAAGCCTTGGTCTGTGCCAAATTCTTCGGCTTAGAAAAAAGTATGGCAGGAGCCGATGAGCGTCAATTGGTTGGTTACGTGATTCTCAATGAAGATGTCCATATCGAGGGTGAAGCGCTTAAAGCTGCTTTGGCAGATTACCTTCCTGCTCATATGGTGCCCATCGCAATCATTATCATGGAGGCATTTCCTCTCAGCGCTAATGGTAAGTTAGATCGTAAGGCGCTGCCTTTACCTAGCGATATACTGATAGGGGAAGGCCGTAAAGCGCGTCCTGGCTTAGAAACCCAACTAGTAGGTATTTTTGCTGATGTGTTAGGCATTGACTCGCTGTCTGCTGAAGATGATTTTTTCTCGTTAGGCGGCCACTCTTTAATGGCTATGAAGCTAGCAGCAGACATTCGACGAGTCTTAAATGTCCCAGTTACTGTCGGTCAAATCATGGTCAATTCTACGGTGGAAAAACTGGCGTTATTACTGCTTGATGATAAGGCTCGTAATGATCCAACCTTGGCAGGGTTTGGAGACGCACTTCCTATCCGTGCAGGTCATGGGCCTGCTTTATTTTGCATCAACTCAGCATCGGGTTTTGCTTGGCAATACACAGGATTACCGAAGTATTTACAAGGACATTATCCTATTGTTGGTCTCCAATCTCCACGCCCTTCTGGGGCCATGGCGGTGGGAGCAGACATGCAAGAAGCTTGTGATATTTACCTGAAAGCCCTAAAGGCGATACAGCCTCATGGACCCTATCATCTATTGGGCTATTCATTTGGCGGCAATGTGGCACATAGCTTAGCTGCTCAGCTTCAGCAGCAAGGTGAAGAGGTGGCCTTTCTTTGTCTTTTCGATACTTATCCACCCGAAGGGCAGGATTGGGAAGGGCCAATGAATGAAGAGGTGCAGGATGAAATCCAACGAGAGAAAGAGCGATTTCTTACCACCAATGATGTAACAGATGATGAACTTGATCAGCAAAGAGCCAAGATGTTTGAGGACATCACCGCCAACTATGAGGATGCGGTTCGGTTGCTGTCTGGGGCTCAATCATTAAAGTATCAGGGGAGAGTGGAGTTATTTGTCGCTCAAAGAACGCTACCCCAAGGCTATGATATTGATCAGCACTGGCAGCCATTCATAACAGGGCTAGAAAAGTATTACTTTGATTGCTCTCATGAAGACATTATTACATCCGAACATGTTGGAAAAATCGGTGAGCAACTTAACCAACTGTTATCCGAGAAAAAGACGCTCAAAGCATAAGGAAAAACCGGCATACGCCGGTTTTTTTCGTTATCAAGACTTGGGTATGATCAAGGGAGTATGGCTTAGAGGGTCATCAATAATAATGCTGTGTAACCCATAGACGTGGTGGATCAATGCTTCACTAATGATTTCTTTTGGGCTGCCTTGGGCGATAATCGCGCCTGACTTCATCACAATCAAGTGGTCTGCGTAGCGACAAGAATGATTCAGGTCATGCAGTACGGCAACGACGGTGCGATTCTCTTCTCGATTTAGCTTTCTAAACAGGTTGAGTAACTCGATTTGATGGGCGATATCTAGGTATGTTGTGGGTTCATCCAATAACAAGTAGGGCGTTTGCTGTGCTAAAGCCATCGCTACCCATACACGTTGACGTTGTCCGCCGGATAGAGAGTCAACCGTTTGCTGCAGTAATCCCTCTATATTGGTCGCTTGAATGGCATCCTTGACGGCTTTTTCATCCTCTAATGTCCAGCGACGTAGAAAAGATTGATGGGGAAAGCGTCCTCTTGCGACCAGTTCATGCACAGTGATACCTGTTGGTGCGATGGCAGATTGAGGGAGCAAACTGAGTATTTTGGCTAATTCTTTTCGTGGATATCGTTCGAGGTTCTTACCATCGAAGCAAATTTTTCCTTCACTGGGGGAGAGCAGTTTACTTAGCCCGCGCAGTAAAGTCGATTTACCACAGCCATTGGGTCCAAGGATAACGGTAAATTGCTTATCTGGTATGTCAAGCGATAGCCCATGAGTGATCTGAGTATCTTGATAAGCGAGCGTGATATTTTTGGCTTGCAAACGGCTCTCTTCAAGTGTGGATTGTAGTGTATTTACCAAAACATCAGCTTCCGGATTGTTGAATTAAAAGATATATCAGATAGCAACCACCAATACTGATGGTGACAACTCCGACAGGCAATTGATTAGGGGCAAATAAATTAGCAGCGATAAAGTCTGATAAAGTAAGCAGCATTGCCCCCATTAATGCAGACGGAATGAGGGCGACTCCCCCTTCCTTCATCAACTTTTTCACCAATTGTGGCGCAACAAGAGAAATGAAAGAGATAGGGCCAGTCGTGGCGGTTACTGCTGCAGTTAAAATGACACCGAATAATAGGGCGAGTTGGCGTGTTTTTTCGCTACTGATCCCCAGAATCTTTGCACTGTCATCACCCATTTCTAGAATGTTCATTTTTCGTGTCAGCATGGCTGCTGCGATCAAAGCCACTAATATAAATGATAATGAAGGGATAATTTGCTTCCAACTCAACCCGTTAAGAGAGCCTGCTCCCCACAGGGCGGCGGTCATCGCAGTTTCTAGGCTGCTTGAAACCATCATCCAAGTATTCAAAGCGCTTAACATTGCACTGATACCAATACCGATGATGATAAGACGAAAACCTTCGATACCGTGCTTAAAGGCCAGTAAATAAACCACACCTGAGCAGACAATACCGCCGATAATCGCACCTAAAGCTATCTGGAAATAACTGCCTCCAATCAGAATAATGACAACAAGTGCACCAGTATAAGCACCAGTATTGAATCCAATAATATCTGGACTGCCTAATGGATTACGGATTAAGGATTGAAACAAAGCACCACTCACTCCGAGAGCGGCACCAAAGATGAGTCCGGAGGTGAGACGCGGTAGTCGCCATTCAAGGATGACGGCAGTAAGAAACTTTTCCCCTTTGCCAAGAAGTACTTGTGACAGCTCAGTAAAGGAGGTCTGTAACTGCCCAGTTGAGAGCGCAAAAGCTGCGACGATGATGGTGAAGCAGAATAAAACTAAAGACCATTTGAGCGAGCGTTTTGAGATAAGGATATTCAGCCAGCCATTTTGGCTACCTAGCAAAATAGTATTGGATGGTTGCATTATTGTTTACCAAAAGTGGTGACTTTACGAGCCAAATAAATCAAAACAGGGGCCCCTACAAAAGCGGTCATAATAGAAACACGAATTTCATTGGGGGCAATAATTCGGCCAATAATATCGGCACTGATGATCAGCAAAGGTCCGAGTACGATCGAATATAGGGTCAACCATAACTGATGGGGGCCTGACAAACGACGAGCGATGTGCGGGATCATGAGGCCAATAAAGCCGATCGGGCCTGCGATCGCTGTCGAGCTTCCACACAGTAACGCAATAGCAAATAACGCGGTAAGTTGTACGAACTTGACGTTTGTTCCTAGTGTTTGTGCAATGTCTTCACCGAGAGAAATATTATCTAAAGCTGGGGCGATGATTATCGCTGCGATGATGCCAACTAGGATAGGCAAAATAGCCATTGAGACGAGTGAAAGATCTCGGATATCTAATGAGCCCGCGTCCCAAAAGCGCATTTCGTCGAACGCGATGGGATTGACCAGAGTGATTGAAGAAGAAACGCCCGCAAGCAGAGCCCCGATAGCCACCCCGGCTAACGTCATCTTAAGAGGGTTAACTTTGGCTTCTTTGTATGTTCCGATTAAATACACAAAAATACTCGTGATCATTGCCCCTAAGAACGCTAACCAAAGATGTTCTGACATACTTTGATTGCCTAATACGACCACGCCAACTAAAACAAAGAAACTTGCCCCTGAGTTGACCCCAAGAATCCCAGGGTCAGCAAGAGGATTGCGGGTGATGGATTGAATCAAGCAGCCAGCGACAGCCAAAGCCGATCCGACGAATAAGCCGGTCAATGTTCTAGGTAGGCGGCTTTCTATAATAATAAGGCTGTCAGTAGAGATGGTTTGGGATAACAATACATCAATGACAACACTGGGGGGGATGCTTTTTGCCCCAATAAATAAACTCGCTATACAGACAATAAACAGGGCAACGGTAAGAGAAATGAACTTACTCAATTGACTCGATAGTCGGTTAGAAAACAGAGTACTCAGTACAGATGTTTTGAGACCCTGTTGGTACGCACTCAATTGTGGAAACACACTCATCATAAATACCAATAATAATTATTATCATTGGCGTTATTATATTCTAGTGGTTAGAATGTTCAAGTTTTAAGCTTTTATAGCTCATAGCTACTTTTTGTTTCCTCAACTTTCGACGTAAAAATATGAAAACCTCCCAATTACTATTAGATTTTAGCCTGCTCAAAGAAAACCCCCATTTTAGAATGGTATTCATTGCTCGAATGATGTCAGTTCTTGCTTTAGGGATGATGACCGTTGCTGTTCCAATCCAGATCCATCAAATGACGGGGTCAACCCTGCAAGTCGGTCTAATTATGGCCTTAGATGGTATAGGTATGTTTGTCGGACTACTCATTGGTGGTGTGCTGGCAGATAAATACGACCGAAGAAAATTGATTTTGATTGCCCGCGCGACCTGCGGAATCGGTTTTGGTGCATTAGCGCTGAACAGTTTATTGGCTAATTCATCATTGGCTGCGCTTTATATACTTTCTGTGTGGGATGGTTTTTTTGGTGCGATGGGTATGACGGCTTTGATGGCTTCTCTACCGGTGATTGTCGGTCGAGAAAACCTACCCGCCGCGGCGGCTTTGAGTATGTTAACTGTGCGAATTGGGATGGTTCTTTCTCCAGCGATCGGGGGGCTTATCATTTCGTTTGGTGATGTGAGTTGGAACTACTTAGCCGCCTCTATTGGCACATTAGGTACCCTAATCCCTTTGTTTAAATTGCCTAAAATGAAAGCGACTCATCAGACACCGGAGAATCCATTACTTTCGTTGTATGAGGGGGTGAGGTTTTTATTTTCCAACAAAGTTGTTGGCTGTGTTGTGGTGTTTGGTACGTTAGAAACGTTAGCAACGGCGGTTAGAGTCATGTTTCCAGTTTTGGCTTTAGAGACGTTTACCGGTAATGCTACGAATGTCGGTTTAATGTATTCAGCCATTCCCCTCGGTGCAATGATAGGGGCGTTAACTTCTGGATGGGTGAAAATGTCACCTAAGCCAGGCATGGTCATGGTTTATTCGACAATGGGTACCTTTTTATCGATAGTCTTGATGGGATTAGCTGGCAACTTCTGGTTGTTTCTCGCGGTGTTGGTGGTCTATGGCTATTTAGGTTCTGTGGCGTCTCTGATCCAATATTCAATAGTACAGGGCCATACGCCTGATCACTTGTTGGGACGGGTTAGTAGTTTATGGACGGCACAAAATGTCAGTGGTGACTCTGTCGGTGCGTTAGGACTAGGAGCACTGGGTAAAATTATGGCTCCGGCGATGTCAATTTTGAGTTTTGGATTAGGGGCGACTGGAATTGGTATATTGATGGTGATTGCATTTCGTTCGCTACGCCAAGCAACATTATTTGATCCTGCCTTAGCGCCTCCAGAAAAATTAACGGATTGCTCACAAGTGGCATCAAGTTAACGGATACCGCCTTATTCGAGGCGATATCAGGGCATGTCCTCTTTTGGCTTGGAGGTTCAGTGGTGTTGGCTGCGTTCGTTTACGTCAATCACATCGTCTGTCTATGCGATTGGCGATAAACTCACTTACCGCCTACTGGCATCTCTAAGTCGCTGGGAGTAAATGTAGATTCTAGAGTGGTCAGTAAATTCATCGAGCTATAGTAGTCGAGCCGGAAAGAATCATTGCCCATTGGAAAAATATTTCCTTGTTTGATCACGGGTAAGTAGGTGATGAATTTGTTGTTTTTTACTCGTTCGATAGCGGTGTCATCGGCGGAAAATAACAAAATAGAGCGGCCAGTAATGGCATCAGCAAAGTGTTCTCCGTTGACCGGAACAATATCTTTGCGTTTTCCCATTTGATGGTTGTTTTTAAGCCTATCTGGAAGCGGGCTTATGATAAACCCTAACGCGTTTAGAATTTGTCCCTGAGCTGAGCTTTCTGTCCAGAAGTTTCCGCCGCGATCATCGCCATAGTACACCATCGCTGAGACAGGTTGAGGTGGTAGTGATATTTTATCTCTCAATGCCGTAAGTTTGGCATCAAACCTTCTGATCGCGGCTTCAGCTTGTTGTTCTCTGTCGGTGATAGAAGCTAATAATCGTGCCAGTTCTTGCCAACTCTTATCATCATAATTGACGACAAGAGTGGGGGCGATGACTGAGAATTGTTGGTAGAGTTTCACCGCTGAGTCTCCGCCTGTTGCGGCAACGATAATCAAATCAGGCTGCTCTTTGGCGATCGCCTCTGCATTCGCCGCGCCTTGATACAAAGATTTAATACTACGATCGTAAGCAACTTGGCTCCACTGATGAAAAAAACCATTTTCATCGGCTACGAGAGTGTTTGGGCCAGTACCTCCTGAAGCAATCAGTGGAGCATCAATAGCCAGCAAGGTTCCTGTTATCGAGACGCTGGTAGAAACGATTCGTTTTGGTGGTTCGCTAAGGACAACTTCACCATAACTACTCGAAATCGTTTTAGGCCAGCCCTGGGAAATGGTTAGGTCTCTGGGAGATAAATGGGTTTCTGTGTTGTCGTTACATCCTATTATGCCAAGGGTAACAATAATTCCGAATATGAGAAATGATAAGCGACGCATAAGGATCTCCAATGGTTATTGTGCGTAGGGTTTTCTTTAATAGGGTCTAGCAGTAACACCGTTATATTCTCCCCTTGTTGGGTATGTTCGTTCTCGTCACATCGTTATCAATGTTCATCGGTACTGATTGACCGTCTCGCGGTCACGTCAGGTTGTTTGGGGGAATAGCCGATAATGTATTGCGAATCACTATCATTATCAATTGATTTAAATGGAATGGTTGTCTATTATCTCGCTAATGATAATTGTTAGCATTTGCTTTGCGGTGCAACACAAATTAGAACGACTTTGTTCATATGCCTATGTATGTTGAACGTCAGTAAGTCAGCAACTTTTCTCCACAAGGATAGTAACAATGGCCATTCCTAAGATAGCAGCGTACCACATACCCTCAAGTGATTCGTTTCCAGCCAACAAGGTAAACTGGCAGCTAGATGCCAAGAAAGCCGTGCTATTGGTGCACGATATGCAGAATTACTTTATTAATTTCTTTGATAGGGCAGAGGCCCCTATCCCTGAGTTGATAAAGAATATTCAGTTAATAAAACAAGCCGCCGGTTTGGCTAATATTCCCGTGGTATACACGGCTCAGCCAGCGAATCAAGATCCAGAAGAGCGCGCATTATTAACAGATTTTTGGGGGACAGGATTGACCCAAGATACAGAAATTATTTCAGATGTCGCGCCGAAAGAAGAGGATATTACTTACACTAAGTGGCGTTATAGCGCTTTTAAGAAAACGCCATTGCTAGAGTGGATGAATGAAACGGGTCGCGATCAACTGATTATCGTGGGTGTTTACGCTCATATTGGTATTCTTTCAACGGCTCTTGATGCATTTATGCTAGATATTAAGCCTTTTGTGGTCGGTGATGCCGTAGCCGATTTTTCATTGGCAGAGCACCAGCAGATGCTTGCGTACATTACTGGCCGAGCTGGTAGTGTGAAGTCTACGCAACGCGTGATTGAAGAAATTCATCACAGTATTCAATTCGTGGCACCGCTCAGTCTAGAAGTGATGCAAAAAGATATCGCAGAAATGTTAGATCTCGATATAGAAGATGTAGACGTTGATGAAAATTTGATGCTGATTGGTTTGGACTCGATTCGTGCCATGAGATTATTCGAAGGTTGGCGAAATCAAGGTGCCAATATCGCCTTCTCTGAAATTATTAAGAAAGTGACATTGAGAGAATGGTGGCAAACGATTGAAAAAGCTAAGAATTACGAAATAGCTTAGCAGTACCATTATTATAAAAAACCGATTTCATCCGAAATCGGTTTTTTAGTGTTTCTTTAGTTTGTTGAGAATTGTTCTCTCAGTTGCTTTTTGTTAATTTTACCGACAGGTGTTTTGGGTAATTTATCGATAAATCGGATTTGATCAGGAATTTTGTATTCAGCTAGCCCTTTGGCATGCAGAAAACGTTTGAGCATGATTGGTTTAAGTGCTTTTTCTTGATTTAAAACAATAATCGCGCAGCTACGCTCTCCTAGAAATTCGTCTTGAACGGCAATTAGTGCCACATCATGTACATCTGGATGCTGTAATAATAGATTTTCGACTTCTTCTGCTGCAATCTTTTCTCCACCACGGTTGATCTGATCTTTATCGCGTCCAGTAACAATGATATTACCCTCTGGAGTCATCTTGACTAAATCGCCAGTAGAATAGAACCCTTGATGATTGAAAGCGCGTTGGTTATGTTCTTGTGCTCGGTAGTAACCGCGAATGGTATATGGACCTCGGGTCAGGAGTTGACCTTCCTGACCAGGGGGGACCGGCTTACCGTCTTCATTGAGCACCAGTATTTCGTCATCGGGGGAAATAGGCCGCCCTTGGGTTGAAACAATAACGTCGATGGGGTCATCCAAACGCGTATAATTGACGAGGCCTTCTGCCATACCGAATACTTGCTGTAATTGACAACCTAGTTTTTCTGGTAACTGTTGTGCTGCACTTTGACTGAATTTAGCACCACCGACTTGCACTAGCTTTAAACTAGAAATGTCCTCGTTAGCTGAAGGTGCGTATTGCATCCATAGTAAGGCTAAAGGAGGAACGAGCGCTGATACCGTCACTTTGTGGCGTTCTATTAAGTCAAATGCGGCTTTAGGCGATGAATCTTGACTGAGTATCACGCAGCCGCCGGAAAACAGTACCCCTAATGAGCCAGGCGAGCTCAGTGGGAAATTATGCGCAACAGGTAGTACGCATAAGTATTTGGTACTTGAGTTAAACTGACAAATCTCGATGCTGCCTATTACACTATAGACATAGTCATTATGGGTTCTCGGTATCAATTTTGGTGTGCCGGTTGTTCCGCCTGACAACTGATAAAAAGCGACATCTTCTGCTTTACTGTTTTGTTGGTAACAGGCATCCAAGTAAAGAGTATTGAGCGATTGAATATCGCTATAAGTGCTTTTACCTGATGTAATAGCGAATTTTAGTGATGGACAAGTTTCAAGTAACAATAGGGCTTGTTTTTGTGTATCAACATTTGCGATTTGATCAGAAAAAATATAAGCCTTTGCTTCAGCGTGCTGGCAGAAATAGCTCAATTCGTTATAACGATGTGCTGGTAATGCAAGAATGGGCTTGATCCCTTTCATGGTGAGAGCAAAAAAGCAGAAGAAAAATTCAGCTTCATTGATCATCTGTAATACAACGTTATCACCAGCACTGAGGCCCAGAGCAGAAAAGCCTTTTGAGAGTTGGGCAATATTATTTTGAAGCTGTTGATAAGTATATTGCTGATCCTGACATACTAAGGCGATGGCGTCCGGTGATTGGACCGTCGTTACCGATAAGCAATCAAATAGTGTACGATCTTGCCAGTATCCTTGTTCACGGTAGTACTGCTCATAGTCAGTAGGCCAAGGTGTAAAGTCTAATGGTGTTGAAGTCGAAGAAATCATAGAACGCCCTTATGCCGTAAGTAATTCGTCAATCTTTATCCCAGCAGCTTTTAAAATGGTACTCATTTTTGCGCCTGTTTCTTCAAGTTCACTTTGTGGCGATGATTCGTGGACGATTCCAGCACCAGCAAAAATACACATTTCTCGTTGGCTAACTTCAGCACAACGAATGGTCACAACCCACTCACCATTGCCTCGCGCGTCACACCAGCCAATCATCCCGCAGAAATAACCACGTTCAAACTTTTCAATCTGTTTAATCGCTTGATAAGCCGAGTGCCTTGGGAAGCCACATACCGCTGGTGTCGGATGAAGTTCTGCCGCAATTTGAAGTGAGTTTATATCTGGATCAATAGCTTGGCCTTCTAATCTCGTTGAGAGGTGGAGCATCGTTTCCGTTTCGATCACAGATGGCACCATGGGGGTAAAGAGATTACGGCAGTAGCCGCTGAGTACTTTTTCAACTTCTTCCACGACAAAGCTATGTTCATTTAAGTCTTTCTGAGTGTCGAGTAAAGAAGTGTGAGATATCTGGTTATCGGATTCATTGATTGATTTTGGACGTGAGCCTGCGAGTGGATTGGAAACCACATGCCCACCTTTTTTCGCCAATAGCAATTCTGGGCTTGCCCCCATCAGCTTAGTTTCTTTTCCAATATCGACAGCAAAAGTATAACCGAGAGAATTAATGGCAAGTAAGTTTCGTAGTAATGCGGTTTGATCAATGATTTGATCGGTGGCTATTCGCACTGATCGAGACAGTACGACTTTAGAAAGATCGGTAGTATTAAACAGGTTTAACAAGGTTGCGACACCCTGTTTATAGTCGTTGCCTGTAGGGGGAGAAATGACCGTCGCCTTGTTTGCGCCAACCTTATTATTTTTACGTTCTCGTGCACTACTGGAGACATACAGCTTCTCAGGGATAAAAAACTTAGTTGGAGTCTTTTCATCAAACGGTACGATAGCAAACAATACAGGATTATCATTCTCTGATTTTTTCACCTGTTCGAGCATTTGGTTAGCACGAAGAGCTAGCTCAGAAAATGGAATAGCTTGATCGAGTTGTTGCTCAATACCCACACCCAGCATTGAGTTATGTGGCGATGCAAAGAAAAAAGGGGCAGTTTCTAGTTCTTGGCTCAACAGTTCTTCAGCCATTCTGGAGAATCCGACAACTTCGCGTTTCATAATGACCTCATTCACAAAGGTGGCAAATATTTGCTATTTGTTTCATACGCAATACATTGTAAGATTATACATGATAACGATTATCAGTTTCAAATGATAATCGATCTTGTTTGGTGGGTGGTTAATATAAAAGAGGAGATGTTAGGTTGAATCAGAACAATCAAACAGTATTGCTAACAGGATCAAGCCAAGGTATTGGGTATGCGGTATTGGAACGACTGCTCATCGAAGGGTATAGAGTGGTTGCAACCGATCGATGCATTGACAAGCTTGATGAACATTTGGCCTCTCTGCAACGACAGTATGCTGATCAGCTCGATTGTTATGCGATAGATTTGCTTGATAGTCAATTAGATCAGAAAGTTGCGCAGCTTTGTCGTCAGTATCGTTTTGATCATTTAGTCAGCTGTGCGGGAATATTAAGCATCGGGAGTGTTTCTTCAATGCCTATTGAAGAAATTAGGAAAATGTTTGAGGTTAATACTTTTGCTGCCATGAGCATTATTCAGAATGTAGCCAAGGGAATGAAACAACGGAAGTCGGGAAATATTGTGGTTATTGGTTCAAATTCCGCTAATACGCCAAGAATGAATATTGGTGGATATGCAGCATCAAAATCTGCCTTGCATCTGTTAGTCAAGTGCTGTGCATTAGAGTTGGCAGAATTCGGTATTCGCTGCAATATAGTCAGCCCAGGTTCTACGAGAACAGAAATGCAGACACAGCTTTGGAATGAAAGTTACGGTGAGCAACAAGTGATTGAAGGAAATCTTGCTCAATATCGTCTAGGTATTCCATTGGGAAGGATGGCTGAACCTGCTGATATAGCGAATACGGTGCTTTTCCTCATGTCAAACTCTGCGCGTCAAATTACTATGCATGACTTACGAGTAGATGGCGGCGCAACGCTCGATAATTAATTATTCGACAATGTTAAAAAGTCAAAATAAAACAGGCTCTTAGAGCCTGTTTTATTAAGCGATTTCTGATTGAAGACAGTGTACTTTACGATAATACTCTACTGCCTGAGCAAGTGTGTCTAGGAAAACAGTGCTGTCTTCCCAGTCTAGGCATTCATCGGTTATCGATTTACCATAAACGAGAGTCTGATCAAGTCTTTGATTTCCACCTTTTAAGAAACTTTCACACATCACCCCTGCTATATTTTGTTCTCCATCAATGAGCTGGGTAGCGATATCTTTCACCACTTTCAATTGATTTTTAGCAATTTTACTGCTGTTCCCGTGACTGCAGTCAACAATCAGTCTAGGGCTAAGATTGTTGGACTCTAAGTGTTTAGCTGTATTTTTTATATGTTCGCTTGAATAATTGGGAGTTAAGCCACCACGCAAAATAATGTGACAATGTTTATTGCCTACTGTGTGTGCGGCCATTGGGGTGCCATCAGCTGAGGACACAATCAGTACATGATTATCTTGTGCTGCGTGAATCGCATCAATAGAGATTGCGGTATTGCCATCGGTCCCATTTTTGAATCCGATTGGGCAATCTAATCCAGAGGCGAGTTGGCGGTGTGGTTGTGATTCTGTTGTCCTTGCTCCAATTGCTCCCCAGCAGATCAAATCAGCGATGTAAGGTGCGATATTGGTGTCAAGAAACTCTGTAGCCGTTGGGATCCCAAGTTCAAGTATCGATTTCAGCAGCTTTCTGCTGCGATACAGGCCTTGAACTAAATCAAATTGGCCGTTCAAGTTAGGATCAACGATGTATCCTTTCCATCCTCTGCGGGTTCGTGGCTTTTCAAAATAAGTTCTCATCACGATTTTTAAGTTATCACGATATTTTTCTTGAATTTTGGCGAGCCGCATCGCGTATTCTAGAGCTGCTTTAGGATCATGGATCGAGCATGGGCCAATAATGACTAAGAGACGAGAATCCTCCCCACAGATAATACGCTTAATTTCCTCTCTTTGTTTTTTAACAAAGCGATACAGTCGTTCATCCATGGAAGTATTGGTTAACGATACGCCAATATCGGGCAAAGGGGAGAACGTTGAAGCATTGATGACGTCAGTTATAGAGTGCATGGGCGTTTCCAAATCGAGCTAATCTGTGGTTTTCTATTGTCCCACATTTGTTAATGATAACTATTATCATTGCGTTTGAGGTATAGTGTGAGACTAACGGTAATTTGTCAATATTCAGAAGAGGTAGGAAAATGGGGAAATGCGTCCTAGTATATATAAAACATTGTTTTTATTACATTATAAATATTAATACTAACCATTGTCATTTGCTGGCTGGATAGAAATACTCATGTTTATTCCAAACTTGCCTAGTTTTTTAGAAATCCATTTCTTAACCGTGGATTATTCGTATCACTTCATCAATACCATGTTAATGGAGTATACCGAGTTACCTCACACCTTAAATCAAGCGGTATTGAAGCGAAAATGTGAGTTCTTGGCCGGTAGAGTATGTGCACAACGTGGGCTGAATCAATTGATGGATTCTCGCGTAGTGAGTATTAAAATCGGAGAACATCGGCAACCGATGTGGCCGACTGGGATAGTTGGGTCTATTTCCCATTGTTTGGGCTATGCCGTTTCAGCCGTCGGATTTCAAAGCGACGAATGTATCTCAGTTGGAATAGATATTGAGAAAGTCATCACTACGCAATTTGCTAAAGAAATTACCAATCAGGTGTTGTCAGAGGGTGAGATGGTTTTCGCAGAACAGTTTGACGAATTTCAATCGTTCTTAACCCTTGTTTTTTCCGCGAAAGAGTCGATTTATAAAGCGATTTTTCCTTTTGTAAAACAAGTTTTAGATTTTGACTGTGTACAGTTGATTACTGTGGATCAAAAACAAAAGACATTACAATTTCAGTTTTCTCCTTTTTTACTTGAGGTTCTCAATTCGAGAGTGACGGTCAACTACCATTTTTGTCAGGCAGATACAGTAGCGACTTGGTGTTTGCTCTCAACAAATCATCTTCATTTCAGAACGATGAAAGACGCGGTTAACTTGATTGATTGAAGCCGTCGTTGTTTGGGCCTCGTCGTTTATCTCAATCGCATCGTGTGTTCATATTCAGGCGATTGTTCCTTGATCAGTAACGATGGGTTCTATTTTGGCTGTCTAGTCAATACGATACAGAAGGCGAATAATCTGACGGAGAAGTATTGACTAACCCAGTATGGAGACCGTTGAAATGCCTTATAAAATAACGTCACTCGACCCTTTTGGGGTTATGGTTGAAGCGCAACACTCTTCTACCCATGTTGTTGAGCTTGATATATCGAGCTTACGCCATCTGTTTGAGCGTCATCAGCTCGTGCTCTTACGGGGCTTTACGGTTTTTGAACAGGCTGAAGATTTTGCTGATTATTGTGAGCAATGGGGAGAAGTGAGCATATGGCCGTTTGGCCGAGTACTTGAGCTGATTCAAAAAGAGCAGCCCGAAGATCATATTTTCGACAGCAGTTACATGCCGATGCATTGGGATGGGATGTATCGTCCGCAAGTACCGGAATATCAGATTTTCCAATGTGTCGAGGCTCCCTTACCCGGTAATGGTGGGCGGACAACGTTTTGTCATACCATGCTTGCCTTAGACAATGCTTCGGAGCAGGAGCGCTCATTATGGCGGAAAGTGACGGGACACTATCAACGTAAAATGGAGTTTTATCACAGTAAAACGGTTTCTCCCATCGTGATGCCTCATCCATATAAAGGCTATGAGGTCATTCGTTATAACGAACCGCATGTGGTCGACAATGGTGATTTATTGAATCCCCCAGATGTCACGTTATCGGGCATTTCAGATAGTGAAGCGATGGCGTGCCATCAAAGTTTACGCCGCGCTTTGTATGACCCACGCAACTTCTATGCACATGAGTGGCAGTCAGGAGACATTGTTATTACTGATAACTTCTCTTTATTGCATGGCCGCGAGGCTTTCACATCACATACCCCACGGCATATTCGTCGTGTGCAGGTTTTAAGCAATCCGCCTTACCATAACCCTAGTTTGGAGTCGTACGAATGTCCGCAAGAGTAGTTGATATTGTTATTATTGGTGCAGGTCCGGTTGGTTTAATGAGCGCTTACTTAGCGCAGCGATGTGGATTGAGTACGGTTATCATTGATAAATCGTCAGAGCCATTACAGGTTGGTCGTGCTGATGCGCTTAATGCGAGAACGTTACAATTATTAGAAATTGTCGATCTGTTTGAGCCGCTGTATCGACTGGGTAAGCCTTGTAATACCAGTTCCGTATGGGCAGATGGGCAATTTATTTCCCGCCAATCTTCATGGTGGGAAGCGTTGGAAGGCTGCTTACATCCGCATTTTTTGATGCTTGGTCAGTCTTATCTTGAGCAGCTACTGGACGATAAACTCACGTCATTGAATGCCCCTGTATGGCGTCAAACATCGGTGAAGGATATTGTTATTCATCCAGAAAAGTGTCTGACCGAGCTAACCAATGGCGAGATCATTGAGTCGCGTTTTGTGATTGGTGCCGATGGCGCTCAGTCGTTTGTTCGCCAGAGGTTCACTATTCCTTTCCAGATAGTACGTCCGGAAATTATTTGGGCTGTGATTGATGGCGTTATTGACAGTGACTTCCCCAAAGTCCCGGAAATTATCGTCTTTCAAGCAGAGACTTCGGATGTCGCGTGGATTCCTCGTGAAGGTGACATCGACCGTTTTTATGTCCGAATGGATACGCATGACTTTACCGTAGAGCAAGTGATCGAAAAAATTAATCGTGCTATGGCACCACATCAATTAAGGTTTAAAAAGAGAGTGTGGTTCTCTCAATTTGCGGTCAAAGAGTCCGTTGCTGAGCGTTATGACATAGAAAATCGCCTCTTTTTAGCCGGAGATGCTTGTCATGTTCATTCTGTCAATGGCGGGCAAGGTTTGAATACCGGATTAGCCGATGCGTTTAATTTGATCTGGAAACTGAACATGGTCCTAAAAGGTCATACGAATGAGTCACTGTTAACCACCTATCAAGAGGAGCGTCAACCCGTTGCCCAGAGTGTAATTGCCAGCTCGGGTGAGTTAGTGCGCTCGACCAAGTTTTCTGCAACGAATACTCATGCGCAAGATTACGTGAAAATAGTCGAGAAGCGTTCGGGCAATATTACCGGAATGGGCATTCGTTATGGTGAACAAGGATTAGTCGGTACACGGATATTTGATTTTGTATTCAATACGCCAACGCAAAAAGCTCGGCTTTATTCATTGCTGGATTATCGTCAATGGACATTATTGATCGCAAGTGATACCGATTATGAGTTGAATTTGCCAGAGTTTATTAAGGTGATTCGAATTGGCTCTCGGGCAGAATATGCTCCTTATTGGACAAGTCAAAATCCGTATACTGACCAAGCGTTATTAATACGTCCAGATGGCTACATTTATTCAATCCATAATTTGCTTGATTTGAATGTGTGGTTAGCAACCAGTATCGAGACAATATCGAATAGTTTATTCGTGCAACCTGAGCTTTAAGCGGTGAGGACGATGATCGTCCTCACCAAAAGACAGTTGATGGTGGCGCAAATGATTTTATTATTTCTTTGCCATTCATCGACTATCTAAAACGCCAGTGATGTTACCGACGACTCATTGTATGAGGAAAAATAGTCGGGTTGTTTATTCTCCATCATACTTTGAGTGATGCTATCAAATAATCGATAAAGCACCGTACACGAGGCGGAATATTTTTGCGACTTGGGTAGAGAATATTCATCGTTGTGCTGACTTGGTAAAAATCAGGAAATAACCGAATGAGCGATGGGCCGGGGATTTTATCAATTAAAAAATGAGCGATAGGGCCAATCCCTAATCCATTTTGAATCATTGCCATAACACCCAGCGGCGCATTACTGGTGTGCTTAGGTTGTAATTTTATTTGCTGCTCCTGCCCATTATGGTTAGTTAATGTAAGAATATTATTCGGTAAATTTAGCCGAGATAGGTAAACCCAGTCGTGATCTTGTAAATCGTCTAGGCAAGTGATCGGCTTGGCGCTATTGAGATAATCTTGGCTGGCGTAAATACCTAATTCAAAAGGAGCAATCACTCGGCCTACCATCGACGATGACGTCAACTCACCAATTCTAATCACTAAATCGAGGTTAGATTCGACCATATCTTGCAGACCATCATCTAAGCAAAGATCAAAATTGACATGTGGATACTGTTGATAAAATTCATTTAATAATGGATTGATCAGAAAGGTTCCAACGTCAATCGTCGTTCCAATACGAATTGTTCCTGATATCTCTGACGCTAAATGATTCACCGCCCCCAGCGCTTGATCGGCGATATTCAGTAAGCCACGGCTGTATTGATAAAAAGTACTTCCCTCGGTGGTCAAACTAATTTTTCTGGTTGTTCGATGAAGTAGCCGCACATTAAGTTTTTTTTCTAATAGAGTGACTTGTTCACTGACCTTGGATTTCCCCATGCCGAGTGACTCTCCCGCTAATGTGAAGGAACCACATTCGACCACTTTATTAAATATGGCAATACGTTTTAATTCATTAAGCATTACTGTTCCCTTATTGGTAACTTTGGGTTCTATTTTTGTCATCTAGTCAAACTGCGTTGTCATCATAAATAATGACACAGTCGATTAGAGAGAATTTGAATGCTTTGGTTTCGATTTAATAATAATTAAATTATTAAAACCCACCTATGGGAGCGGTTCCATTTTATGGGTTGACAATAACCTAAATTGTCATCGTTTATTCAGTATTATGAAAAATAATTAAGGGCTGGTTATGCTTGATGTTTACCGAGAAACAGAGATAGATAAAATCACGTTTATTTTACTTGACCAAATTATTGCGCAATGTGATGCATCGTATCAAGGGATTGCTACACTAAAACAGCAACTGCGTGATTCGATAAGAGAACAGAAAAAAATAAAATTACTATTACCTGCATTCCCATGTAAAACCAATAATTTAGATAAAGTAATCAGCCATGAGCCTGATATGGGTGAATATCTAGTGTTAAGACGCTTTTTACAGTGTCTTCGTGATATTGAAGCGGTTTATTCTCCGGGGGTCGTCTTATATATTTTTTCAGACTACCATACATTCTCAGATTATATTGCCGTTGATTTGTCTCATCATTATGCGTATTCTGATGGACTAAAAGAAATGCTTGTCAATATGCATGCTGAAGATTTAATAAAAATAATTAATTTTGAAGATTTTAAAGAGTTTGAGCATCTTTGTGATACCGAGTATTTTTCTGGATTACGTAATATGTTTTCAGAGCCAGGCTACGCTGAAAATTTCACTGAGTTAAAACTTAGGAATAATAAAATGAATCAAACCTATCTAGGTTTGAAAAAATTCATGAGTCAAGATCAAAAATATGTATTGTCAACGCTTTCTTACAAAGAGCGTCGTCTTCGTTTAGCTGAAATTGCTAAAGGAATGATGATACAAGGGAAAGCTCTAGATAACTTTCTAAAACAAAAGTTTGCCGATTCGATTCGTTTGAGTATTCATGAGCATCCAATGAATGGAAAAAAGTATTCATTATATTTATTTGCAGAGCGACAATTTAAAACACCTTGGCATAGCACAGTACTTTTTGATGCAAGCCAAGGTAAAATCATGATTGATACTAAAGAAAATCATCTCAAGCGTACAGGCGTTATTTTACCTATTTTCTATAAGGGTAAAACATGGTGTTATTTACAATTAACTTGCGCTGATCAATCTATGAGCCACGTTGTCAGCCAAATTCGAGCAGAGTTACATCATGAAAAAGCAGGTTTACGTTTAATCAGTCCTACACCTTCTTTATCGGCGTCTGTCTTGAACATTAATGAATTGAGCCAACTGGTTAAAGAGTTTGGTTCGGTGTTATTGCATGGTTTTGCGCCTTTTCATCATCCAGATGATTTTTCGACTTGGTATCTGCAACATCGTTCTGCTGTCATTTGGGGTAATGATAGCGTTGTTGAAAAATTGTCCGGTGAGGCGCTACAGCAATCTATTGGTTGGCAATTCGCCACTTTATCCGATGCGATGGCTAATGGAACTTATCGATACGATTACGAAGATATTACTCCTCATGAATATGCTCTGTATTGCGCTTGTTCAGAAACGCCTGTCCATATGACTACGATAGATGCTGGATTAGCGCCGCTAACCCTACGAGGTCAAGAACGTGAGCAACTACGAAAGAGCACGTTATATCCAATAAAGCATCACCAAGACTACGCGGAGCAGGAATTACCACCATTGATTCGTTATTGCCAAGTATCTCGGCAAGATATTTTGCGTTGGCAGGGTCACTCATGTGGTCAAAATTCAACAATACGCTTACCGCAAGTGGATGGGCGATCAAGTTGGGAGCCGATTGAACAGCGTCTTGACCATTTATGCACAGAGCCGTCTCTTTGCTTTGAAAATACTTTGGTGGCAGGGGATATTCTTTTCGTTAATAACTTAACGACACTGCAAGTGAGCTATTCGTTATCACCGAGTAATCAATGTTGGCGTATTCAATTGCAGCCACCATCGATCAACTCACCATGGCAACCACACAACCGTATAGTGCAAAAGGCCGTCAGTGAAGTAGTGTGAAGATACATTGATGTCCTGATAAAAGGCACAACAGCTAATCACGCTGGGTGCCTTTTCTGATTTGTCTTACCAGTGATATAGAGGAAGAGACAGATAGTTATCTCTTGGAGACCTATTGCCTCGAACCGGTGAACGGTATTTAACTAACAGCCTGCCCAAGAGCAATAAAAAATGGCACGTTAAATAGGACATTGAAAGGAAAAGTAATGCCTAGTGCCGCGGTGATCGACATCCCTGCATTGGCTTCGGGCAGGCTTTCTTTCATCGCGGCTGGGACAGCAATATACGATGCACTGGCTCCAAGTACCGCCATCAGCGTGATCCCGCCAGCGCTAAACCCAAGTAGCATGCCGAGCCCTGTGCCCGCTAACCCGCCAATCATCGGCATCAAAATAGCAAAGCTGATTAAAAACAGGCTGTTATCCCTAAGTGTTGCCAATTGCTGACCAGCGATCAAGCCCATTTTCAGAAGAAATAACGCTAAAATAGCCGAGAAAAGGTCAATAAACAGTGGCGAAAGCTTGTGAACGGTGTCTCCTCCTACATAGCCAATCACTAAACTGCCAATCATTAATAATAGGCTGGGATTGGCGAGGAGTTCTTTTTTAAGAAAGTGACGATTAATCAGCGATACGCTGCCTTTGGCGAGTATTAAACCAACGATGATCGCGGGCATTTCCAATAACACGACAAACAGAGGGAAGTAAGCTTCATACGGGATCTGCTTAGCTTCGAGCAAGGCAACCGCGACGGCATAAGTTGCAACACTGACGGAGCCATAGTGAGCGGCAATCGCTCCAGCATTGATTTTGTCTAACTGACCAAAATACCGCAGTAGCGGATAAGCGATCAGGGGCAGCAACAAACCAAATGCCACCACAATCAAAGCCATCACGAGAAGACTTGCTGCGATATGCGCTTGTAAGGCAATACCGCCTTTAAGGCCTATCGCAATCATCAATATCAGACTAAGGGTTTTATACAGGTTATCTGGGAAAGGAATTTTTGCGCCCAGTAGCTGGCAGACAATACCCAGAATAAAAAAAGCAATCACCGCATCAAGCACCATGTTTAGTGCTCTCCTTGCTTGTTAAGCTGATGGTTGGCATTTTCGTTTTTACAGAACGATTAAACGCGGTTTTAAGCCCTTCAAACGCGGTATAACTTGCTAGCAAAGTAGCACAAACAAGAAAACTAAACGCGTTATACCCGATGGATAAACCTACATAGTAGAAGGTTACCAGCATCATCACTGTGGTCATTGGCAGTGCCATTGTACGAAATCTCATTACATTCTCCTGCAAATTTTTCAGCATGTTATGCTGTTTTAATAATAGATAAAAATAGATAATAACTAACTTTTATATAGATAATGATCTATATTATCTCAGTGAACTTGGTTGGAGGTGAACAATGGCATCCAGATTACACGCCCATATTGGCACGTTTCGCCAGCTAGAGATCTTGTTAGCGGTTTATCATGGCGGAAGTATTACTGCCGCGGCAGACAGTTTATTTTTAACTCAACCTACGGTTTCTATGCAGTTAAAAAAACTTGCTGAGGCGATAGGCTTACCGCTTTATCAACAAGTTGGTAGAACACTTCGTTTTACCGATGCCGGATTAGCCACGGTAGAAACGGCGAAAAAAATTCTCCAAAACTGTGAAGAATTGGAGATGCGTTTATCGCGTTTCAAAGGCCTTGAGTCAGGGACATTAAAATTAGCTGTGGTGACAACGGCAAAGTATTTTATTCCTCATTTACTTGGCCCTTTTTGTCAGCGCTACCCGGGGATTGATATTCAGTTGACGATAGCCAACCGACAGCAAGTGATGGAGCGCTGTGAGCATGGTGCCGATGATTTTTATGTGTTTAGCCATTTACCCGAAGGGTTAGAGCTGGACGTGATTGAATTCATGGCCAATGATTTGGTGGCGATTGCCGCGGCGAGTCACCCTTTTACACAACAAGAGAGGGTGTCATTAGCCGAGTTTTGTCAGGAAGATTTTTTGATCCGCGAAGTGGGGTCGGGAACCCGCTATGCGACGGAAGCTTTTTTTAATAAGCAACCCTATCAGCCTAATATTAAAATGACCATTGCCAGTAATGAGGCGATTATTCATTCTGTATTAGCTCGCTTAGGTGTGTCTATCTTGTCTGCTCATACCTTAGCGTTTGGTAATATATACGGTGTTAAAGTGATTAACGTCGAGTCGTTACCGATCAAAACCAGATGGTCATTCTCGTGGACTCGCCAGCGCGCCTTATCCCCGATTGCCGAGGTTTTTCTCAATTATGTGCAAGCAGAAGGGCGTGAAATCATTCAGCAAACGGTGCAATTGTCATAGCGAGTTGGTTGCTTGTCTAAAGAGTAAAGCCTGTATTGGCAATCATGATGATTAATAAGGAATATAAGTATGAAAAAGTGGTTATTACTGATCACGATTGCGATATTGGGCGTGGCATTTTTTGCACTCGATCTTAATCAGTTGCTGACCTTAGACGGTGTTCAGCGTCATTTAGCGCAGTTTGAACAGTGGCGTAGTGATGCGCCTTTGCTGGTCGGGATGCTATTTTTAGCGATCTATGTGCTAGTGACTGCCTTGTCGTTACCGGGAGCTGCGGTGATGACGCTCGCCGCTGGGGCGTTATTTGGTTTATGGTGGGGAACACTGATCGTTTCTTTTGCTAGCACCATCGGTGCCACCTGCGCTTTTTTAGTTGCGCGTTATTTATTAAAAGAAACCGTACAACGGCGTTTTGGTGAGCGCTTACAAGCGCTGAATCATGGCGTAGAAAAAGACGGAGCCTTTTATTTATTTACCCTACGACTGGTGCCTATTTTTCCCTTTTTTCTGATCAATATTTTAATGGGCTTAACCACGCTTCGCGCGGTAACCTTTTACTGGGTCAGTCAATTGGGAATGTTGGCCGGAACTCTTGTCTACGTTAACGCTGGCACCCAACTGGCGCAATTAGAGAGTCTTGGGGGGATTTTATCGCCAGCGATTTTATTCTCGTTCGCGTTGTTAGGGATATTCCCTTTGGTCGCGAAAAAAGTGGTCGAGAAAATCAATCAACGCCGGCGAGTCAGTGAATAGCGGTTATCGTTACCCTGAACGTGAATCGGATATTAATTTAACGACGGCTTTGGCGACTGCGTGCCGCTCTTTCTTTATGAGCGGAAGCCGCTTTAGCTTGTGATTTCAAAATCGAGTCTACGGTTAATTCCATCGGCTCTTTTGGCTGTAAGCCATGAGGGAAGGTACGTGCCCGTGGCGATATATTGAACTCTTCACTGGAAGCGCGAGGCATACGTTTAAAACGATACAGATAAAAGTTTTCTAACTTTTCTCGTGCCCAATCGGTTTTATTTAAATATTTGACACTACTGGCTACCGAAGGGTTGGTATGAAAACAGTTAAAGCGCATCGCTGTATCTAAAATATCCCAGCCATAAAAATCCACCAGCTCTTGCAGTAAGGTTTCTAACTTAAGGCCGTGTAATGGGTTGTTTTTTTGTAGTTCGATTCTTTCTTGATCAGTCATGATAACAGGCTCCTAAGGGTAAACGGTAGATAGGGTAGGTATAGCAGGATTTGGCAGATATTGGTGATGTACTTGTTCATCCTTGCAGAGGGGGCGGATTCTAGCAGAGTTGCTCGTACTTCCCTATGATTATCTTTGATCCGTTAACACTATCCCCTTGCTACTTGAAGTTGCAACGATGTCAGTTCAGCTCGTTTTAATATTGATGCTGATCGAGAGTCGTTTATCTGCAACTCCAAGTCGTTTGGGTATCACATCATTTAGGAAGCGGATGAATGAGTGGTAAAATAGTGCAAACGTTCAACCAATAAATCGACAAATCCCTGCCGATCAACATCAAATAACACGGTCGCATTAGCGGGATGATTGGTGAGCTGATAACGATCAACCACGGTCATGCCTTGCGTGTATTCACCTTGAGTTTCAATACCGACCCAGCATCTTTGAGCTTTAAACAGTTCAGGGGCCAATAACCAAGCGATGGTGCATGGATCATGCAACGGTGCGCCTGCTAGCCCCCATTTGGGATCACGATGGTAAATCATAAAAAAGTCGAGCAGTTCGGCAACGACACCAGCAATCGGATTATCAATTTTCCGAATACGTTCGATATCCTCATCCATGATTTGCGCCCGATGGGTGACATCGAGGCCGCACATGGTGATCGGAATACCAGATTGAAAAACCAGCTTAGCGGCTTCTGGATCGACATAAATATTAAATTCCGCGGCCGGAGACCAGTTTCCGGTTTCAGCGCCGCCGCCCATTAGGACAATTTCTTCAATTTTCGGTATTAACTCACGATGGGTGGCCAACAGCAGCGCAATATTAGTCAGTGGTCCAGTTGGTACTAGAGTAACGGGCTGGTCGCTTTGTCTAAGGATGTTAGCCATGAGCTCAACCGCGTGTTCCGCTTGGGGAGCAAAGCTGGGGCCAGGTAAGGTTGGGCCATCCAGACCACTTTCACCATGAACATTATCGGCAATGATCAGCTCTCGCATCAGAGGCTTTAATGCTCCACCGGCAACCGGAATATCACTTCTACCCAGTAAGGTAAGAATACGTAAAGCATTATTTAAGGTTTTCTCAGGGGTTTGGTTACCGGCACTCGTGGTCACCGCTTTGATTGCTAATAATGGAGAAGCGCACGCTAGAATTAACGCAATGGCATCATCATGGCCGGGATCGCAATCTAAAATAATCGGACGTGTCATAAATAAGGGTACTCCGTTTGTTTTTAGACTTCAGTGTATCGATTTTGCGAACCACAAAGTGTGAGTCTGTCGCTGAAACGAAGAAACCTACTGTAAGCGGAGAAGAAAAAGTGTGAGGTATGTAAAATTAAGTTATTGAGGATTGCTATTTAAGAAGCGTTGCAGCTCTTGTTCATCAACAATAGTTAGTCCAGTCGCGGTTTTTTCCACTAATCCTTGAGCGATCAATTCGTTGACCGCTCGGCGATAGACTCTGCTTGAGGTGCCAAATCGCTCGGCTTCTTGACTCGCTTTGCTAAAGCTCCCCAGCGCCATCGTTGAGCGTTGGCGCAAAAGTAAGTCATAAGCAATGTTATAAGTCAAAGGATGAAGTAGGCGGTTAGTGTAGATCTCCATTGAATCTCGGTAATCTTCCGCCAACGCAGCGGCAAAATACACCATCATTTCTGGATGCTGTTCAAGGGTTTTTGCTAGCGAAGCTAGACAAATAATATCGACTTGTAGATGCTCATCGGCGGTGACCGTCCACTGACAGGGCGTTGCGGTAAAAAACTCCATCTCACCAAAAATATGATAGTCACAGTTAGCCTCACCTAATTGAAATCGTCGACCGTTAGCGGCGAGAATGCTCATTGAAACGCGCCCGCCGGGAACCACGTAAATATGCTCTAATGGCTCACCTTGCTTAAGAATATCGCTCCCAGCATCGATATAAGCCGTGCTGATTTGGCATTGATAAATGAATGTCTTAAAGGCTTGCTTTTGTTCTTCAAGGTAAGCATGGAAGCGACCAGATGAATAGGGAGTTATTTTCATAATCTATCGACGAGAAATCAGGATGCTCAACGTTAGCTTGATTAGCCACAGGCCGCAAGTTTTGCCTTCTCTGATGTAAAAATCAATGAGCGCTAAGAGATGAGATAAGCAGCGGTATCGTAGTCACCGCTGCTTAATGCGCTTGCAGGAAAAATTAAACGCAGTGACTCAATGCATCTAACGCTGCCGTTGCGGCAAGCTTTTCACCTGCCATCATCGCTTGATCAGCGTTAACGTATTGCGTGACGCCTTGCTGTACATCTTGCTGGTACAAAACGACATTATTGAGCACAGACGCAACTTGTAAGCCACGTAATCGACCTACGGTAAGCAACGCTGATGTTTCCATATCTGCCCCCAAGACTCCTTTCTTATTCCAATAATGGCAAAGGTTTTGTTCTTCATCGGTATAAAAACTATCGTGTGAGCGAACCAATCCAAAATGTACCGCTGTGGGCTGCTGTATTAAAAATGCGTGTAAGCGACTCAGAAGCGAAAAGCTGGAAAATGCAGGGTAGGTGTCTGCAATATAGGCTTTTGATCCCCCTTCATCACGCACCGCGGCTTCCGCGACAATTAGATCACCCAGTTGAATGTTAGCCTGCATTGCACCAGCAGAACCAACGCGCACAATATGGCTGACACCGCACTGCTTTAGCTCTTCAATCGCGATAATCAGTGAAGGCGCTCCAATACCAGTACTGCATACGGTGATCTGTTGTCCATTATAACGACCATTGAATAAGCGGTATTCACGATTTTCAGCAATCAGCTCAGGATTATCGAGTAGCGCCGCGATTCGATTGGCTCGATTGGGTTCCCCACAGACAATCACTCGATTGGCGACTTGGCCATAGGCGACATTGATGTGAGGCTGAATCATACTGTGGCCTCTTGAACTTGGTTTGCTGACGTCACAGTTTGGCTATTACGTTTTGCGGTACGAACCCATTGCCGAGTTCCATTTGCGGCAATAAACATCAAAATAGCGTATTGCACAGACATCGCATAAACACCTTGAGTCGCATAAATACCGACACTAATGATGTTAATCACAATCCATAGCATCCAGTTTTCGACATATTTACGTGTCATTAAAATTTGCGCGACGACTGATAATACCGTCATGGTTGAATCCCAAAATGGAAAAGCATCGGGCTCTAAGACAGGTTGTGCAAGGTCCGCTCCTAATCCATTCATGATATCGACACTAATGTTCGCGAGAGCTAAAAAGAAAGGGTCAATATAAACCGTCAGTAAGCCAATGCTGACGATACTGATGCCTGCCGTGATCAGCAGTTTTTGTTTGCTTAACCAACGAACTTGTAGAATATCACCTTCCGCGTTGGGTTTTGTCCATGCGTACCAACCGTAGACATTCGCGCAAAAAAAGAACAATTGAAGCAGCAACAAGCCGTAGAGTTGAATTTGAAAAAATATCACGGCAAATAAGGTGACGTTGAGCAAACCAAAAAGATAGTTGATGGTTTTTTCTTGGCTGGCGAACCAAATGCACAGCAAGCCAAATACTGTACCAAAAGCTTCGATCCAGCTCATGGCATAGGCAGAACCAATCGGGATATTAACCAGTGTGTTATTAATATCGAGTAGAGCAAAAAGATCCATAGTCATTACCGTGGTGATTTATTTTGTGCGCTTATATTAAGTGGTTCTTTGCGTTAAGAGGGAGGACATATGTCCCCCTGCGATTGAGAGCGATCATACATTTAATCAATAATCTGTTTTTATAAAGGCTGAAAACCGGCTTATTTACTCTTCATATTTAAAGCGCGTGGTTATTTGATAGTCCGAGATAGTTAAATGCGACCGACTGCAAGGGTTACCTTGGTTATCAGAACCGACCGATAACTGTTTGTCTTGGTGATCGAAAACCACTTCAACATACTGACAATCCTCTTGGCCATCACGAAGAAAAGGATTGTTAACGGTTGGTTTGACACTAAAAGAATGGGGATCTGGTGCGTCTAGCGTGAGTGGTGAGTTAACGCTCGGTCGAGCATCAGAGGCCAGATAATCGACGCTTGCTTGATAATCAAGATAAGGATTATGAGTGGCTGGTAATTTGAAAATGAAACTGTCTTTTGCTGGCGCGTCAAGGTCTAAGGTCTGTGCCGCTTTATCGCTATTGCTTTGGCTAAATATATCCAATTCTTTTTCAGACGCTGTCACGGATAGTGAAATCAATAACAGTGTCCCTGCCAACTTTGAGATGTGATGTAGTTGCATATGAGTATCTTGTCCATCTTTTATGATCAATATCTGGGAACGGTACCATATACATTTTTTTACAAAAGTAAATAAATGTAGGGATTGCAAAGTCAGCGTTTTACTGAGTTGGATTTTTTACTGCGCAGCTTTAATTGTGATATTTATCACGTCTTTTTGATTTTCACTGTATGGGTTAAACGGTAGTTTTTGAATCTAACGTGTTAATAATTATAAGTATATTGAATTTTTTGGTTATTTTTAGCACAATCATAACTTAATTTTAGGTTAATACAAATGATAGTAATTGTTATTCGTATAAAGTAGTATTGCGCACATTGTAAATCTGTTATTGATCAATAAGGTAATCTCTCAGATGTTGACTAAAACGCTACTTTCTACCTCAATATTGCTTGCTCTTTCCCCTGCGGCGTTCGCCGAAAAAACAACTCAGTTTGATGAAGTGGTCGTCTCTGCGACACGGACGGCGCAAAGTAAAAAGGATGTATCAACTTCGATAGAAAGTGTTTCTTCGGCCGATCTTGAAAATATGTTGGCAGATAATTTACAACAAGCTTTTAGCTATACCCCTGGTGTTGAAGCTGAAGCCGAGGGTCGCTTTGGTATCTCAGGATTTACTATTCGTGGCATGTCAGCTAGCCGAGTTAAGATGATGATTGACGGTGTTCAACAGCCTGTTCCATACAATCCAGGGGCAGCAGAACAGCGTAAATATCCGAACACGATTGAGATCGATACTTTACAAGGGATAGAAGTTAATAAAGGCGCTTCATCAACGCTTTATGGTTCTGATGCATTAGGTGGTGTCGTTTTGCTACGTACTAAAAATCCATCTGATATCTTGAGAACTGAAGGGGATGAACAGCGTTTTGGGATTAAATCTGGCTATACCTCGGTTAACGATCAATATAAAACCACATTAACATGGGCAATGCGCCAAGATAAGTTAGAAACGTTGTTGATGGCAACTTACGCTAACGGAAATGAAACTAAAACACATGGCTCAGGTACAGAAGTAGAAGGCCCTGAACGAGGAGCTCAAAATCCCGCTGATTCAGAGCTTGGTAATCTTTTGGCTAAAGCCTTCTATCAAGCTAACGATCATCATCGATTTGGATTAACGGTTGAATATTATAAAAAACAGTACGATGAAGACCGATTAAATTATAACGGATATACCATGGCACCGGGCTTTACCTATTCCGATAACTCAAGTAAAGATACCAACCAGCGTTTGCGTATTGGTCTTGAGCATAAATGGTTGATGGATAAACCGTTTGCTGACTCTATGGATTGGTCACTTAACTTCCAAGATTCAAATTCGTTATCCAAAAACTATGATACTACACAACGCAACGGTCGTCGTTTACGTGAGCGAGAAGCAAGCGATAAATCTATCCAATTTGATGGTCAATTGTCTAAAATTACTGAAATTCACGGTAATCTTCATGAGTTCACTTATGGGGCCAGCTATCTTAACAATGACTTTGATCTAAAAAATACCGATTATAGTTTAGACTCTGGGACTTCACGTCCAGGAAGCACGGGTGTACCAGACGCTACGATTAATCAGTGGGGAATATTCTTACAAGATCAAGCCTACTTTATGCAAGATCGCCTAATTGTAACCGGCGGTTTGCGATACGATAATTTTAAGGCTAAGCCGGACGTCGACTCGGGATTTTCGAAGGCTTATGAAGCAAGCAAAAACAGCGCATTCACCGCTAAACTAGGTTCTGTTTATCACATTAATCCTCATTTATCGGTATTTGGACAAATCAGCCAAGGATTTAAAGCACCTACGGTTTATGATCTTTATTATTTCTATAACCAAGGTGCTGTTATTGAAGCTAACCCAAATCTTAAAGCTGAAAAAAGTCTTTCCTATGAGCTCGGGTTCCGTGGGCAAAATAACGCAGCGAATTTTGAATTCACCACATTTTATAATGAATATACAGATTTTATTACTCAAACAAAAACAGGTGAGCAAGGCGGTAAGGACGTTTTTACAAAGCAGAATTTAGATGAAGTCACTATTTATGGTGCCGAATTGAGTTCTCGAATTGAGCTAGATAAAGCTCTAAATATTCCACAAGGTTTTTATACTCGTCTCGCTATCGCTTATGCGGATGGCGAAGATAAGAAAACCGGTGATAGTCTAGACTCCGTTGCACCATTGATTGGTAATATAGGTTTGGGATTAGAGCGAGAGCAATATGGCGCATTATTGAATGTTAAAATGGTAGCGAGCAAAACTAACTGGCAGCTAGCAACTAATGTCGATGCGTCGGGATATACTCTTGTAGATTTAACGGCATACTATAAACCGATGCAAGATATAACTATTCGCGCAGGTTTGTTTAATGCGTTCGATAAAAAATATTGGTTATATAATGATTTAATTGGACGAGATTCAAGCTCATCGGCTCATGGTAGTGCATTCAATATCGACAGTAAATCACAGCCAGGTCGAAACTGGGGGATTAACGTCGATTATCAATTCTAATTTTTATTAGCGACATAACTAGGTCAGCTGCTGACCTAGTTATGCTCAATATTTTGAATTCAAGTTTAACGCTAAAAGTCGTTCCGATATGATCGTTTCAGAAGAGAATGGACTTATCCGATCACAAAAAACATTCATCTGGCATATCTCAATCTAAACTCTTATTCATTGAAATATAAGGTTTTACTGCAATTTTCATCTCTTCTTCTCAAATAGCCACATTTTGTAAATGATAATGCAATTGATAATTGATATTGTTTAGTCGTTGAGTAATAATCTCCCCATTAAGGCGCTTAGTTTTGATTTGGAGCACGACGTGAATTTCCCCAGATATTGTGTTGCGGCGACACTTTCACTTGCCATTCATGGAACCCTGCTGTTGATGGATGATGAAGCCAAAGTTTTTGCTATGCCAGCTGGGAATCAATCGACCTCGGTATCGCTCAACTTTGTTGCTCAGCCTCAAACCCTAAGTCATGAACAGCCGGTGTCATCGCCAGCTGAACCTAAAAAGCAGGGCAAGCCGAATACGCCTAAGCCAGAGCAGAAAAAGTCTCAAGAAGCGAAAAAGGTAGTAAAGCCGGATAAGCCCTCTCCTGTGACTCAACCATTGGCGAAAAAAACAGCGCCGCCATCATCGTTAGTCAAGGAAGAATCGACCAATCAGTGGCAAGAGAATAAGGAGTCTGCTCCAGCGCCCAGTCGTAGTGGGGTAACCAATCAACCTACGCTTGTGGAAACGCCCTCATTTCTTTCGCGCCCAACACCGCCTCACTATCCAAGGCTGGCTCAAAAGCGCGGTATTGAGGGGGTGGCGTTATATGAAGTATGGCTTGATGAACATGGCCGACAAATTAAGCAAATTTTACTCTCTTCATCGGGGGCTCAATTGCTCGATCAGTCGGCGCTGAATGCGATTAAACAATGGCAATTTTCACCTTACACGGTGAATGGGCAAACCATGGCTCACCGTGTGCAAATCCCTGTACGTTTTAAATTGGAAGGATAATGGAACTACTGACTCAACTTGAGCAAGAGCTTGGCCTGATGGCTTGGCCGCTATTTTTATGCTCTCTTTTCGCGACGATGATTATCGTTGAACGTCTAATCCAAGTGTTATTTACCCTTGGGGCTAGTCGAGGCTCGATTGGTGCGGCGCTGAATCAAATTTCCCCAATGCACAGCGATCAAATTGAAGCGCTAGCCGAGGAGTTATCGACTAAGCGGTCACTGCTTTACAAAGGGGTCGCGATGCTGTTGGCTCATCACGATTTTTCTAAAGGACTGCGTGAAGATACGGCGGGTATTTGGCTTCAAGATAAGCGCCATCAGCTTCATTCCGGACTACGATTATTATCCCTCATTGGTGCGATCAGTCCATTACTGGGTTTATTAGGTACGGTACTCGGATTAATTGAAATGTTTAAAGGTGTCGCGCTTTCGTCTGGCAATATTACACCGAATGATCTCGCCGATGGATTAGGGATTGCGATGCGCACGACGGCAGCAGGTTTATTGATTGCCGTCCCTGCGATTACCGCGGCTCAATTACTTGGTGCATGGGCAGATAGAGTCATGGCGAAACTTGAGCATACTTTAAACTATGTCAATTTATGGCTTGAAGGGGTATCGCTACAGCATGACTGCACTACTAAAAATGGACGTTGTAGCCATGCTAATCATGTCGTTGAAAAAACAGCGGTCAATCCATCATGATTAAAACGCCGCCAACGACAGAATCATCACTGATGCCAGATTTAACGCCATTATTGGATATTATCTTTATTGTCATGGTCTTTCTGCTACTGACCGCAGCGGTTAAGTTTACGTCATTAGACGTGTCTTTACCGAGCACCGATTCACCTGTGGTCAGTGAAATCAATACCCAATCCATTACGGTGAATATTTTGGCTCAACAGCCGTATTGGGCAATCGATGGTACCACTTATGTTGCTTGGCAAGATTTTACAGAGGCGTTATTAAAGCGCAGTAAAGCCAGCGCAAAACCGATTGTGATTGCTGCGGATAAAACCGCTCAAGTACAGAATTTGGTCAAATTACTGGCATTTTTACAAGATAATGGCATTGCAGCGACACAGCTTTTGACTGATGACGATTAACGTAGAGTTTGAAACTGATTGCGAAACGTTTTTGGTGTCATTGCTTTAATCGCTTTAAATTGGCGATTAAAATTGGATAGATTACTAAAGCCAGTTTTCTCAGCAACCAGAGCAATGGGAAGCGAAGAACTGGCTAGCAGCTCACAGGCTTTACCGATGCGAAACTGTTTAAGATGTTCAGAAAAGCTCATCGAGTAGTGTTTTTCAAATAAGCGATAGGTTGAGCTTTCACTCATATGCAGTACACGGCATAAATCAGTGATTTTTATTGGGTCAGCGAAATGAGATTCGATATAGCGTTTGGCAAGGTGGACTTTTTTGTGTGCTTCACTGTTGGCACTTAATTGCGATAGTCGGTAGCTAGAGGCTGATAAACGCTGAGCATCTTGATCTTCCGCCATGATCAATAACGACTCTACAATTCGTAGCGCCTGATAAGAACTGGCTAACTTTTCAATATCACTCAACTGGTTAGCAATAGCCTGAGCCGTTGCGTGGCTCAGTTTTAAGCCGTAGGCTGAACCTTCAAGTAAACGTTGAATAGACTGTGTCGGTGGTAAGATAGCTTGAATTTTATCAATCCATTCTGGTTTAAACCATACAATCGTTGAGTGCAGTGCTTGCGCTTGTTTGTGGTGTAGGCGCCCAGTGATCATATGAGGCAAGCCGGGGCCATATAATAATAAGGTGTGATCGTCCACGGTACCGCTAGCATCCCCTGCAAAATAGTTTCCCTGAAAGTTTTGGTTCGGGTTGTGATAGAGCACCAATTCATATTCCGTATGATAATGCCACGGGCAAGAAAACTCTTCCGTATCCGCTTGGCAGTGATAATGACGGATAACCCAGTCATGGTTTAGGCTCTGCAGTACATTTTCAATCAAAGGGCGCATAGCTGTTCTCCATCTATTGGCTCTGATCATAAAGGCTTAGCCTTTTCTGTCAAATGATGTATTTATTTTGACGGTTTAGTATTAAAAGTGGCAGGAATAACATCATTTATCTTATCAGGATTGATTACACTAGCGGCGTGTTCTCCTACAACTTAAAGCGGCAGCGCCAAGCAACTTGGGAACATGGTAATTTTTATTTGTGACTCGTATCGGGTTACCTCCTGCCATTGGATAGCATGACATGTATCAAGATAAAACCGCCTTATTGTTTATCATGACCGCCTTAGTGACGGGATTATGTGGAGCTTTTTTTTACCCATTATCGAGTCTATTTATTGTTGAAGCGCTCGGTGCTTCGCCGATGATGCTGAGTCTATATATGGTGATGGCGGTTGTGAGTTCCGTGGTGGTGTCGCAGTGGTTAGCCAAACAATCGGATCGGCACTGGCAACGCAAAGTAATTTTATTGGTAGCACTTGGCTGCTATTTGATCACTGTAGTTAGCTTTACCCTCATTCGTAGTTATTGGTTAGCGATTGTTGTGGTGACCTTATTTGGTAGTGTAAGTGGTGCGTCGTTTGGTCAACTGTTTGCCCTCGGACGGGAATACGCAGATCGCCATGTGGCAGATAAAACCACCTTTCTTGCCACGATGCGCGCAGGGATTGCGATTGCTTGGGTGTTTGGCCCTCCTTTGGCATTTATGCTCAAAGCCAGTTTTGGTTTTAATGCGGCGTTCAGTGTTTCTGCTGTGATTGTGACGATTGCTATTGTGCTGATTGCTAAATATTTACCGAAAGGTGTTGAAAAAGCGTCAGCCTCAGATCCTGCTGCCGCGTTATCATTACCCAAGCAAGGGGCGGTAAAGCGGCTTATCATTTTATATTGTATGACGATGGTGTTTACCTTTGCAGCGAATAATTTATACATTACCAGCATGCCTTTGTATCTTTCACAAGAGTTGCTCGTTCCCGCTCATTGGTTAGGCTTACTGTTTGGGATGGCAGCGTTATGTGAAATACCAATCATGTTGCTGGCGGGGAAATTAGCGCAGCGTTTTGGTACGACTCAACTTCTGTGCGCGGGTATAATGAGTGGCATGGCATTTTATTTGATTATGCTAACCAATACGACCTTCACCACTTTATTATTAGCGCAAATCCTCAATGGCTTTTTTATCGGTGTCTGTGCGACTTTAGGCATGGTGGTGTTGCAGGATATGATGCCTGATCGTTTGGGGACAGCTTCCACACTGTTTTCCAGTATTCTTAGTATTAGCTCATTAGTGGCGAGTGTAGCGTTGGGTGTCGTGGGTGAGCTGTTCAACTATTTCAGTACGCTGTATGTCTCGCTGATTGGCGCTGTGGCGGCATTAATCTTGCTCAGAGTTTTTATATGGTTAGCCGCAAAGCACGAGCAGCGCGCTAGCGTTACTTCTAACGCGCTGAGCTAGCCTTAATGAAGGTAATCATTAAGGCTAAAGCTTGAATGGCAGATTAACGAGGTTTTTTTTGGTTACGTTGCTGGGCTTTACGGGCTAACTTTTCAGCTCGTTTTTGTTCGATAATCTGCGCGGTATCGCTGCCAATGTGCGCTTCACCTCTTTGTTTGGCTAACTGCACTTGTTTTTCTCTTTCACGAAAGCGTGCCAGTTGTTCTTCGCTATGAGTGCCAAAGCATTGTGGACAACTAACCCCTTGTTCAAACTGTTCACTTTGCTTATCTTGTTCGGTAATCGGTAACCGGCAGGCATTACAGATTTGGTAATCACTTTCTTGTAATCCATGACCAACCGCGACGCGGCCATCGAAGACATAACAATCACCTTGCCATAAGCTCTCTTGCTCTGGCACTTCCTCTAAGTATTTTAAAATGCCACCTTCGAGGTGATAAACCTCTTCAAATCCTTGTTCTTTAAGATAAGCGGTGGATTTTTCACAGCGAATGCCGCCGGTACAAAACATCGCTACTTTTTTATGTTTCTCAGGATCGAGGTTTTGTTTTACATAGTCGGGAAACTCACGGAAAGTTTCGGTATGTGGATTTTGAGCATGCTTAAAGGTGCCAATTTGGATCTCATAATCGTTACGAGTATCGACGACCAGCACTTCAGGATCGGAAATCAGCGCATTCCATTCTTTCGGCTTAACATAAGTGCCAACCACATGACGAGGATTAATACCTTCAACTCCCATCGTCACGATTTCTTTTTTGAGTTTGACCTTGCTGCGCTGAAAGGGCTGCTCTGAAGCCAAAGATTCTTTATAAACGGTTCCTTTGAGGCAAGGCTCTGTATCCAGCCAAGCAATTAAAGCATCAATGCCTTCTCGTGATGAGGCAACCGTGCCGTTAATCCCTTCGCTAGCGAGTAATAATGTACCGCGGATATGATGCTTTTCCATTAGCTCAAGCAGTGGAGCTTGCAGCGTTTGGTAATGGTTAAGCTCGACAAACTTGTACAGAGCACAGACAACATAGTGACTCATTGGGGACCTTTTAAAAACCGTATAAAGAGTTGGCGCGTAGTATAGCGAAGCATGGCTTGTACAAACACGGATAGTTTATAGGGGTATAAGCGGTACTTTCGGATAAAAATCGTGACAATTGAATGGAGGTTGTGTGGACTGAGATGAGCAGCATTGGCTCAATATTCATCTTGTTCAGAAATTTCGTATGTTATTGTCAGTTTATATGGGTTTCCATCACAATTTTTTTCTCTAAACTAAGCACTATCTTAGGAAAGACAATAATTCTTTGTCTAAATTGAATCGTTAAATTTATTGAGGAAAAGACATGAAATCACTCATTACCAAGCTGGTTGAATCAAAATCTGGTTACAGTACACTGGCTTTACGTATCCCGATTGGGATTGTTTTTATGGCACACGGCGCACAAAAGTTATTCGGCTGGTTTGGTGGTTATGGACTAGAGGGAACCGGACAATGGATGGCATCGATCGGTTTAGGCCCGGGTATGTTGATGGCATTTCTGGCCGGCAGTGGTGAGTTTTTTGGTGGTTTAGCCATTTTACTGGGTATTTTGACTCGTCCTGCTGCAGCGGTACTCTCTGTAACTATGTTAGTGGCTATTTTTGCGGTTCATTTTGAGCATGGTTTATTCATGTCGAATGGTGGTTACGAATTTGCATTAGCTTTATTGGCGGCCAGCGTGTCGTTAATGATGTCTGGTGCGGGGAAATTGAGTATCGATCAGTTTATTTCTCAACGTCTGCGTGGCTAAGTCAGTGTATCAGCCTCAAGGCTGGTAATGAGTATCGAGATTGATAAAATGCCGACTTTGTACAAGTGCGGCATTTTTTGTTGTTTAGTTTATATCGAGGTTTTAAGTGCGACTGGGTAAGTGAAGAAAATAAGATGGATAAAATTAAATAAGAAGTGCAATAGCACGGCAACCCACAAACGACCACTGCAATAATAGATCGCACCATAAAGAGCACCAGCTAAGGTGGCAAATAGTACTAAAGTGACGCCTCCAGCTAGGTGGGCTAAGCCAAATAGACTACTCGCAATAATAATACCTAAACAAAACCCCCACTTATCCGTTATTTTTTGTTGCAAATAGCCGCGGAAGAACGCTTCTTCTGTAACGCAGGTCAACAACGCATTATTAAGAGCAAATAACCACCACCATGTAGGGAGCGTTAACTCTGGTTTAATCGCACCGAATCCCCAAGCAAGCAATAACAAACTAAATAATGGTAGTGAAAGTAAAACCACTTGCCGCCAAGGAATGCGCTGCTGATGACCTAATAGGGTAGGATAAGCCAGCAGAAGGGCAAAGAAGATCATCGGTTTATCGAGATTAAGATAGAGATTGAAAGGGACACTATTCGGTCCCGCCAGTACCCCATCTAAGACTTTAGGGTTTTCAAATCCTGGGATAATGTGTAACAACAATAAGCCGCACCAAACGAGCAAAGTACACTGTGCGACGGTTTGCCAACGCTTGGCGAGCGATGGCGTGTAATACGCGAGTATCAGCCCTAGTGAAACATACAAAAACGCGAGACTAGAGAGGCGTTCTGTGAACCATGCCCCAACCAGTGAGAGAGCGAGTAACGAGAAGGTGAGTAAAAGACGTTTTTGAAAGCCCACGATTACGGCCAGCAACAAGGGTATCCAAATCCATAAAGAGGGATGAATTAGCATAAAAATATTCTTAACGTGTGGTTTATTATTGAATGTTTATAGGGTCTGTTGACCCTTTGCGATTAAAACGTTTTTAGCTGAACCCTTCGGGCTGCGTTTATGGTTCCTTTCTACGGCGTTATCGGTTTCTCAGGTAGAATAACTACATTTCTCTGCTTTGTATAAAGAAGCCACAAATTGCTGAAAAATCAGCTCAAAAGGTCAGCGGACCCTAAGTATAGAGAATGATTAGCTATCATCATATTCTACCAGTGAGCTGAGGTTTATTGGGTCGGTTGAGGTTTTAAGGCACCATGATTATGGTGCCTATTTACACTGTAAAACTTAATTGAGTTTGACCAAAGCAAACTGTTTCTTACCACGTTGAATGACATAATAGCGATCAAACAAGGCAAATTGACTACTGAGCTGTTCTTGCTCCACACGCTCACCATTAATACGAATCGCACTATTGGCTAACCACTCGCGGGCTTGACGTTTTGAGCTAGCTAAGTGAGTAACCAACATCAACTCAATTAGGCTATCCGTATTATCCGCCTGATAACAAGGCAGCCCATCGAGTTCCAACTGCTGCAACTCAGCTAAACTCAGTTGGTTCATCTCACCACGAAATAGCGCCTGAGTGATGCGCTGCGCGCTTAATAAGCCTTCTTCACCGTGTACAAAGCGAGTTAACTGTTCAGCTAACACTTGTTGCGCTTGTGGCTTACCCGTACTGGCTTTGTCTTGTTGCTCAATGGTTTCAATGTCGGACAGTGACAAAAAGGTGTAGTAGCGTAGGAAGCGATACACATCAGCGTCATCGGTATTGAGCCAAAATTGATAAAAGGCATAAGGTGAGGTTTTGTTACTATCGAGCCAGATAGCCCCACTCTCTGTTTTACCAAACTTAGTGCCATCTGATTTAGTGATCAAAGGTAGGGTTAAACCATGAACCACTTGATTATTAAGCCGGCGGGTAAGGTCGATTCCGCTCACAATATTACCCCATTGATCATTACCGCCAATTTGCAATCTGCATTGATATTGTTGATTCAAATGGGCGAAATCAAATGACTGTAGCAAGGAATAGCTAAATTCAGTAAACGAGATCCCCTGATCTGGACGGCTTAACCGTTGCTTGACCGATTCACGGTTGATCATCGTATTGACGGAGAAGTGCTTACCAATATCACGGAAAAAGTCGATCACATTGATTTTTGTAATCCAATCGGCGTTGTTGACACAAAGAAGTGGCTGAGTCATATGTGGTGTCATCACCTGATCAATTTGCTGAGCTAAATCATTGACCCATTGCTGTACGGTGGTTGATGGGTTCAATGTTCGCTCCGCGGCTTTAAAGCTGGGGTCACCAATCATCCCCGTTGCACCACCAATCAGAGCAATGGCGGTATGTCCTGCATCTTGAAAGCGCTTCAACATTAATAAAGGGACTAAGTGACCAATATGTAAGCTGCCAGCAGTGGGGTCGAAGCCGCAGTAAAGTGTTTGTGGACGGTTCAAGAGCTCGCTGAGCTCGTCGATAGCAGTACTTTGTGCTATTAAGCCTCGTTGGGCTAATTCATGTAGAAAATGTGCTGAGTTCATACGGCCTTTCATCTTTTATAGACTGGATTTGGCCAGAATACGGATAAAACCCATCAGAGACGATGTCCCTAAAGGGATAGATAGGGCAATTTTGTGGATGAGGGGAAATAATCGCTCACGTAAAGCTGATAGGGCGCGTTAACTCTGCTGTCAATAGCCTTTGGTGATCAAATGGTTTAAAAATAATTGGAATAATTCACTTAATGATGAGATTTGCAATTGCTGGTAAATACGTTTGCGGTGGTTTTTTACCGTCCCGTGACTAATGCTAAGCTGCGCGGCGATTTCTTGGGAATCGAGTCCTTGAACCAATAACGTAGTGATTTGCTGTTCACGAGGAGTCAGACAATCGGTGGCAAAATCAGCGATAGCTGCTGCTACCCAGTGGCGTAAATCATGCTCTGATTGACTGTTTTCTGCCAGAAATAATGCTTGTGTGCCCCAATGTTGGCGGCATAACGCCTGCAAAACCGTAAAACTCTGCTTTAAGCCATTAATTTGTTGTTGTGAAATAGGTTGATCGGTTTGTAGCATGCCTAAGTAGATAACAATCCAGCGATTATCCTCCAGATCGACGGCAATACAAACTTCATCTTGCCAACCGGTTTTTTGATAAAAATCGGTATGATAATTTTCCTGCAATGGATTGACGGGCTTAAACTCGCTACGTTGTAAAACACCAGTTTGTTGTTGCTCAACGATCGCGACGTAAAAGGGATCATATCGATACGAATGGGTTAAATAGTGCTGAAATAGCAATTGACGTTGTGAGGGTAGTGAATCATAAAGATAAATCGGATGCTTATCTTGGCGATAGCCTAGGATCACGGCGCAGTCAAAAGTGACAAAGCGCTTAAGCAGTTGGATAAACTGGGCGGTAAACTGGGGTGTTTTTAACGCGGCGATGGCCTCGCCAAGCGTTTGATATTCTTGAGTCTTCATACTATAGAATCAATCTCTATTTGGCAGGGATTGGCGCATCTCATCCAGTCCACCAGCATCATAGATACGAGTAAAACCTTGTCTAATTAAGCGTTGTTTGGCGATATTAGAGCGGTTACCGGTGCGACAATAAAGCACGATAGGTTGGTCTTTGGCAAATTGGGTTAAGCCAGAGTTCATCATTTCACTCAGTGGGATGTGCTGAGCGGAGTCAAGATGCCCTTGCATAAATTCTTGTTCAGTTCGAACATCAATCAACACTGCGCCTTCAGCGATCATGGACCAAGCAATTTCAGCGCGTGGTGAAGCGACTGTGCTTCCAGATAAGAGAACGCTGATAAATAGAGCTATTCTGATCAAGCGTAAAATGTAGCGTCGCATCGTGTTCTCCAATCAAAATGATAAATTGAGTGTTCAATCACTCTGTTTGGTTATGGGCATTTTCTAGCATTTGATGCCGTCAATACCTATATAAGATAAATGGGTTCGTTATTTCAATCATTTCTCAACAGTATGCCTATTTTACACTTTTTATTCCATATGGCTTGATTAGCTATAACTCCAAGTGGTTTAGCTATGAGGGTGCAGTAAGATGATGTGACTGGATTTTGCTATGTACATGGCGATTTTGTGGCTTAGCTCTCCCCCGTGATAAAAAGGGCTAAGTTTTTTAGTCGATTAGCCGTTACACTAGAAAGACTTTTCGCTCTAGAGACAGATAAGGACATACTCATGAAAAAGTACTTTCCAACCTTAAGCTTAGCGGCTTTATTGTTGGCTGCTGCTGCCCCCGTTTATGCTCAATCTACCCCTTTTAATATGACGGCCAGTGCTGGTCCTACGCAAGTGTCTTATGGCGGGCAAAGTGCAACGGGTTATCAATGGCAAGTTCGAGGCTCCTACCGTTTGACGCCATTTAGTTCGGTTAACTTAGGCTATGGCGAAACGAACGCCGATTTAAAAGATAAAGAAGGTGATAAACACGCTTATAAAGCTTATACCGTCCCGCTAACTATGACGCTGCGTCACCCTATCCAGATAGGTGATGTTTATTTACGAGCGGGTGGTCAATACTACAATCGGACTTATAAAGACGTTGAAAGTGATGGGTTTGGTTTGACTGGAGCCGTAGGAATCAATCTGAATAATATGGACGGTTCGAATTTTTCTCTAGAAATTGGTTATAGCACCCAAGGAAGTGCAGATTCAACCTCAATTACTATCGGGGCTGGGATTGGCTTTTAAGCGTATTGATTGAGCTTGTGATTCACATACTTGCTTCCCATAGCATCATGTCTACCGAGTCGCTAACCTCGACGTCATACTCGCTATACCCAACTACTTGGAGTTGCAGGTAGGCGGCAAGTGAGTAAATCCCCATGAGCATAGAAAAACGATGTGATTGGGGGAAACGAACGTAGCCAACACCGCTGCTGTTTCAAGTAGGAAGGGTATAAACAGCGAGGACTGTCGAGTTTATCTTTTACCAATAAGCCGATTTAGTGATGATAAGTCATCACGGCGAGATATTATCAGTTCACTGTGACTGATTCTTCAGCATCAAGTTTTTTGATTATCGCATCAATCGGCATCGCTCTTGCGTAGACATACCCTTGAATTAAAAACACACCTTGTCGAGCAAGATAATCGACTTGGTTGATGGTCTCTGCGCCTTCTGCGATTAACTCAATATTGACTGCTTTTGCTGAAGCAATAATCGAGTCTAGTACGCTCTTTTTCACATCATCGGTTTCTATCGTATCAACAAACATTTTGTCTATTTTTATGCTACGAATATGCAAATGTTGTAAATAAGAAAAACCCCCATAACCTGTACCGAAGTCATCAATTTTGAACTGATACCCTTTTTCCATCAGTAGAGCGATCTCCTTGCTTGCTGCAGTTAAATCGTTGATAGGAATGCGTTCGGTCAATTCAAACTTTATACGCTCAGATTGAGGCCAATTCAGAGAGCGTAGTAGAGTAGAAAGATGACGCTTTTCAATATGCTCAGCGACCAAATTAATGCTAACCCAATGTGATATTGGTAAATGGTCTAAATCACGTAAGACGATCTTAATGATTTGATTGGTGATTTTAATGATTAATCCTGTACTTTCAGCGGCATAAATAAATAAATCTGGGGCGATTAATTCGTGACCTTTTTGCCAACGCAGAAGTACTTCGTAACCGACAATTTTTTCAGTCCGGCTATCGATGATGGGTTGATAATAGGGAAGAAATTCATTGTCACGAATCCCTTTTTCAATTAAGCCTTCGATTGAATTGCGGTAATTTCGCATAATCCAATAACCGCCCATCAGTAAACCACCGAATAAAAGGCTCAATGGCGTGCCCCAGATCAATAGGTTATGTTGTATATACTGTTTTAGGGCCTGCCCCGCCCAGAGAGCTTGTGTATTGGCGGCTGTAATGCCTTGCACTGACATGTTCAATGAATAAGCATTAGTTTCGTTGAGAATGGCTTCATTGCCTCTTTGAACTAATAATACGAGATGCTCTTGATTGACAAATCGCGCTTCATAATAAAAGCAGCCGGAACAAGGTTGATTGAGCTTGCTTTGTGTCCAACTGCTATCTAAAACCCAAATTGCTGTATTACCTTCTTGAGAAAATTGGATCATTAGTTCACTTTCTGTACCGGCAATGTCTGGTGTTGCCGCGAGAGAAAATACCGCTGCTCCTTTATTATGATTTAGATCACTCAGTGCAGTCCATTCTAATGGATACCCAAGAGTTGAGCACTGTTTCCCTTCATTGGTTGCGATGCCCATAAAACGGATATAACGACTGTAATAGTGGGGATCGCGAATCACTTGCCAGTCATGATCGCCACAGTCAAATTGCAGTTGTTTGATCTGCTGCTGAATCATGGTTTGTAACTCGTTACTACGCAGGGTCAAATAACGTTCGATTTGGGATTTTTTTTGCGTCAATAATAAGTTTGTAGCGTAAGAACTAATCAGTGGAAAAGTGGCAAAATAAATCAAAAGTGGCAGAAGCAACAAAGAGAAAGTGCGTTGTCTTGTGCGATTGACTGGCAAGATTTTCATCCCTAAAACGGTCGTGTGTTTACATTACTTTAGCACTCTTTGTGTTACCCTCAGGTGTTATCTGAACAGATATTGCGAAAATGCTGTCTCACTAATGAGAATATTGTCTATTTAATGAGAGTGAGTTCTTATTATGGTCAAATCAGCATCAGGTGCTTATTGATGTTTATTCACGGAAAAATTTTGAACACTAAGACAATTTTTTGTTGCTATTCTCATAACTTGCTCCACAAACGCTATCTTTATAGGAGCCTGCTTTGGCAGAGTTTGATGCTGTTTCGCATGCACTATAGGTTAAAAATACCAAGCCGTTTGTCTTTATTTAGGGTCATCATTAAAGGAGATGATTATGGAAAAACACTCACCGAACACCGCGACAACGAAAGTCCGCCGCCAAGCCTGGCATAGCCAATCTGAGCAAGATATAGTCCAACAGCTCAATACCAATACAGACAATGGCTTATCATCCCAAGAAATTCAAATTAGACTAGAGCGTGATGGACGAAATGTCATTACTGGTCAGGCCATGATGCCAGCATGGAAACGCTTACTATTACAATTTCATAATCCTTTGATTTACATATTGTTAGTCGCAACGTTAGTCACGACCATCTTGGGTGAATACGTTGATGCTGGGGTCATCTTATTGGTGGTTTTAATCAATGCGTTGATAGGTTTTATGCAAGAAAGTAAAGCCGAGCAAGCGATTAACTCACTCAAGAAGATGCTGTCTTCCAATACAACAGTGATCCGCGATGGTAAAAAACAGTCGGTGGTTACCACGGATCTTGTGTGTGGCGATATTGTCGTTTTAGCATCGGGTGATAAAGTGCCTGCCGATATTCGTCTTTATCAATGCCGAGATTTACAAATTGATGAATCGACCTTAACGGGGGAATCGGTGCCCGTTGAAAAGCAGTTGGGCGAGCTTGAACCAGATACCGTATTAGGCGATCGGCAAAATATGGCTTTTGCAGGCACGTTAGTCACTTATGGTACCGCTCAAGGCATTATTGTCGCCACTGGCGATAACACTCAAACTGGCCAAATCGCGAGCATGATTGCCGGAGCCACCCAGTTAGAAACGCCACTCACTCGGAAAATCCATGTATTTAGCCAATTATTGCTATGGGTCATTTTAGTTTTAGCAGGGGTAACCTTTTTTATCGGGCTTGGTTATGGTTTACCTGCTGCGGATACTTTTATGGCAGCCGTTGCTTTGGCGGTGGCCGCGATTCCGGAAGGTCTTCCTGCGGTGGTTACCATTACGCTAGCGATAGGTGTACGTCGCATGGCAAAACGTAATGCGATTATTCGTAAGCTATCAGCGGTAGAAACGCTTGGGTCGACCAACGTCATTTGCTCAGACAAGACGGGGACTTTGACCGAAAACCAGATGACGGTGCAAAAGCTTTATGCGGGAGGCTCTGCTCTTGAAGTAACAGGCAGTGGTTATGCTCCGCATGGTGAAGTTTCTGATATTTGGAAAGAGAATACGGCTTTTCAACATTTATTACGTGCGGGATTATTAAATAATGATTCGCGGCTGTTGGAAAAAGAAGACCGTTGGTTGGTAGAAGGTGATCCAACGGAGGGGGCACTGATCGCTTGCGGATTAAAAGCGGGATTAGATAATGCGTCTTGCCAGCAAACTTACCGTCGTCTCGATACCATTCCTTTTGAGTCTGACCGTCAATACATGGCAACTTTGCATCGTTTTGATGATCAACACAATTTGATTTACCTCAAAGGTTCGGTAGAACAAATCAGTCGCCGTTGTCGTCAGCAATTGATGTCTGATGGTAGTGTCGTAACACTCGATCACGATAAGCTGGATGAGCAAGTTACTCAATGGGCGAGTCAAGGGTTGAGGGTATTAGCGTTTGCGTTGCAGTGGGTTGATCATCATGAACAAACGTTGCAGCGTTTTAATCAACATGAAGGCGAAGCGAATCTTATTTTTTTAGGCTTGCAAGCGATGATTGACCCCCCTCGTGCCGAAGCAATTGAAGCGATTAAGACCTGTCAAAAAGCGGGTGTTCAAGTCAAGATGATCACCGGCGATCATGCGCTAACAGCGAAAGCGATTGCCTCTCAAATCGGTATCGCCAGTGATACTCACTCTGATTTTGGGGCGGTATTAACGGGTCAACAGTTGAGTGCATTAGATGACGAGCAGTTGATGCGAGCTTGTCGTGAAGTTTCGGTATTCGCTCGAGTGGCACCCGAGCAAAAGTTACAATTGGTTAATGCTTTACAATCTCACCAATTGGTTGTCGCGATGACAGGTGATGGCGTCAATGATGCGCCTGCTTTAAAGCAAGCGGATATTGGTATTGCCATGGGGATCAGCGGTACTGAAGTCGCGAAGGAAGCTTCGGACATGGTACTGACCGATGATAACTTTTCATCGATTGAAGCGGCAGTAGAAGAGGGGCGCAATGTTTTTGATAATTTAATCAAATTTATCACGTGGATTCTGCCAACGAACCTAGGCCAAGGATTAGTGATTATGGTGGCGATTGTCTTTGGATTAACATTGCCAATTTTACCTGTACAGGCACTGTGGCTTAATATGACCACTGCCGTTTTTCTTGGCTTAATGCTGGCTTTTGAACCCAAAGAAGAAGGCATTATGCAACGGCAGCCTCGCGAGTTAAAACAGCCGATTCTCAGCCGAGAAATTGTCGGTCGGATTATTTCGGTCAGTAGCTTATTACTATTGGGGGCGTTTGGGTTATTCCAGTGGTCAGTTGCACAAGGTGCGAGTTTAGAAGAATCGCGCAGTATTGCTGTTACTCTGTTTGTGGTGGTGCAAAGCTTCTTTTTATTAAACTGCCGTCGTTTGAATGGTTCGATTTTTACTATGTCATGGCAGACCAACCCATGGATTGTCGTTGGGATTGCCTCAATGATTTGCGCACAATTGGCATTTTTATATTTGCCGTTCATGAACGTGCTATTTCAAAGTGCGCCAATTTCGGCTAGCTATTGGGTGGTGATGGTCGCTTACGGAATTGCAGTCATGATATTGATTGAGCTTGAAAAAATGCTTTGGCGACGCATGAAACGCTAAAGGTGACGTTAACTAGCCCCCAGAGTGTCGATACACTGAGGGCTTAACGTCTGGCGTCTGCTTGTTTTATGCTTGTAACTCATTGAGGACGTGTTGTAATGATGGCCGAATATGGTGGCCAAGTGCGCGGATACTGTCATTAGGTTCGACGAGATCTGGGATTTGAAACGTATGCATCTTGGCAGCCATGGCCGAGCGAACACCATTATTGGAATCTTCAAATGCCAAACATTGTTGAGGATCTACCGATAGTCGTTGGGCTGCCAAAAGGTAGATTTCAGGATCAGGTTTACCATTGACAACTTCACAACCCGTAGTGAGGGAATCAAAATAGTGATCAAGTTTGGCTAAGCGTAATTTAATGGTAGCGACTTCTTTTTGCGTTGACGTGGCGACAGCAGTAGGAATATTGTGTTGCTTCAGCCATTCCAGTAACTCAATGACCCCTTCTTTGACGGGAATTGGGTGATGTTTAACGACCGCGTCGTAGCCTTTGCGCCATTCTTTGTGCAACCGTGGATAATCAAGATCGGGACCATAGCCTGCTTTTAAACCTTGCTCAATTCCAGCGGCGTTGCAGCCAATCACAGAGAGGTAGACTTCGCGCAGAAAAGGAACACCTACCGTCTGGCATGCTTGTTCAAATACTCTTAAACACACGCGTTCGGTATCAAGCAGTAGGCCATCCATATCAAAAATAGCAGCATTATAATTCATAAAAAACCTTTGGGCAGAGTGAAAGAATGATCATTATCTTTATGTGATAGTAAACGTTGATATCGTCTTATTAATTGAAGTGACGTTATGAACAAATCCAAGTCTATCTCTGTGATTTTTGGTTATATAAATCATCTAATTAGCCGAGATAGTTTATAACACTTGAGTTATGATAGATAACGATCCATTTTTCAGTATCATCGTCAGTCGCTCTAAGCTGAACAACAGCTCTGAGTTATTATTTGGCAATCTTTGGTAGGGTAAACAACATTGAAGTCAATATCAATCAAGCAGTGGATGCCTGGGTTATATCAGCTTAAGCAGTATGAAAAAGTGTGGTTGTTGGATGATGTTCGTGCCGCCTTTTCAGTGGTGGCAGTCGCACTACCTGTCGCGATTGCTTACGCTCAATTGACAGGGGTATCGGCGATTGTTGGCCTTTATTCCTGCGTACTACCGATGATGGTGTATGCGTTGTTTGGTACTTCTCGACAACTAATTGTGGGGCCTGATGCGGCGACGTGCGCGGTAGTGGCCGCTGTAGTTACACCTCTAGCCGCTGGTGATCCGACTAAACACTGGCAGTTGGTCATTACCATGACGGCGATGACCGGTTTTTGGTGCTTAATTGCGAGTCGCTTTCGTTTAGGTCTTTTTGCTGATTTCTTATCTCGCCCTATCTTACTTGGGCTACTCAATGGCGTAGCATTAACCATTATTGTTGGGCAGCTAGGTAAAGTCTTCGGCATTAAATATGAGCAGCGTTATCTATTAGAAAGAATCATTGAAGCTCCCCACCGTTTATTGGATTTACACTGGCAAACGGTGTTGATCAGCGGAATAACGTTACTCGTTTATTGGTTATCGAAACGCTTTCGACCTGCGTGGCCTGCGGCAATGTTAGCCATCGTGGTTGCGGCTATTTTGGTATGGTTCACTAAACTTGATCGTTATGGGGTAAGTGTTGTTGGGGTTATCGAAGGTGGCCTACCGATTTTTCAAGCGCCAGCATTTAATATTGGTATTACTCGAGAACTGGTTGTGCCTGCACTTAACTTAGCTGTAGTGAGTTTTGTGAGTATGATGCTGACTGCGCGCAGTTTTGCGGCGAAAAATGGTTATGATATTAATCCGGATAAAGAGTTTCGAGCGCTTGGTTTAGCAAATTTAGCGTCGGCTTTTTCACAAGGTTTTGCGATTAGTGGGGCGGACTCGCGTACGGCCGTGAACGATGCTAATGGCGGAAAATCGCAATTAGTATCAATCATTGCTGCTGTAGTGATTGGTTTTGTGGCGATTTTTCTTTACCAACCACTGCAATATATTCCGAGTGCGGCATTAGGAGTCGTCTTGATCATTGCTTCAATGTCATTACTGGATCTCAAAGGGGTTTGGGGATTAAGAAAACGCAATCGTGATGCCTTCTATCTCTCGTCGATTACGTTGATCGCGGTGCTGGTCGTAGGGGTAATTCCTGGTATTACGCTTGCCGTCTTATTAGGATTATTCCAATTTTTACGTGTGGTGATGCGCCCGAGCGATCAGTGCTTAGGCTTGGATGAAGACGGTACAATTCGTACCATGGATGAATCCAGTAAAGCGTCTGCCATTCCTGGCCTTTTGTTGTACCGTTTTAATTCACCATTAACTTATTTTAATGCGCCGTACTTTAAAGCGCGTTTATTAGAAAAGATCGATCAAAATCAAGGTGAACTGAGCTGTGTGGTGATTGACGCCGTAGCGAGTTTTACTCATTTGGATTTAAGTGTAATGGCGGTACTGGCTGAAACACAGACGTTACTTAAAAAACGTGGTATTCGTTTAATTCTTGCCGGACGCAAGCGCAGTCTACGCCAATGGTGTGAAGCTGCGGGCGTCCCTGTTGGGGATGGCGGACTGGTGTTGCGTGCGGATATGTACTTGGCGATTAAGTTGACGGGTTGTTATCAACATGCCGTTGAAGAAGGTCAAATACCAACCGTACAGAAAGAACCTAATCCAGACGATCCGCCTAAGCCTATTCCTGAGGTTGCTTAAACAATTAGGCCCGCGATTATGCGGGCCTAAATTTTTGCTTAGAAGCCTTTAATATTTTCAGCTTCTAGCTCAGTAAAGTATTTGACCGTTTTGACCTTAAGTTCTTGAGTCGCGGGAGCATCACAAACAATCACCGCTTTAGGATGCAATTGTAGCGCTGATACGGTCCACATATGATTCACACAACCTTCAACAGCGGCTTGTAAGGCGAGTGCTTTATTGTGTCCGGTTACGAGGATCATCACTTCTTCAGCATCTAACAAGGTACCAACACCAATCGTTAGCGCATATTTAGGTACTTGTGAGATATCACCGTCAAAGAAGCGCGAGTTAGCAATACGAGTATCTTCAGTTAGGGTTTTTATGCGAGTACGTGAAGAGAGTGATGACGCAGGTTCGTTAAAGGCAATATGTCCGTCATTACCCACGCCACCCATAAAGAGATTAATTTTACCGTAAGATTTAATTTTATCTTCGTAGCGTTTGCATTCCAGCTCATGGTCGTCAGTATTGCCGTCTAATAAGTTAATATTTTGCGGCTGAATGTCGATATGGTTGAAGAAATTATTGTACATAAAAGAGTGGTAGGACTCTGGGTGATCTTCAGCAATACCTATGTACTCGTCCATATTAAACGTCACGACATGTTTAAAGCTGACCTCACCAGCTTGATACAACGCAATCAGTGCTTTGTAAGTGGCTAGCGGCGTTCCTCCGGTTGGCAGCCCAAGTACAAAAGGGCGATCGGCAGTCGGTTTGAAAGCATTGATACGTTTTGCAATATGTGCCGCAGCCCACTTACCTACCTGTGCCGCTTGTTGTAATGGAATTAATCTCATCAGTTACCCCTAATTATATTTATTGATCCCCTGCGACTTAAAGCTGTTATGGTGTGAGGTAATGCTCACCCATTTCTCTCAGTGCTACGGATACGGTGCTAATTACATTAATTTTCATTATAAAATAAGTTGTTCGTAACGGCTATGCTTTGGGTCAAACTTTTTTGTTTTAGGGAGATGGATTGCTTTTTATCAGCCAATGAATGCGTTTGTCCTCCACTTACATGAACCGTTTGGGTTAATTTTATTGAATGATAAAAAGGAAAAATTCACAGGGTGAATTAAGTCTCTTCACTTTAGATATTGCTCTAAGCAGAATGGTAATGTGGATATTTAGAGTGAATGAGTGGCAAGAAATCATCCCATTATCCATACTAAATGGGAGAGCACTTAAGGGAGCTACTGCAATGAAAAATGAACTTGAATCAAGCAAAATACTGCACGCTTACGAAAAAGTGATGGAACACGGGACACCGACAGAATTTGGTAAAATTTATGAAGGCATAGAGGCCTTTTCTGATTACGATGGATACACTGTGTATCTGCGAGGCAATGGTGTTGAACTCAAAGTGGGTTTCCATAATACGTATCATTTGGATTATGACCAAGAGCATTTACGCGACAGTTTTCTGAAAAAAATTGCGCTATTGGCTAAATAGATTTCTTTTATCAAGCCACTTTCCGCCTACCTGCAACTCTAAGTCGTTTGGGTATATGATGCGATAATGTGGATAGAATCTGGGAGAGGTAGAGTATTGATGCCTTACTGGCTGTTATTGATATCAAAAACAAAGCCCCGAGCAAAAATAGACTAGGGGCTTTGGGAGAAAGATTCATTGGGTTAAAAAACCAATCACTAATGTAGCGTTTGAGTCATCAAGTGCAAGGCATTGACCATCGAGCTGTGACTTAACACGCACTACGGGCTTAATTTGATGAGCGGTCTGCTATCATTCGTAACGATTAATCTTCTTCAACCAAGCTTGGTTCATCATCAGTATAATCATCGGACGCATCGGGTTTATTACGTCCATTTAGGGTATGGAAGCGTTTACGACCGCGTGATAGACGTACATACTTCATCCAAACTCGCTCGATCTTACTGCTCGCTAGTTCTGGATTGGCTAGTACTTCAACAAAATGTTGTTCTTCAGCGTTTTCTGGGACTAGCTCACCGGATTCAAGGCCAAGCATAGTATCTCCGTAAAGGATCAGCAGTTCTTCTTCACCTAAAGTGAAATCACCAGACTTGGCAAAACCGCGGGGAAATTTTTTGGTATCGTAAAAACGTTTTTTACCGTGACGAAAGACTGTTTCAGACATATCAACCTCGTGTGAATACGCGGAGTACTTAAAGGTATTTTAGGCTCAATGTTCCAGTGATACGGCGTATCTCTGAGGCCATTTAGGTACACCACTACTTAGCTGTGGATTACGGCGAAAGTTAGGCGCAAACTCTGGAAAAGAAAAACAAAAATTTTTTATCGTCATAATTGTCGTTCCTTGTTAATCTTCACCAGTCATAGCAGAGGATTCAATAATGGACGTAAAAGTCTTTCGTACTTTTCTTGAACTGGCTAAAGTTCGTCATTTTGGACGGGCAGCGGAAAATCTTTATTTGACTCAAGCTGCCGTTAGCGCTCGAATCAAACAGTTAGAAAATTATTTTGACGCGCAGCTGTTTAGCCGCGATCGAAACAACATTAAATTGACGTCAGCTGGTGAACGTTTGGTCGGTTATGCAGAGGTCATGGTCGCAACGTTACAGCAAGCTAAGCTTGAGCTCTCTTTAGAGAGCGGTAAGGCGCTACAGCTCACGTTAGGCGGAACACCTAACATATGGGATGCGTACTTGCAAAACTGTCTAAGCGCGGTGACTGATGCGTTCAGTGGTTATGGCTTTAAAGCTGAGGTGATGGGGAGAGAACAACTGAACCGTCAGTTACTTGAACGCACGCTGGATATGGCGTTTGCTTTTGATCAAATTAAAGCCGATGAGCTGCAATGCAAGAAAGTCGCCGACTTGGTGTTAGTGCTTGTTTCAACTCGACCAGATACTGCTGATAGCGTTTTTGAGAATCGTTATGTTTATGTTGACTGGGGAATGCGTTTTGCTTCCGAGCATGCCGATAGGCATCCTCGAGCACCTGCGCCATTCTTACGGACTTCGACGGCGCGTATTGCTTTAGATTTTATTTTAGAGAAAGGAGGGAGTGCTTATTTACCCGCATCGGTGGTTGCTCCCTTCATCCAATCGGGACAACTGTATCGAGTGGCTGCCGTTGCCGATTGGTATTGGCCAATTTACCTGAGCTATCGAAAAAATAGTTCATCCATCGACGCCATTGTACAGGTTGAAAAATTAGTGCAAAACATCGATCCGTTGACGGCGTACAGTTTGCAAAAAGCGGCTGAATTGAACGCGACAAAAATGGACGTTGATTAGAGGCAACGATTGAAAATTCTTGAGGGTTACTGAACGACATTGAGAGTCGAGTGTGATGGTTGAGATGAGGAAAAGTAAAAAGGGTAAGTTTTACTTACCCTTTTTACTGAATCGAACAACTTACTTGGTGTAAGACTGAGCAATATTATCGATGCGCTCGTTCGCGCGTGCGGCTTCTTCTTGTGCAGCGAGGGCTGCATCAGTTAGCGAGGCATTTTCACTTTTCAGTGCTGCAATTTGACTATTGAGTTGACTGACTTGGTTGTTTAACTGATCTAGCTTAGTCGTGGTTGCTTCGTCAGGACCTGATGCACAACCGGCTAGGAGAAGTACAGAAGACGCTGCAGCGGCAAGTAACATTTTGTTCATATTGAACTCCTTGTTGATATTTATCAAATACGCCCTATACATTATTGTTCACTTGACCCTGGCGATCCGTTCCTACTTGAGGTTAGCGTGGTGTTGGCTCCACAAGCTGGCCCATGCTAATGGGATTTACTTATCTTGCCATCGACCTGCCACTTCATGTGCTCCGGAGAGGCATTGACCAACCGCCTAGGTGTATACCATATAGTAGCGAGTTAAAGTGTAGACACTATTTTCACTCACGACTATAGATTAAAAGTCAAAATAACCCAAAATTTTATACCTTAATCAATTGTTTGGGCTTTGCCTCAATGTTTTATGACTTTGGTATTGTTTAAAACAGAGAATATTTTATGGGATTGCTATCTATAGCGGTCACATTCAAGTTATTATGTCACTTGATACCCAGTCGTTACTTGACGCTATAATCAGAGGTTTGGAAGCCGCATTCACTTTATCACAGAGCCTATATGTAGGCGGATTGAAGGAAGCGTCATTTCGTTAACTGTCGTTGCAAGTGATTTGGTATACTACGTTTGATATTTTGTTGACTGCCTACTTTTCAGGCGGCGTTATTTTTATTGGAGAATCCTTTGCAGTTTAAAGAATTAGGCCTAGACAATCGCTTATTAAAAACATTAGCACATTATGACTTTAAGCAAGCGACCGATATCCAGCGACAAGCTATTCCTGTTGCGATGGCAGGTAAAGATTTATTGGCTTCGTCCAAAACGGGTTCGGGGAAAACGTTAGCCTTCTTGCTTCCAATGCTGCATAAAGCGCTAAAAACCAAAGCGTTATCTGCACGTGACCCTCGTGGCGTTATCTTGGTCCCCACTCGTGAGTTAGCAAAACAAGTCTACAGTGAATTGCGTTCGGCATTAGCGGGATTAAGCTACACGGCAACCTTGATCACCGGAGGGGAAAACTTCAATGATCAAGTGAATGCCTTGCGTCGAGGTCCTAAGTTTATTGTTGCTACGCCGGGACGTTTAGCGGATCACCTTGAACATCGCTCTCTTTTCTTACAAGGGTTAGATACGCTGATTTTGGATGAAGCAGATCGGATGTTGGATCTCGGTTTTGCACCACAGTTACGGCATATCCATAATGCTGCTAAACATCGTCGCCGACAAACATTGATGTTTTCTGCCACGTTGGATCACGCAGAAATGAACACCATTGCGCATGAGATGTTGAAAGAGCCTAAACGGATTGCGATTGGTTTAGGCAATGAACAGCACAAAGACATTCGCCAGCGTTTCTATTTGTGTGACCATCTGGATCATAAAGAAGCATTACTGGATCGCATCTTAAACGATGCTGAGTATCGACAAGTGATCATTTTCACAGCGACTCGCGCAGATACGGAACGTTTAACTAATAAGCTAAATGAGCAAAATTTAAAAGTTGTTGCCCTCAGTGGTAGCCTCACTCAGACTCAACGTAATACGATTATGAGTCAATTTGAACGCGCGGTATTTAAGATCTTAGTTACCACCGATATTGCTTCTCGAGGATTGGATATTGCCAACGTCACGCATGTGATTAACTTTGATATGCCGAAACATACGGAAGAGTATGTGCACCGCGTAGGTCGTACGGGGCGTGCCGGTAATCAAGGTGATGCCATTTCTTTGGTTGGTCCTAAAGATTGGGACAGCTTTAAAAGAGTGGAAGCCTTTTTACAGCAAGATATTCAATTTGAAGTGTTAGAAGGTCTGCAAGGTAAGTTTACAGGCTTACGTCCTCGTCAGCCTCTGAATAAAGCAACGGTTTCAACAGGTAAAGTGAAAAAGCAGGTTAAAAAGCTGCCCCAAAAACCAGTGAAACGCGATAAAAGTTTTTATCAGAATGTGGCGGTGGGTGATTCGGTATTTATCCCGAAAAAGAAAACAGCGCCTAAGCCTGATGACGAATAACGCTACTCACTTTATGTTGTTCAAGCAGTCAAAACTGTCTTAGTTAGTAAGAGTCAAAACAAAAAGCGCCCTCATTATTGAGTGGCGCTTTTTGTTTGATCAAGCCTTGTGAGCTTAGAATATTAAGTGTGCTACACCGACAATAACCGGTAGTGTGATAAGAGTCCGGAGAATAAAGATCACAAATAACTCAAGGATATTAACCGGAATTCGGCTACCGAGTAATAATGCACCGACTTCAGACATATAAATAAGCTGAGTGACTGACATTGCTGCGATGACAAAACGAGTCATTTCGTTATCGATTGACGCTGCCAAAATTGCAGGGATAAACATATCTGCAAAACCAACCACAATCGTTTGTGAGGCTTGTACGGCTTCTGGTACCCCTAAAAACTCTAGATAAGGAACGAAAGGTTGACCAAGAATCGCAAAGACAGAAGTATATTCAGCGATGATCAAAGCAATCGTACCTAAACCCATCACGACCGGTAAGACGCCAAATACCATATCAACCGCATTACGGATGCCTTCGCCAAACACCGATTTTACGGATTTCACTTGCGCGGCTTTCTCTAATGCGAGTGACATACCCCAAGAGAAAGCACTGTGCTGTTCTGGAATAGCATCGGCATCTTTATGTGGTTTAGTCCCATCAATAAACTCATCTTTCTTCAAACTCAGTGGTGGCAGGCGAGGGATAATCACCGCGGCAACAAAACCAGCCAAGCAAATCGCACCGTAGAAAGGCAAAAAGAGGTGTTCTAATTGTACTTGCGCGAGTACCACTAAACTAAAAGTGATCGAGACAGCAGAGAAAGTGGTTCCGACGACCGCGGCTTCACGCTGAGTATAGAATTTATCTTCATACTGTTTGCTGGTCAGCAAGATGCCGACACTGCCATCACCAAGCCAAGAAGCGGTACAGTCAATGGCACTGCGTCCTGGTAGGTTAAACAAAGGGCGCATGACACGGCTGAGTAAACTTCCCATCAGTTCCAATAAACCAAAGTTTAATAGTAGTGGAAGCAGCAAACCGGCAAAAATGAACACCGAGAATAAAGTGGGTAGTAAGCCTTCTAAGACTAATCCACCCGTGTTCTCTTCCCAAATCAGTTCTGGACCGACTTTAAAAAAGGTCATGATGATGGCTGCAGCGCCAATAACACGAACCGTCAGCCATACCCAGCTTGGATTGAATAAATTGTTGAGGAAAGGGGAATTAACAATCACACGAGGCTTAAAGAGTTTAGTTGCCACTGAAGCGATGGACATAAAAGCGACAATGACCGTGATAATACTGACTAAGTAATCACCGAACAGGGCTTGTATCGATTTGGCTAACACGGCGACAGGGATTGTCAATCCACCATTATAGTAAACGGGTGCCATAAACAGGAACACACCAATTAATGATGGGATGAGGAACATCCACAGACTGGCAGCAGGGAGATTTTTCTCCTGCGCTGGTAAAGTTTGAGAGTTATCTTGCATTACTTTTCCTGTTTACAACTGTTTAATTAAAGCCATTCCTTGGCATATTAATTCACTAAACATCCCTATTTAATCAATGTGCGCAGAATAACTATTTTCAACCTTGCTTGCAATACTATTCAATAAATAGGGTTAGTTATTCAATCGTTTGCGCTAATCAAAAAACAGATAGTAGCGAATTGTTTTGTTATTGTTGCATTGGTTAAATTATTGTTTAAGTGGGCGGTGTTGTTTTTGTGAGTTATAGCACTGTTTTGTAGGAGTGGAAGGGAGTTAAGAAAGCCCTTATTATTGATCGTTTTCCATATAGTATTGAAAAACAACAAGAAATAAGGGCTGTTATGGTTGGCGTAATTTAAAGTAGAGAATTCGAGATGCGATTTAATTAACCGTAGGCTGAATCTGTTTTGCTAAGCTATCTTTTAATGCGTCTGAAAACGTAGCATAAAGATTCTGCTCACCAATTAATTCCGTTATCCCTGAACGATGCAATTTTAGTGTCACGCGAGAGTTCGCTCCTGAAATCAGCACTTGGACCTGTTTTTTCTGGAAGCGTTTGATCATCGCTTCTAGCGTTTGCAACGCAGTGATGTCCATAAAAGGTACCCATTTTAAACGAATGATTAAAATGCGTGGTGTTTCTTGGATATTACTCATCACATGTTCGAAGTTTTCTGCAGCAGCGAAGAAAAATGGCCCTTCTAGAGCATACACGGCAATATCACGTGGTAATTGAGACAATCCATGCTCTGCAAGTTCTTGAGTTAAATCTGGGCTTGTACTGGCTTTAATTTCGACACTGGAGGCCATGCGTTTGACAAAATGTAAGGTCGCGATGATGACCCCAATATTGACAGCGACCACTAAATCGGCGAATACGGTCAATACAAAAGTGATCAGCAAAATAACCACATCTGCCTTTGGAGCGCGTTTTATTAATTTAATAAAATGTGGTGCTTCACTCATATTCCAAGCCACGACAAATAAAATGGCACTTAACGTTGCTAGGGGAATATTGACGGCCAGTGGCGCTAAGACTAATAGAATCACTACAAGAGTCAGAGCGTGGACGATTCCGGATAACGGGCTATTGCCGCCATTACGCACATTGGTGGCGGTACGAGCGATAGCGCCTGTTGCTGCAATACCCCCAAATAGTGGGGCGATGATATTCGCCATGCCTTGGCCCACTAACTCTTGGTTGGAGTTATGTTTGGTGCCGGTCATGCCATCGGCGACGACAGCAGAGAGTAGTGACTCAATAGCGCCAAGCATAGCGATAGCGAAAGCAGGACCAATCAGTGATAGCATTTGACTAAACGTAATGCTTGGCATTGAGAATTCCGGCAAGCCTTGCGGAATACCACCGAAAGCAGAACCAATGGTGCGCACGTCATCAAAACCAATCGTATATTGAAATACAGTGACAACGACTAAAGCCAATAGTGGTCCAGGAACCTTACTTAACTTCGGAAGTTTTGGCCCCCAAATAACCAACGCAAGTGAAAATAGGGCGAGCAGGGTAGTCGTCACATCTAGGCTGGGCAAGGCATAAAAAAGCGCAATAAGTTTTTGATGGAAATGTTCTCCGGTAATTGCCGGTAAACCAAAAAACTCTTGCCACTGTCCAATCCAAATGATGACCCCAATACCACTGGTAAAGCCCACAATGACCGGATGAGGGATGTAGCGAATAATACTTCCCAGTTTAGCAAGACCAAGAACGAGTAATATCACACCAGCCATCATGGTCGCGACTTGTAGGCCAGTAATGCCATATTGAGCGACGATGCTGGCTAAAATAACAATGAATGCGCCTGTTGGACCGGCGATTTGTACTCGCGAACCACCGAACAAAGAGACAATCAACCCAGCAATGATTGCCGTATAAATGCCCTGCTCAGGTTTGACCCCTGAGGCGATGGCGAATGCCATGGCTAAAGGTAGGGCAACCACACCAACAATCACACCGGCACTGATATTTTTTATCCACTGGTTGGGCTTGAATAAGCCAGCTTTATAAGAGTCATAAATGGCAAACATTGATCATCACCTTAGAAAAAGAAGGGAGAAATAGGGACGCGGAGGATTCTACGCTCATTTACCCTCCTGTAAAGATTGAAACGGGTAGGCTCGGTGTGAATGGTTCACGTTGTTTGGGGATAGTAGTTGAGCATGTATGCAAGCGCGCTTATAATCTCTTCAGTTGTTCAAAATTGATACAAAATAGAAATGGAGTTTGTCATGATCAATAAACGTTTTTTTAAAACTAAGAATGAAGTGGAAGTTACTTTTGAACTTGAGGCCCCTCAAGATGCTGAGCGCGTAGATATTGTCGCTGATTTTTTAGATTGGCAGCCTCAAGCTATGAAAAAAACCGCAAAATCCAATGTGTATAAATTTAAAGCTCGTTTACCTAAGGATGCAGAATTCCAGTTTCGTTACCGACTGAATGAGCAGCAATGGCTCAATGATGCACAGGCGGATCATTATGTTGCCAATGAATTTGGCGAGGATAACTGTCTTATCCGTACCTATGAGCCAGCCTCTCATTAATTCATGTTTATGGCGGTTTGCTCTTAAGTCAATATACCCAATAGTTGCTTAAGCTTTTGCAGAGGATTTCATAAGATTGTTGTTACGTTAATGATAGTGTCAATGAGATGCATAACTTAGCGTAACAACGATTTTTCATCGAAAGAAAACAGTGATAAATCGAGCCTTGTTATCATCGTCTGGAGATTTCCTTTTTCTGAGTCTTGCTTTTTTTCTGTCGATTAATTCAACTTTAATCAATAACTTTTCATAAATAAGCACACTTTTACTGATTATTTACCATACAAAAGGTGACTTTTTGTCGAGAAAGTCTTACTCTTTTGTCTCTTTTAACAGTACCAACGGGTTAAATTGTGCTATCCAAGTCTCTTTTTTTGCGCTTCTCTGCTTTATCTAAACGTAAGAAAGTCTCTGTCATCGGTTTACCTCTACTCGCGTTGGCCGCTATTTCATCTTCAATCAACTCTACGACCTATTCGAAAAAGGTCGCCTTGTCTGTTCCTGAATCACATATTGTTGAGACGATTATTGCGGATGCGAGTGAAGCCAAAGTGGCTTATCCCGATTACGAATACCAAATCAAATCCGGTGATAATTTAAGCACTATTTTTAATCAGCTTGGATTCCGGTACCAAGATTTAATGAAAATCATGGAGACAGATTTAAACTATCTGGCTCTTGATACTTTGCGTCCAGGGAATATTTTACGCTTTTGGAAATCTCCTGGCAGTCAAGACCTTGCCAAGATGGAACTTGAATTTAACGTCGTCAAGCGTGCGGTTTATACACGTCTCGACGATGGTAATTACGATTTCTCTGAGCTTGAAATTCCCGGGCAGTGGCGCGAATTTGCGATGATTGGCGAAATACAAGGCAGTTTTTCTCAGTCAGCAAACCAAGTCGGTTTAGGCAGTGCGGATATTGATCAGATCGTGTCACTGCTTAAAGATAAAGTAAATTTTGGTCGCGATCTTCGCGCTGGCGATCGCTTTGAAGTGGTATTATCACGTCAGTTTGTCGGTGAAAAATTAACCGGCAACCGAGAAATACAAGCGATCAAACTCTACAATCGTGGCAATGAAATTACCGCCTATCTTTATAAAGATGGCCAATACTATGATAGGGACGGGCAAAGTTTACAACGTGCTTTTCAACGCTACCCTACCACCGGTCAATGGCGAATGTCATCCGGGTTTGATCCTAATCGCCGCCATCCCGTGACCGGGCGTATCGCGCCACATAATGGGACTGATTTTGCTGCACCAACCGGAACTCCGGTTGTCGCTACTGGTGATGGTGTTGTCGTGATGACGCGTAATCATCCCTACGCGGGTAATTATATTACTATCCAGCATGGTAGTACTTACATGACCCGTTATTTGCACTTGAGTAAGATTCTAGTACAAAAAGGACAAAAGGTGACTCGCGGCCAACGTATTGGATTATCGGGTGCAACGGGACGAGTAACAGGGCCACATATTCATTATGAATTGATTGTTAGAGGCCGACCTGTCGATCCTATGAAGGCCAATATTCCGATGGCCACTTCGGTTCCTAAGCAAGATATGGCGAACTTTATTGCACGTCGCAATGAGTTAGACCGTTTATTGGCTCAGCAAGATAGTATGCTTGCGGCAAGCAAGGCTGGGTCGGACTCTGATAGCTAACGATTAGGCCGTTCAATTCAATTGATGAACAGCCATTGGTCTAATCAATAGCTATCAATCCCCCCAAGTAGTTTCATTACAGCTTGGGGGGATTGTTTTGTAAATGACCGATCATCGCCAGTGGCTGCTGAGGCTTAGAAAAATAATAACCTTGAATTGCGTCACAACCCATCTCATATAATTTGTCCAACTCTTGCTGATTTTCTACTCCTTCGGCAATGAGGTCGACATTCAATTGTTTAGCGAGTTGAATGATTAAGCTAATGACATGCTCTGATGTTTTATTGCGTAGTAGATTACGAATGAAAGTGGCATCAATTTTGATACAGTCAATGGGATAACTGTGAATATAATTTAAACTCGAATATCCAGTGCCAAAATCATCTAATGCAATTTTAAAGCCTAGCTCTCGTAATAAATTTAAGCGTTCAGACACCTCACCTGTTTGAGTGAGTAACACGCTTTCGGTCATCTCAATAATAAATTCTGAGGGGTGGAATCCATACTGTTGAATCATTAAATTGAGATGATTTAAATAGTGAGAGGAGTGAGCGAACTCATGGGCTGAGCAGTTGATGCCTAAAGTGACTTTATAGTTAAGCTCTTTTTCTAGTACTTGTTTGGCTTGGCAAGCCAATTCGATAATTCGTTCGCCAAGTTCAATAATTAAACCAGATTGTTCGGCTACCTCGATAAACTCTAAAGGGGAAATCGAACCAAGTTGTTTATTATTCCAGCGTGCTAAGACTTCAAAATAAGACCAGTTAGGCCGATTTCGAAAAACAATCGGTTGTATTTCAATATAGATTTCTGACGTACCTGTTAATGGATTATCGAGCTGAGCGCGTAACGCACTCACTACTTGGGTTCGTCGATAATAATAGTCATTTAAGTGCGTGTCATAACAGCGAACTTGCTGAAAACGCGTTTTTTTACAATCTTTTAAGGCTAAACTAGCATTAAGAATCAATTGATCAGCGGTCATCGGCGGTAATGATTTTTTAGCAATACCGATACTCAAGCGGATTTTAATATGGTGATTGGCATCGCGATAACCTTGATTCAATGTATCGATGATCAGCTGACAAATTTTGAGCGGATCATTGGAAAAGGTAATAAAGGCAAACTCATCTCCCGAGATTCGGAAAACTTGATTCTGTTTATTCACATAATGAAAAATGACATTAGCAACAAACTTAATGACTTGATCGCCAATGTAATGGCCGTAAAGATCATTAATCGATTTGAAATTATCAATATCGAGATAAGCGAGAGTGAAAGATTGATAATTATTATCTACTAAATATTCTAGTTGGTCGGATAAATAGTTACGGTTGAAAAGGTTGGTTAGGCTGTCATGAGAAATTTCATAACTCAACTGTTGAGCGAGACTGTTAAAGCGTTGGTTCATCCATTGATGGACAAGATGATGGCGAACAATGCGAGCAACGGTACAGTGAAGTTCAATCGCCGCATCAAGGGTTATGGGTGGCTCATGAAACGTTGATAGGAGAATACCGAGTATATCGCCATTATCAGCATAAAGCGGAACACCGATATAAGTGATGACTGCGGCATGGTAGAGCGAATGATTATCGTGAAATGGGCGATGAAGTGCATCGTTATGAATGACATACTTTTGTTTACTTCTGATTAACTGCTCATAAACGGTTCCTTTGAGTGAGTAATCGCAGGCAAGCGCATGGGGCTCTTTACCCGCATAGCTCAACGTCCTACCTTTATAGAGAGATTTATCAACCTCTATTAAATAAGTCGCCCAAGAATTCAAATGGCTATGCAAGGCCTGTACTGCACGTTGATAAAGGTCTGAGCTATCTAGTAAAAGAAGCTCATTAATTGTATCAAGACTCGCTGTATTTTGAGTCAAAACGCTGGTTGCTACCATAACCTTCTCACTTTTACTGATCCCCATGCTCACTGTAAGTGGTCGCACTCGATTATGAATGAAAAAACATTCATAGCATTTGATTGCAACCTATCAACTATGGATGAGGATCGGTCATTTTTCCACCGTTGCCATCAGTAATTGCTTAGCTGTATTTTGTGATGAAAAATCAATAACGATGGCATAAGTCGTCGTGAGGCAGAGATCGAACAGTACCATCACCTAACCTTCGCATCTTGTAGTGACTTGGGTATAATTACCTGACTCAATTTATAGGAAATATCATGCAACAGAATCAATTTGAGGCTTTGGTTGAAAGCCTTTGCCAATGGTCAACGCTTCCTCAAGTTCTTGAGGTACTCAAACAGTCGGATGATCAAGACATTGCTGAGGCCGCCGCTTCGTTAACGGGACAATTTGCGCTGGCTGAGGTTGACGGTGAACAGCGTATCTATCACGTCACCACTGAGATTGATGAGCAAGGTCAAGAACAGGAGTTTGTCGAGCATGTGATGAATGAAGGTGAGGATGTAATTAAGTTTATTGCTTGGTTTTTTGAGTCTCAGTTTTCAGTTAAGCACAAAGAGACTTACCAGGCTGCAGGAAAAACCTATCAGCAACCGAAACGGACAGTGAAGTAATTTAACAACATTAATTTGTGATCTAAGTCTTGTTTTGGCTTTTTTTTATGCTATTATCAGCGCATTAAGTAATTAAATTACAAAAATGGGTGAGGTAATATCATGGGTAACGATTTAGGTTCAGCCTATATTGGTCAACTTATCGCCAAGCAGATGATGCATGAAGCGTTGTACGGTAAGGTAAAACCAAAGAAGAAATCTTTCATTAAAAGCGTATGGAAAAAGCTCAGTAAGTAAGCTGGGTATAGAGAATATTAAAAAGCCCTGAGTCATCGACTCGGGGCTTTTGGCTATTTTTTCGCTAATGAAATAACGTTATTGAGTGGCTCATCTTGTGGTGAAAGCGTTTTTGGATGCTCAAGCAGCCAAGTTTGCAACGCATCGTATCCCCCGATGTATTGCCCATCTAACCAGATCTGTGGAACGGTGACTGGAGTCTTTGCCCCAATGATGGCTTTGACTTCTGGGATCATTCGATAGAGAGCAGCACTATTTTTGACGACATCAAAATACTGAAAGCGAATGCCAGCTTCCTGTAATGCGAGCTTGGCTTTTTGACAATAAGGACAAGAGGCTTTACCGTAAACGATATTGCCTTGCAAGGTATCACGTTGTACCCATTGTTCGATCACCGCTTGTATAAGAACCCCTCGGTTGAGGGCTTCACCTTGGCTAATCACTTTTCCCTCGACAATCACAATCGGAGCGTGCCAAGCACCGTATTTCAGTGGTTCCCACCAATGACTAAGCCAATCTTTGCTTTGTAAATTGATCTCGATTCCAGCCAGTTCATGGGTAAAAGTATCCTCAAGGATATCGTGAGTAAGCGTACATTCACCACAGGGAATATTGACTTTGAAAGGTCCGAATTGACCAGCCCAACGGTATAGAGTGATGTTGATTGGTGTCGCCATAAGTAACCTCGACGGTGGCTAGAGAAGTGAGCGGTTGACCGTATCTTTAAGCGGCTTAGAAATAACGCCCGTTAAGTATATAAGAATTTTTATGGGTGCAGAGAGTTTATCGTCAGAAAAATAAAACGACCAATGGGGTTGGAGCCGTTGAGAGATAACTTTTGACAAAATGAGGTCATCTTTGCGGATACGGCAGTAATAGCAATGAAAAGGGCCAAGCGGAGCTTGGCCAAAAAGGACAGTATGCAATGGAGTTTATGAAACATTAAAAATCGTAACGTAATCCAAAACGTAGAGTATCTTCACTCTGAGTCTCAACGCCATTGACGACAACATCATCAAGGTTGTTCAGTTTATAAGAGATGTAGCTACGTAAGGCAGAATTGAATTGATAGTAAGCGGCAAGTTCGAAGAAGTCTGCGCTATCTGTTTTGTTTCCGGAGACTTTATCTTCACTTTTGCCGTAAACGCCTTTCAACGTCATCTGTTTGTTTAGCTTATAAGCGGCGGCAAGCTCTAGAGCATTAAATTCACTATTGGCTTTATCATCATTATCACCAAAAGAGTAAGTCGCCCCTAGCGATAATGCATCAAGTTTATAGCCCACGCCGAGTAACCATTGATTTTGCTTGCCTTTACCGACGCCATTGTCACCGGCTGAGTAGGCAGCACCAAGATCTAGCCCGATAGGTAAAGAATACAATCCAGAAATACCATATAAATCGGCATTATCTTTACTACTGGCGGCATAGGTTGCTTGCAGATTAAGTGCGTCAAATTGACCACGGTACGCAATCACACTGTCTGTTTTATCAGAGGCTGAGCTGATGTACTGTTGGATCCCTGAAAACTCAGTGGTATCGGTGAGGTCAGAAATTTGTACAGCAGCCATGTTTTGCTTACCGAATGAAAGATCACCGATATTGGTTGCAAAACCGACATACATGTAGCGATTTTTAAACTCTGAGGTTCCGGTATTTTGTTCCGCTTCGTAAAAAGCAAATCCTCTTAGGTCATCGGCAACTTGAGTTGAGCCTCTTACATTCAGACGAGCACGCGTACTATCTTTCATCGTCCCATCAATTTCTGCGCCTTTATCGCCGATAAAGTCGCCACGAAATTCAACGCGACCACCAATTCTCAACTCCGTGCCATCAGCACTATAAACGGTTGCGGCTAAAGATGATCCAGAGACCAATGCGGCGAGAATGGCGGTTGTCACTGCTGCTTGTTTCATTATTATTACCCTATTTAGTAAATTGAGCTTCATGCTCTATGGTTGGTTTGAGAGTAAGGTAGAATGTTTAGATGACGATTTGATTGCTCAAATGTGACGATTAGATTTTGTTTTTATTGAAGAAAAAAGACTCGACGATGTTTTCATTTACGTTCACTGCAGGTGGGAAGTGAATCTATTTATAGCGTGTTTTTGATGGTTATCTTTCGACGAAGGCTTGGCGATTTTTTAAGATAGGTTACACTTTGTGCTCACTCATTATTCAAGGACGAGCGATGAACGCGGTACGTTATGAACAACAATTGGTTTACCCATCAAAAATACTGTGTGTCGGGCGTAACTATGTCGAACACATCAAAGAGCTCAATAATTCGTTACCAGAGCAAATGGTGGTGTTTAATAAGCCCAACAGCAGTATTGCAAAACAATTACATGCCTATCATCAAGAAACCTTGCATTACGAAGCGGAGATTTGTTTTCTTATCCGCAATGGTGAATATGCGGGTGTCGGGCTTGGGCTTGATTTAACCAAGCGTGCTTTACAATCTCAGCTTAAGCAAAAGCAGCTACCTTGGGAGCGGGCGAAAGCGTTCGATGGCTCGGCTGTCTTTAGCCGTTTTATTGATCTAATAGGGATAGATGTCGCCACTTTACAGTTAGAGCTATACATTAACTGTGTACGAGTACAATGTGGCGGCGTTGCGCAGATGATTTTCTCTCCTGCACAGATTTTAAGCGATCTTCAATCTTATACTACTTTGCTGGATAACGATGTGGTGATGACGGGAACGCCACAAGGGGTTGGTGAAGTGCATCGCGGCGATGTTTTTCTTGGCCGTTTAAAATCTGCCGAGCAAACCTTGATCGAAGTGGAATGGTTGGCTGAATAGCTACCTCAATAGCAATCTCACTGGGTTTAAGATAGAATCTGCGACTTTGTGCTGCTATTGAGCGATGATAATGATTGATTTGACTATTTTACCGCTGTATCTCACCGCGGTGATTGCGTTGCTGTTAATTCCCGGCCCCGATATGCTGTTAATTGCCAGTTCTAGCTTGAGCTATGGGCGTAAAGTCGGGGTGTTTGCTAGCTTAGGTAATGCGACTTCGGGCGTTATTTTAACTTTACTCGCTGCCCTTGGTGTCTCGGCGATGGTGGCAATGAGTCCAGTCGCGCTCACTATCTTGCAAGTATTAGGCGCTGGTTATTTGTTGAAAATGGGCGTTGATTGCCTGCGCACTAGCGCCAGTATTGCGCCAAGTTTATCAACAGAAGTCACCTTGAGCAGCACGTTTTACCAACGCGCCTTGGTGAGTAACTTGTTAAATCCCAAAGCGTTAGTATTTTTTGTGATGTTTTTACCCCAGTTTGTGTCGAGCAATGTGCCAGCAAGCTCTGGTGAACAGATGCTGGTGCTGGGGATTTTACTCAATATCTGTGGGTTACTGTTTAATTTACTGTTGGTGGGTTTAGTCGGTTGGGGCGGGCATGTCTTGCTCGAGAATGCCAAGTTTCGTTTATATCAGCATAAGCTGATGGGCGGGATCTTTTTCTTGCTCGCCTTATGGATGCTGAGTGACCTATTGCTTAACTTTCTGTCTATTTAAAGCCATTGCAGCGTTATCTCTTGTTATCAACCCTCGCTTTATCGTTATAAAGCGAGGGTTGAATTTATTTATACTAGGCTGTTTTGATGTTCGCTGATCAGCAGTGCCATTTGTTCTTCAGCACGTAGCTCAGCCTCAGCAAAACTCTCGTCTGCGGCAAATGTTCCAACCACTTCATAGTAGCATTTCAGTTTCGGCTCGGTTCCTGATGGGCGAACAATCACTCGCGCTCCGTCTTGTAAATGATAAATCAGTACATCACTACTTGGCCAAGTGAGTGGTTCTGTTGTGCCATCTTGATGATGACGAACGGCGAGTTTTAAATCATCGTAACTGACGACAGGCTTACCAGCAATCGTATGCGGAGGCGTCGCACGCAGACGATCGCCAATGGGTGGCGTGTCTGGTGCTAAAGCAATACTGCGTTGTGCTGTTACGTACAAGCCGTGTTGACGATATAACGCTTCTAGTTGATCCCAAATGGTTTTACCTTGGCTGTACAGCTCTGCCGCGAGTTGGGCAAAGGCGACCATAGCGGATAAGCCATCTTTATCCCAAACGCTATTACCGACGGTGTAGCCTAAGGCTTCTTCGTAAGCAAATAGGAACGGATGTTGCTCTGATTGTTTGGCCATTGCCACATTGGTTAACCATTTAAAACCGGTTAGTGTTTGGTAATAAACCGCGCCATGAGCGGCGGCAATTTTACTGAGCAGGCTAGAAGAGACGATGGTATTTCCGACCAGTGGTGCTTGGTGTGCGGTATGCCGGAGCAGATAATCCCCCAGCAATGCACCGACCTGATCGCCCGTCAGCATTTGATAACCGCCTGTAGGTTTGGCCACGGCAACCGCGAAACGGTCGGCATCGGGGTCATTAGCGCAGGCGAGCTCGGCATTCACCGATTCCGCCAAGGCGATGACTCTATCCATCGCACCGGCTTCTTCAGGGTTAGGGAAGTTAACGGTAGGGAAGCTGCCGTCGGGCTCGCGCTGCTCTTTGACGCTCATTACCTTATTAAATCCAGCATCAGCGAGCAGGGTTTCTGCCATTTCGGCACCGACGCCGTGCATGGCGGTATAAGCGATGGTCACGCTAGACGGATCGGTGTGATGCTGTAGCAATGGACTGGCGTTAATGGTTTGTCGATAGGTTTGGTAATAATCATCTTGCAGCCAAACCAATAACCCTTGTTGCTGGGCTTTATCCAATCCTAGAGTTGGAATGCTTTGTGTTGCGGCTAAATCAATTTGATTGGCAATGCCAGAGTCATGGGGAGCAATGATCTGCGCGCCATTTTCCCAGTAGACTTTAAAGCCATTATATTCTGGCGGATTGTGGCTAGCCGTAACGACCACTGCGGCGGCGGCTTGTAAATGTTTGACCCCAAACGCCACTACCGGAGTAGGCGCTACTTTATAGGTAAGATACACCTTAATGCCTAAAGCGGTCAGTACTGAGGCGGTATCTTGAGCAAATTGCTGTGAATCTGGGCGGCCATCATAGCCAATCACCACGCCTCGTTGTTTGGCATTGTCGACTTGTTGGATCAGATAATGACCCAGTCCGACAGCGGTTTCTTGTATCACTAAGCGATTCATGCGGTTAGGGCCGCAGCCGACTTTACCGCGTAGGCCAGCGGTGCCAAATTCTAAGCGGGATTTAAAGCGATCTTCAATTTCATCCTGTTGTTGGTTATCAATTAAAGTTTGTAATTCTTTTCGGGTACGGAGGTCTGGATCTCTTGCTAACCAGAGCGTGACGTTATTGTTCATCGTGGTCACCTTTGATAGATAGTGTCAGTGGAGACATTGTAAGTAATATTTATTCTCATTAATGGGCGCGCAATCGCTAAACGCTTTATCTTCTTGCTATAGCAACGGATGTTCAGTCAACTCAGCAGCGTCAAGCAAAAAGGCCAGCCATCATTGGAGTCGATTTAAAAAGTATATTCAAGTCACTTGAAGATGAACATGTTTAATGGTGTAAATTTTAAATTACACATTGTTGTTTTTGTATTGAGTGGGTGATGGTTGAAAATTACTAAAAATAGTGCTTGCGATTGCTTGGTGAAGTGGTTAAGTTACTTACAGAGCATAACCGAGCAGTGATGGGAACACCTGCAGTAATCAGTAATAGGAAGAAGTAAGCGATGTATCAAACCGATGATGTCAATATAAAACGTATCAAACAATTGCTGCCTCCAGTAGCCGTATTAGAGAAATTTCCTGCCAGTGAAGCTGCTTCTTCAACCACATTTCAAGCCCGTGAAGCGATTCATAACATTTTACATGACCAAGATGATCGTTTGTTGGTAGTGATTGGCCCTTGTTCCATTCATGATCCTAAAGCGGCGATTGAATATGGCCAGCGCTTGAAAGCCTTGCGTGATGAATTGAGTGGTCATCTTGAGGTGGTGATGCGGGTATATTTTGAAAAACCGCGTACTACAGTGGGCTGGAAAGGATTGATTAACGACCCGTATCTCGATGACTCTTATGAAATTAATGATGGTCTACGCATTGGTCGTAAACTGTTACTTGATTTAACCGATATGGGAATGCCAACCGCCAGTGAGTTCTTGGATATGATCACGCCGCAATATGTCGCGGATTTGATCAGCTGGGGAGCGATTGGCGCTCGTACAACCGAGTCTCAAGTGCATCGCGAGTTGTCTTCGGGACTTTCATGCCCAGTGGGATTTAAAAATGGCACCGATGGCAATATTAAAATTGCTACTGATGCGATTCGTTCTGCCAGTGCTTCGCACCACTTTTTATCGGTGACTAAATTTGGTCATTCGGCGATTGTAGAAACGGCGGGTAATTCTGATTGTCATATTATTCTACGTGGCGGCAAAGAGCCTAATTATAGCGCTGAACATGTTGCGTCGATTAAACAAGAGCTAGAAGTCTCCGGTTTAAAACAGAAAGTGATGATTGACTTTAGTCACGCCAATAGCTCTAAGCAGTATCAGCGACAAATGGTGGTGGCAGATGACGTTTGTGCGCAGCTACGTGCTGGTGAGCACACCATCTTTGGTGTGATGATTGAATCTCATCTAGTGGCTGGTCGTCAGGACTTAGTCGATGGTCAAGCACCGACGTATGGGCAGTCAATTACTGATGCATGTATCGGTTGGGATGATACTGAAAAAGTATTGCGTCAGCTTGCGCAAGCGGTGGAAGCGCGTCGTAATCTGTAAGGGATTTCGTTTCTGGTCGATAAAAAATAGGCGCTGAATCAGCGCCTATTTTATTCAATCAACTTAACTATTTGGCCTCGATACTTCATCCAATAAATACAAAATGGATTGATAAGGGATCCCGCTGTGATGGGATAAGCCGATTTCACAAGTCCGACTATTACTAAAACCACGTTGGCAAGTTGCGGGTACTTGTTGTTTTAGCGAGTGAACGGCAGCTTGGTTGAGCTCTGGCGTGGTAAAACCCTTATCGCCAGCAAAACCGCAGCATTGAATATGCTCAGGAACAATCACGTCTGATACGCAAGCTTGCGCGACCGCTAACATGGTATTCTCAAGCGCCATTTTACGTGAGCTACAGGTGATGTGTAGCATGACCGTTTCTTGTTTTGGAGTAATGCTTAAATGCTCTAAAACATACTGGTTGATAAAGCCTGCTGGTTCAAAAATCTGCATTGGCTGGGTAAAGTGATCCATACTGCGTTTTGCACATGGGCTGGTATCGATGAGTACTGGATAGCGGCCCTGTTCACTGGCTTGCCACAATGCTTGTTCTAATTGCTGCGCTTTTTGGGTGGCAATATCAAACATCCCCTTACTGTCATAAGGCATACCACAGCATTGAGAAGAGACATTGTTTGGGATAATAACCTCAAAGCCGGCTTTGTTGAGCAGGGATAAAGTCACTTCCGTTAGTGGCCGTGGATCGAGAGCGTCGTTGCCTTGCGCCATCGTCCGGCTGGCGCAAGAGGGCAGATAAACGACTTTTTTATCGCGTCTCGGTAAATTCGCCGCGTGTTTTTCCAGTGGATAGCGATTGGCGCGAGGCAGTTCCGCTGTCCACAAGGGCGTTTTGCCTTTGCTGATTTTGCGTAAGCTTTGACTGAGCTGACTGACTCGCGCTTCTCCGCAGAGGCTTGTTGCCAGTTGATTGACTTTAAGCCCTGTTGTCACCAGTGCGGTGGTGGTGGCGAAATGATCGGCTGTCCAGCGCGCAATCGGGGTAAATTTGGCGTATTTTGCTTGGCGCAGTTGTTTAATTAAATCGCCCGTGTTGATGCCCACTGGGCAGCGCTCGGCACATAGGCCCGTGGCGGCGCAAGTATCGATACCTTGATACTGGAAAACATCCGCCAGCTCGCTTGCGGCAACCTCTTCTCCGGCTCGGCTGCGACGTTGTAATTCGCGATACAGCACGATCCGCTGGCGAGGAGATAAAGTCAGCGTCCGTGATGGACACACTGGCTCACAGAACCCACATTCAATGCAGCGATCGACCAGTGGGTCTGCAGCTGGCATGGGTTTAAGATTTTTGAGGTGCGCATGAGGATCGGTGTTGATGATGACCCCAGGATTGAGCAGCCCTTGCGGATCAAACAGACTTTTGATGCGTTGCATCAGGGCGTAGCCTTCTTTGCCCCATTCTAGCTCGACATAAGGAGCCATGTTACGCCCCGTACCATGTTCCGCTTTTAACGAACCTTGATATTTGACCGCCACCAATTCCGCTACCGCATCCATAAATGCGCCATAGCGGTCTATTTCAGCTTGCTGTTCAAAGCCTTGAGTGAAGACAAAGTGCAAGTTGCCTTCTAAGGCGTGACCAAAGATGATCGCTTCGTGATAACCGTACTCATCGAATAGCGTTTGCAGTTCACGAACGCCAGCGGCGAGTTTTTCAACCGGAAAGGCCACATCTTCGATGATCACTGTTGTGCCGACTTCACGGACTGCGCCGACTGCTGGAAACATACCTTTACGAATACCCCATAGGGTAGCAACAGTCTGGCTATGGCTAGTAAACGGCACCGATTGAATGATCTGATAATCGCTGAGGCTGTCGATAATCGTTTGGCACTGACTATCGAGTTCGACTTGTTGACTGGCGTGTGATTCCACCAATAAAGCGCAGGCCTCGATGTCGAGTTCGGCAATAAAGTCTGGCATGCCAGGTTTATCGGCGACAGAACGGAGCGCACGACCATCCATGAGTTCCACCGCAGCAACTGGCGTACTGGACAAGGTGGTCACCGCTTGGCAGGCCTGTTCAATAGTGGCAAAAACCAAGAGCGCTGACGCTTTGTAGCGATGTTCAACTACGGTGTTATAGGTAATATCAGCGATAAAGCCGAGTGTGCCTTCCGAGCCGATGAGAAGATGCTCGATGATCTCGATCGGATCGTGATAGTCAATGAGCGCATTAAGGGCATAACCGGTGGTATTTTTTAAGCGATATTTGTGACGAATTTGTTCAGTGAGCGGAGTATTGGCGCGAGTGTGCGCGGCTAACGTTTCAATGCCCGCGAGCAAGTCTGCTTTGCGGCGTTTGAAGTCAGCAATACTTTGCTCATCTCGGGTATCAAGCACGACGCCGTCAGCAAAAACGATTTTCATGCTATCAACGGTACGATAAGAGTTGTGCGCGGTACCGCAACACATGCCACTCGCATTATTAGCGGCGATGCCGCCAATTTTACAAGTATTGATTGAGGCAGGATCAGGACCAATTTTACGTTGGTAAGGGGCAAGGTATTTATTCGCGTCCGCGCCGATAACCCCCGGTTGTAGGCGAATTTTATGGCCGTCATCAAGAATTTGATGCTCACGCCAATCATCGGTTAAGGTGATTAAGACAGAATCAGACACCGCCTGACCAGATAAGCTGGTGCCAGCGGCGCGAAAAGTAAAATGAATGCCCAGCTCAGCGCAGCTTTGAATAGTAAATATCACTTCATCAAGAGACTGTAAACGTAAGACGATTTTAGGCACTAAGCGATAAAAACTGGCGTCAGTACCATACGCTAAACGCTGCGCTGGCTGAGTAATGATGCGCTCACTAGCAACGCGGGTTGCCAGTTGAGTGATCAGTTGCTGATAGTGTGAGGGTAACTCACTCATGTTGAACTCCTGTTTTCACCACGGACTAACGGTTCACCAAAGAATCACGGGAGAGATCTTGCACCCGTTTAGCACCGGTTAAGGTCATTGCAACGCGCATCTCTTTGTCAAATAAATCCAGTAAATGTTCAACACCGGCTTGACCTTGCGCCGCTAATGCGTAAATAAAAGCGCGGCCCAGTAAAGTGCAATCTGCCCCTAAGGCAAGCATTCTGACCACATCCAATCCGCTACGGATGCCAGAATCGACCAGAATTTTTAAATCGCCTTTTACTGCATCAGCAATCTTAGGTAATGCCTGCGCGGTGGACAGTACGCCATCTAACTGACGTCCACCGTGGTTAGAGACCACAATGCCATCAGCGCCAAAGCGTACCGCATCTTTGGCATCTTCGACGTCTAAAATGCCTTTGATCACCATCGGGCCATCCCAGAAGTCACGGATCCATTCGAGATCTTGCCAACTGATTGAAGGGTCGAAATTGTTACCCAACCAGCCAATATAATCTTCGAGTTTAGTAGGGGTTCCGCGATAGGTCGAAATGTTGCCCAGATCGTGCGGTTTACCCAATAAGCCCACATCCCATGCCCAGCGAGGGTGCGTCATCGCTTGCAGAATGCGTCGGCTTGCCGCATTGGGACCGCTCATTCCAGAATGCATATCACGATAGCGCGCACCGGGAACGGGCATATCGACCGTAAACACTAAAGTCGTCACGCCTGCCGCCTTGGCGCGCTCTAAGACGTTTTTCATAAAGCCGCGATCTTTTAATACATAAAGCTGAAACCACATTGGACGAGTCAAGTTGGCTGTGACTTCTTCAATCGGACAGACCGACACCGTCGATAGGGTAAAGGGAATCCCTTTATTGGCGGCAGCATGCGCAGCTTGCACTTCACCACGACGAGCGTACATGCCGGTTAACCCTACCGGAGCTAAGGCGATAGGCATGGCCAGCGATTCGCCAAAAAGCTCAGTCTCAAGGCTTAATTCAGACATATCATTGAGCACCCGTTGGCGTAGGGCGATATCGGCTAAATCGGTAGTATTTCGACGTAGTGTGTCTTCGCGATACGATCCGCCATCAATATAATGGAAAAGAAAAGGCGGCAGTTTAGCTTGGGCGGCAGCGCGAAAATCAGTCGAGGCGGAGATGATCATGGTTTGTATCCTTATAACAACGGGATCATGGATAACCTAATAAGTAAGGCGCGGCAGCGAGCGTTGTGTGTTGGCTACCGCGGTAAATATTAACAGCAGAATCGGTCGGCCATCAGCGTTCAGCGAGCATCAACACATCACTAACATTAAACCCATAAACAACCACCATGCCGATAACGGCGGTGGCAATCAGATAATACGCCGTCGGGATGATAGTTTTGCGTAAAGTCGCTCCCTCACGCCCCAGTAAACCGACCGTGGCTGAAGCTGCGACCACGTTATGAATCGCGACCATATTACCGGCAGCGGCGCCTACGGCTTGCAGTGCGACGACGACCACGGTAGAGATATTCAGTGTCTGCGCCACTTCAAATTGAAACTGGCTAAACATCATGTTTGAAACCGTGTTTGAGCCGGCAATAAAAGCGCCTAAAGCACCAACGGTGGCGCTAAGCGCAGGAAAGGCTTGCCCAACTAACCCGGCAGCAAAATTGGCGGTAGTCACAGGCATGCTGGCCAGATCAGCGCCGTTAACGCCAGAATTAATAAAAATTCGTACCATAGGAATAGTAAAGACCAACACAAAACCAGCCCCGACTAAGGTTTTACTCGATTCACCGACGGCTTTTAGTAATGGCGTCACACTGCGAGATTGTAAAAGCACCGCTAATAAGGCGACAAAGACTAAGATGCCACCGGGCAGATAAAGCGGATCAATCGATGTGCTGACTCCGGTCTCGCCAAGGATGTTATTAAAGCTCAGTTGAACGCTCAGCAGCATGGCTTTGAATTCACTGCTGACCCGGCTAGCAACCAGAATGACCGCCAGTAACACATAGGGTGCCCACGCTAAGGCCAGTCCCATAGGCTTGGCTTTCATCTCATCAAGATTCATTTTTAATGATCCCAGCCATTCGCTAGGCCATTCTTTTTCAGCCGGAAATTCCCAAGTGCTTTTCGGTACTAAAAAACCCTTTTTCGCGGCGGTGACGACAACGGCTAAACTGACTAATCCACCGATCAGTGAAGGGAATTCAGCGCCTAAAAAGACCCCCGTTAGCGCGTAAGGTAGCGTAAAGGCCAAACCGGCAAACAGCGCAAAAGGTAAGATATCTAACCCTTCGGTCCAACTGCGGTTTTTACCGAAAAATCGCGTCAGCATCATCGCCATCAGCACTGGCATTAAAATACCAACAACCGCATGAGTGAGTGCAACACCGGCGGTGATTTGCTGTAAGTAAGCGTCCCAACTTGAACCATTAGCCACTAAGGTTTCGCTAATGTTATGGGTATCTAGTCCACGGTTAACGCCAACAATGATCGGCGTACCCACCGCTCCGAATGAGACTGGCGTTGATTGAATCATCATTCCCATTAACACCGCGGCTAAGGCAGGAAAGCCAATCGCAACCAACAAAGGGGCGGCAATCGCTGCCGGAGTCCCAAAACCAGAAGCGCCTTCGATGAAGGAGCCAAAACACCAAGCAATGATGATCGCTTGTACGCGACGGTCGGGGGATATATCGATAAAACCGTTACGAATCGTAGTAATGGCGCCGGTGTGCTTGAGAGTATTGAGTAGCAATATTGCGCCAAACACGATCCATAACACGGAAACGGTGATGCCGAGCCCTTGCAAGGTTGAAGCGAATACGCGAGTTATCGACATATCCCAAAAAATCAAAGCGATAGCAACCGTTAAGGCAAATGCGACCGGCATGGCTTTTTTGGCTGGCCAATTTAATCCGACCAATAGCACGGCTGCGACAACAATGGGTGAAAACGCAATCAGCGCCAGTAGGGTGTCACTCATGAAAGACTTCCTCGTCCTTTGAACTCTTCATTAATAATGATGACTTAACACGTGCAGTAGGGTACGAGTTAAGCAATGTAAGCTCGGGTTGTTTAATTTTTATAGTTGTGATGGTCTTGTTAATTGTAGGTGAATTTACTCCTTTATTTTTTGAGGATATAGGGAAATAATGAAAATAATTAGTTCTTAAAATGGTATAATAGAATGCGCGCAGATGATTTAATTCTGTTTTCTCAAGTCATTGAGCTCGGGAGCTTTAGTAAGGCTGCGGAACAAAATAATCTTACCAATTCAGTAGTTAGCAAAAGAATCGCCCGTTTAGAAGAAGAGCTGGCGGTACAGTTACTCTATCGTACCACCCGCAAATTAACCTTAACCGAAGCGGGGAAAGCCTTGTTGATCAGTGCAAGAAATGTGAAGCAAGCCACGCAAGAAGCGATGGATGCCCTGTCAGGCTTTGGTGAAAATGTCAGCGGTCACATTAAAATGTCGGTGCCGACCATCTCTGGAGACTTATTGCTCGCTGATGCGGTCGCGGAATTTTGTAATCGTTATCCTGGATTAACGGTAGATATGTCGCTGGATAATCGGTTTGTTGATTTAGTTGAAGGTGGTTTTGACTTAGTGATCCGTACGGGTTATTTGGATGACTCGAGTTTGATCGCGCGGCATATATTGGATTCGCAATGGGTTGTCTGTGCATCGCCCGCATACCTTGCCCGCCATGGTCAGCTGATCATGCCTGAGCAGCTTGTGGCTCATAATTGTTTACAATACGCCTATCAAACCACCGGAGCCAGTGATTGGGAGTTTAAAAGCCCGACAGGTAACCGGATAGTGAAAGTTTCGGGCAGCTTTTCTACCGATAATGCGACAGCATTACGTAAAGCAGCATTAGGTGGCCACGGTATTGCTTATGTGCCGCGCTGTTTGGTGTACCATGATTTTAGAGAAGGGACATTAATCGACCTATTTCCAGATCAGGTCGGCAAAAAATTGGGGATTTACGCGGTATACCCGTTTACACGTCAACCACCCAATAAAGTTCGTTTATTGATTGAACATATCCGCCAGCGTTATTTAGCGATTGCTGACTATTTTTAATCGCCCCTATTTTTAAGCTGAAAGTGTTTATTCCGTTAATCGTTAGACCCGACGGTTGGTGTTTAGTTGAGTCGTGTCGCGCTCGTCGACTGCCCTTGCTGATGTTTCAGTTGAGTAAAGTAGCGATGGACTTTTTCAATATTGGCATACTCTAACTGCCACGATGCTGCTCTTTGCGCATGGCAAAAAGCATTAATGTGTTCGAGTAAGTCGTGGCTGTTGCTGTCTAAGACACTGGCGACGGATCTGACCAATGGACTGTTTTCGATGGATAAAAATTGCAGTAACGCATAACTTTGGTTGAGTACTTGATAAGCGCCTTGCTGCTGTCCCATCGTATTAAGAATTTCAGATTGGTAGACTGCGCAGTCTCGCAGTCCACTGATTAAACACACCAACTGACAAGGTTTGGTTTGAGTACTTTGTGCCGCGTAATGCAAATGTTGTGGGAGGTAGGCTAATACTTGCTCAAACAGATAATGAGCTTCAGGCCAATGCCCTTGATTGACCAATTTCTCAGCTTTTTGGTAGTAGCTCCAGCACTGATTAAGATCCATCGTGACTCCGGTGTTGGTGAGGTTGTGGGACCCTATTTAAAGACAACTTGCCATCAAATGCAACTGGTTATCATTTGCGTCTTTATCATTGGCACTGATGATTATTTGCCCATTTAAGCGTGAATTAGTAGTAAGTCACTAAAAAGATTGTGCTTTTCTTCTACACTTAAGCTACAAATAAAGAAAATTAATTTAAATATAACAATCATAAAAAAATAAGGAGGGGGTATGGCGATTCAAAATTTGAGTGTTGAGCAGCTCTATCACGTTGCAACACTAGATAATTTGCCATGTAAATCGACCAAAGAGTTAGCTCCCATTGATGAGATTGTTGGTCAAGAGCGCGCGCAAAAAGCGGTTGAATTTGCGATGTCGATAAAAGAAAAGGGCTATAACATTTATGCCATTGGACGTAATGGATTGGGTAAACGAACCATGATCTTACGTTACTTAAATCGTCATCAGCCAGAAAATAATGCGCTATTTGATTGGTGTTATGTGGCTAATTTTGATGATATTCGTACACCACGAGTGCTTAAGCTTCCGTCTGGTGTTGGCCAAAAATTTCGTCAAGATATTGAAAAGTTGATGACCAAATTGGTCAATGCGATTCCGTTAGCGTTTGATAATGAACTCTACTTTAGCCGAGCGGACCGCTTAAAAAACCAACTCGCCCAAAAGCAGGAACAAGAATTAGCAGCCATTACCTTACGTGCCAAAGAGCGTGATATTAGTTTAAGTATCACTAACCAAGGTGAATATCAGTTTGTCGCCATGAATGGCGAAGAAATGCATACCGAAGAAACGTTTGATGCGCTGAGTAAAAAAGAGCAAGAGCATTTTGCGCAGACGATTGATGAGTTAGAAGTCAGCCTACGCAATATGGTCCGCCAGCTCACTGAGTGGGAGGAAGCGTACAGCGAAAAAATTAAAAAGCTCAATGATGATGTGACGCTCGATGTGATCAGTCATTTTATTAAACAGCTTAAAATCGATTATTCTAAGTACCCTGAAATCAAAAGCTACTTAACCGAATTACAAAAAGATATCGTCGAAAATGTTGAGATCTTTTTGGATGAAACGGGAGAGCAAGGGGAGCTCGCTACCGCGGCGTTGGATAAAAAGTTACCACGTCGTTATAAAGTGAATGTGCTGGTTTGTCGCGCGTCGCAAGAATTTCCCGTGGTGGTCGAAGAAAACCCTAACTATCACTCCTTGTTTGGTTATATTGAAACCGCCACCTATAAAGGAACGGTATTTACCGATTTTTCACTGATCCGCGCTGGTAGTTTACATAAAGCCAACGGCGGCGTGCTGCTAATGGATGCAGTTAAAGTATTAGAGCAGCCCTATGTATGGGATGGCTTAAAACGTGCTCTGCGTTCACGTCAGCTCAGCTTCACCTCGCTAGAAAAAGAAGTGACTTTAACCGGAACGGTATCGCTCGATCCTGAACCGATACCACTAGATGTCAAAATCATCTTATTTGGTGATTATCGTACTTATGAATTATTAACGCATTACGATCCGGAGTTCAGCGAGCTGTTTCGAGTCACCGCTGATTTTGAAGACGAGATGAAGCGTACGCCAGAAAGTGAGCTGCATTATGCCCGTTTCATTTCAAGCATTGTCCATGATAACAATATGTTGCATTGTGATCGCAAAGCGATTGCGCGAATTATTGAACACAGTTCGCGAATGACCAGCGATCAAAACAAGCTCTCTTTGCATTCCGCGCATATTGCCAATTTATTGCGTGAGTCTAATTACGTCGCTCGCCAAGCCAATTCTAATATGATTCGCCAAAATCATGTTGAAGAAGCGCTGTGCAACCAACAAATGCGAGTCAATCGTCTTCAAGAAGGCGTAATGGAAACCTTCCTTAATGGCACCACATTACTGCAGACCGAAGGCTCTGCGGTGGGGCAGATCAATGCCTTATCGGTGTTAGCCACCAGCGATCATGCCTTTGGTGCACCAAACCGAATTACGGCGACCACATCGTTTGGTGATGGCGATATTATTGATATTGAACGCAGCGTGGATTTAGGGGGCAGTATCCACTCAAAAGGAGTAATGATACTTTCTGCTTATTTAAATTCGGTGTTTGGCCGAACGGCGCGAGTACCGTTAACCACCACCATTACTTTTGAACAATCGTACGGTGGGGTGGATGGCGATAGTGCCAGCATGGCTGAGTTTTGCGCTATTGTGTCAGCATTTTCCAAGCAACCCAATCGGCAAGATATTGCGATTACTGGTTCAATGAATCAGTTTGGTGAAGCGCAGCCGATTGGTGGTGTTAATGAGAAAATCGAAGGCTTCTTCGATGTGTGTAATATTAAAGGCCGTCATTCTCAACAAGGTGTGATTATTCCTCGTTCTAATCAGCATCATTTGATGCTACGGGCGGATATTCTCAAAGCGGTAGAAAAGGGTGAATTCCATATTTGGGTGATTGACCATGTGACAGAAGCGATTGAGCTCTTTACTGGAAAACCCGCTGGTGTTGCAACAGAAGATGGCAGCTATCCCGTGGATACGATTTTTGGTTTGGCTCAGGCTAAATTAAACGCACTACGCAAATAATCATAGGCTGGTCGTCACGCTTAACCTTCTTAATGGCTCCTTCGGGAGCCATTATCGTTCCCTGAAATGCTCTGAGACGGCTGAACGACGGCTAGGTCCAGGTTCAGTAGAAATGGTGTGCTCATAGCCTGCACGTATAAAACGTTGGTGAGGCAGCGGAGGTTCAACTCGTCGCATCTGCGGTGAGTCAGTGGTTCCCGAAAGTTGATAAATCGTTTCGCCAGTGCCAGTTCGGATGGCGATCGTTTTGCCATCAAATTCAAATTGCGTGGCAATTAAACGATGATCACGAAATACACCTTGTTCATTAAAGGTGAGAACTTCAGTTAAATGGCTTGGTGCACCGATTTCAATCCAAGAACCGTGCACGTTCTTCGGATTAATGTAATCGCGATAACTAACGATAATTAATAGCGCAAATCCGACAGATAATAGACTTAATATTAGCCAGAAGAGGACTTTAAATAGAAACGATTGACTATCAGGGCGGTATTTTCGGCTAGGTTTTTTTCTAATAACCACATCATTCTCTCAAAGTATTTAGGATTTATTACGTAAAGCCTTTAGGTAAGCTCAGTATAGCATATTGTCATTAAAGCTAAGCTAATGATATCTTGAGTATCTGTTAAGTGATGAGTGGAAAACGCCACTCAAACTATTTTATCTCAGAAAAGGAATACCATGATTAAGGAAAATAGCTACTTTGATGGCAATGTGAAATCTTTAGGTTTTCAGCAGCATGGAGAGTCAATGACCGTCGGTGTGATGGCTCCTGGAGAGTATACCTTTGCGACGGATGCTCCGGAAAAAATGACCGTTATCAAAGGGTCATTAACCATTAAACGCACGAGCGATCAACACTGGTTAACGTTTCATAGTGGAGAGTGTTTTGACGTTGATGGTCATTCATCGTTTGATTTACAAGTGTCGCAAGCCACTGCTTATTTGTGTGAATTTTTATAGCCGTGCGTTTTTAGGTCATAATTTTTAGGTCATAATAGACGCTGACGTTTCCAGCAAGCCAAAAAAAGCCACACTCATTAATGGGTGTGGCAAAAACAAAAATATCCGGCAGTGGTTTTATTTTTGTTTAATAACCGACCTTATGGTCGAATGGACAGTAAACTTACTCTTCCTTTCTACGTACAGCGGCAGCTGTCTTTGTTTCGTCATCGAGTTTGTTGATGAGGGCTGACCATAACTCTAAGTCGTTTGGGTATAGAGTTATCAGGCAATTAGTAGGTGGAAAATAATCCTGCATTATAATCAGCAATCGCTTGTTCAATCTCTTGGTGACTATTCATCACAAAAGGACCGTAATGAACCACCGGTTCGTTAATCGGTTCCCCCGCTAAAATCAATACACCGCTGGCCTCGTTGGCCGATAATTGAAGTGCAGCGTTGCGAGAAAGTACCGCGAGTTCGCCCTGTTTTAAGCTCTTGCCAACTACATTTACCGCGCCTTGATACGCATAAAGCAACACGTTGTAGTGCTCAGGGATGTCTAAAGCGATATCACTGGATGATTGAGTACGCCAGTCGGCAACGATAGTGGCGACGCCAGTTTGAGTTAGCGGACCTTGCAACGTTTGCCCGTTGATAGCGAGCTTTCCAGCGATGAGTCTTAGCGTACCCAGTGCATCTTCTGAATATTCAGTTATCGTTTCAGGTTGAAAATCATGATATTGAGCCGGTGCCATTTTGTTTTTCGCTGGTTGATTAATCCAAATTTGGAAACCATGCAATTGACCTTGTTCCATGATTGGCATTTCGCTATGAATAACCCCTCGGCCCGCGGCCATCCATTGGGCACCGCCACTGCGTAATTCGCCGACATTACCCATTTGATCGCGATGTTGAAAGTGCCCTTGCAACATATAGGTTAAGGTTTCAATGCCTCGATGAGGATGAGGAGGGAACCCTCCAATGTAATCGGCACTATGATCCGATTTCAATTCATCTACCATTAGGAAAGGGGAGAATCTGCCATGGTTAAAACCAGCGACACGACGAATTTTCACTCCGTCTCCATCCGAGGTCGCTCGGGCGGGAATTAGCTGTTCGATGACTCGTAAGGTGTTCATGATCGTGCTCCATCATTAGAGGATGATCATAGCTTACTGATTGCTGGCTCAAAAAGGAGCACAGAGAGTTGAGGGTGTCATTCAAAATTTTTGAATATCAATAGTCTCTTTCGGTACTTTTCCGAACGTAAGAACGAGGTTGGCGTTCATAGAGACTCAGATCAACCAATGATCTGTCTAAATGTGAGATTGATTCTTGGTTGGCAGGATTGACGAGTTTTAGGAATGGTGTGCTGCCAATAGTGCTGTGTATCTCCAGCCATCACTAATAATGAGCCATGGCTGAGCTCAAAGATTAATTTTTCTTTACTTTGAATATGGCGCAGCGCAAAGCGCCGAGTTGCGCCTAATGATAGTGAAGCGATGACGGGTTGGTGACCTAATTCCGTTTCATTATCTTGGTGCCAACCCATCGAATCTTGACCATGGCGATAGAGATTCGCCAGAACCGAATTAAATGGCTGATTTGCAACTCGTTCACATTGTGCTTTAAGAGGGAGTAAGGCTGGTGCCCACGGTTGTGGCGCTAAACTTAAGCCTGAATAGCGATAAGCTTTTTCACCGTACCAAGCGTGCAGGCGAGGCTGCATGATTGGTTTACCAAACATCATGATCGCTTGTTGTTGCCAGTTGAGTTCAAGCGACAGGCGTTGATAAGCGTTATCGGCTTGTTCCATGGATAAAAAATCTGGGATCCACAGTAATTGTCCATCATTGATCGTTAGCCATGATGGCGTTGGTGTAGATTCAGGAATAGAAACTGGAGTTGGCATCATTATTCTCAGTTATTCATTTTTTGATAGGTTGGATGTTTCAAGGTTGAGAGAAACCGAGAAGTAGAGGGTTACCGGATCATTGCATTTTGCACTGAATTTGCAAAATGCAAAATCACTATGAGATCGGTTGTAATGAAACGGACGCTTTTTCGCCATATTCGCCTTAAATTACTTGATTAAGTGGTTTGAAAAAGTTGGCACGCTATGTGCTTTATAATATATGACCCTTTTAAGCCGAGGGTCACCTAGCCAACTGACGTTGTTAGTGAACCTCTTTGTTCACACAAAATATAGCCAATCGCACCTTTTTGCGGTTGGCTTTTTTTTACGTTGTTTTTCTTGTCAACGATCAACGCTGCTCGGTTTGATTGGCGCATTTATCGTAACAACTGGGTACTCTCGGGCACACCGCACCACGTGAACAAATCAATCTTGCTTGATTATCAATCCCACGCTCAATCCAATTAATATTGAGAATTTTTGCAATGGTTAGCAAATCTTTTTTAATGTGTCTCGGGATGATGGTTGAACCTCCTTGTTGAACACAAGAGGCTTTGAGTTCTTCGGCAATCGAGCGGGCATCACCACCTTGAGCATTAATGGCGGGATTAAGATCAATGCCAGCACATAGCACACGGTTATTCCCTGCAGCATCAGACATATTCATTGATTCACAACAGTAAATACGCGGTTCATCACCGACATTTAAAATGGAAATTTGTGCTGAGCTACCGGGTAAAGGCTCAGATAAACGACGAAACACCGCCCAGTGTTGGCAAGGGTCATCAACTTTACGCATATTTCCCCAAGGTAGAGGAATGCCATTACCACGATACACCGCTTTAAGTTTGCCTTCGCCATAGGCATCAAAATAGTGCCAGTGAGGGTAGGGAGAGACGACGGTCATCCGGCGCATGGCAACCGAAGGGGATACTCCGGCTTTTTGATGTACGGAGATTTCATAGCCATTACGATCCAACAGTTGGCGAAAGGGAACTTTGGGGCATAATAGAGCGCCAGCAAAAAAGCTCGATTCAAAATCACGCCATGCTTGCAAAATATCTTGTGAGTTAAGCTCTGAGGTTTGCTGAAGATCGCTCTGCGCTTCCCAGCCATGAGTATGCCCAACCGAAAGCACACTTTTTAATCCCTCTTTACTGTGTAAAACATTATGGCCAATGTACACCGCTAAGTCGTATTTCAGGCGTGTCGGATACTGTTTTAAAATCTCATTAAGATAAATGTTTCCCGGTGGTTCAAAAAAAGACGTGACTAACTGTTTGGCGCTGATCCCCAATTCATCCACCACATCATGCGGTGTACGTGTCACCCAACGTATGGTCAATCCTAGGCTTTTAGCGATATCGATTAAATCTTCTACGGCCAAATTAAGACGTTTTAGTCCAACCTCCTCTGCCGCACGTTCTAGATCGGGGAAGTGATTTTGTAAACTTTCTTGATGGGCCCGGATCAGCAGATGAGCAAACTGGCGGCCGGTGATCCCGGTTTGTGAGAGCATTTCGGGAATCGCAATCTGTAAAATATCATTCGAAAATAGAAAGCTAGGTTCAAGTGCCATCCCACTGATCCCACCTCGATTGCCCTTATTAGGTGTAATGTCGGCCTGTTCGGGTTCGTCGTCTAAAAACCAACGCGGATCTTTTTGAAAGACTTCAGCAATCACTTCGAGCATTTCTACACTGGGAACTCGCTTGCCTCGTTCAATCATAGAGAGATAAGAGACGGAAGGAGCGTATTCAGGATTAACCCGTATACAGCGCGCTGATAAATCTTCCATGGTTAAGTGGTTGCGTTTACGCAAGTTTCTTACCTTGGTGCCTAAAAAATGTGACTGTCTGACTAAGCTTTTTGATATGGCCATTTTGTAAAATTCACATTGTAAAATTTTTGTTGTGAAATTGTAGTAAAAAATCCGCTAGTCTACAAACTAAGCCAGTCACAGAATTGAATGAAAATTAAACATCAGTTTGAAGTAATGGCTCTAGGACACAATAAATAGTTATCCACGAGGGAACGACAATGAATATGCTGACATTCGATAAGACTAACATTCAATCAACTCAACATCCGTTTATCGCTGAAGCTGTCTTCGCCGTGGAGACAACCAGCGCAAATCAACAACGAGAAAGACAAGCCAAAGCTAAGCAATTAATGGATCGTTTATTTCCGCTAGAAAGTGGTTCACATCAAGAAGTCACCAGTTATGTGATCGATTACCACCATGTACTGGCGTATTTTAAAGATGGTCGCCACAGCGGTTTACAATATCCGAAACAGTTTGTCGCCTTTACCGGCAGTAAAGATCAGCCTTGTTCAATTCTCTTTCGAGAAGGGGATGGAAGCCATGTTGAACTGTTATTAGGTTGCTTACGCGGTACTGGCTGTGTGGAATTGGTTGAGATAGAAGATATCCAGTTAGAAACCTGCACCACGTTTAGCCAGCAAATCAATAATCAAATGGTTAATACTGCGATTCGTCATTGGATAAGCTTGATCAAAGGGAATGTGCACGGTAAAGCGCAAGCCTGCAGCGAAGATAAAGAATATACGGCAAAAAGTGGTGAAGACTACTGTCTTAGTTACGCTTTCCACTTATAAATTTTCCATTAAAATCAATTATTTGGCTGGGCGGCTTATTTTGAGTCGCTGACCATCTACCTTGAAAGTGGATTGAATGGGTATTAATCAATGGCCTGCTTTCATGCACTCTCGATGGTGATTTTAGAGTGGCATTACTCGGTTACGACCAAGATTTTTGGCCTGATAGAGCATTTTATCGGCCCGATCAACTAAGGTATCAGCGGCTTCCAAACTTTGATATTCGGCGACGCCAAAAGAGGCAGTAATATTACCAATTTGTTGACCTGAGCGGCGATCGCGAACTGAAAGCTTTTCAATTGATCGACGTACCGACTCCGCGAATTGACGAGCACTACGTAAAGTCATGTTAGGCAGCAGAATAACAAATTCTTCACCACCAAAACGGTAGGCCGTCATCGCTTCGCGGCAATTACCTTGAATACGTTTGGCAATCGCTCTTAATACCGAATCACCAAACAGGTGACCGAAATCATCGTTATAACTTTTGAAATGGTCGATATCTAACAAAATAATGCTTAGCGCTTGTTGAGCATGAAGCATGGCCAGTAGATCGTTATTAAAAGCGCGTCGATTATATAACCCACAGAGTGGATCAAAGAGCGCGTCTTTCTGTACTTCTGCCAATTGACTTCTCAGCTTAGAGATTTCATCGCAAGCGGTTTTGAGCTGATTGTTTAAAAAGCGGGTCGAATGGCGAATGTCACGTGACTCACTGACTAGCTGTCGAATAACGCCCATGACTTCCTCTAAAGAAAGATCTTCTTTCTCTACCCGTTCTAAATCGCAAAAGCTTTTATCGATAATGGCTTCAAAAGCTCGTGTATCCGTCATGGTATCAGACATTGAGCTGGCGACTTCACTGGCTAAAATTTCCATATTCGCGCGCAGTTCACTGACGGTCGTTTCTGCTTTAGAAGCGATGAAATTTTTGTATAACAGGTCGCCAGAACTGGGCGGACATAAGCCAAAATGCGCTAAAACGGAATCCATTTCTTGATTTAACTGCGGGATAGCATGATCGACATAAGTATACCAAAGCGCGTAGTTAGCAGGTGTGGCGGCAACATGATGCTTCATCATCAGAGGAACCGCTTTTTTAAGGTTGGCAGTGGATTTTTTAAAAACTTCATCAGGCATGGGTTTACCGGCACTAAGCGCTAATCAATTCTATGGGCTAAGCGTAGCGGATTTTTGCTCATTTTGCTGCAAAAATCCGCCGATCTTGCTGTTATCGTGGATTACATTGAGAGTGATGACGAGCGTTGCGATTCAAGTTTTTTCGCTCCTCTGAGCATCGCTTCAATAAGTTCAGTGGCGTTAAATTTTTCTAATGCCTCGTGTGCACCAACTTGATGAGCGCGATCGACACAAATTTCACTCGACAATGAGGTGTGCAAAATACAATAAGCGTGACTTAAGCGAGAATCGTTTTGTACCTCAAAAGCCAGCTCATAGCCATCAAGCCCGGGCATTTCAATATCACTGACTAAAAGGTCAATCGCATTATGCTCATCAGCTAGGCGGCGCATTAGTTCAATAGCCTCCAACCCATTTTTACAAATCTGATAAGGAATGTTGATTCTATCTAACGCATCGGCCAGTTGTTTACGGGCAATTGATGAGTCATCAACCAGTAAAATATTCAGTGGTTTAAGCCGCTCACGTTCAATATCGGTCAGCATCGGCACTTTGGTGGATTCGTATTGTGGGTAGATTTTTGAGAGCAGCAGTTCGACATCCAGTAGTTGAACAATACGATCTTGATAGCGAGTGATCCCGGTAACAAAGACATTATTGCCCGCTGTCACTGGTGCTGATTCAATCGATCGCCAATTACATTCGATGATCTTTTCAATGCCGCGTACCATAAAGGCAACCACAGTGCGCAGGCAGTCGGTGACAATCAAATAACACTGTTTATATTCTTGAGGAGTAATCGGTCTAAATCCAATGGCTGCGGCCATATCAATCACTGGTACCGTTAGATTACGTATCGTCACCGTTCCCACCACATGATGATGAGAATACGGGATTTGCGTCATCGGTAAATAGGGGACAATTTCCCTTACTTTTAACGTTCCAATAGCAAACAGCTGTTGCTGTGAGTTGAGGGTAAACATCAACATCCCTTGCGACTGATTTGCTTTACTGACGGTTTTGGCCATAACACACTACTCAAAAATAAACACACTACACCCTCTATAGTAACTGAAAATTGCTGCTTCGTAACGCTATTGAGCTATTTTTAGCAGTTAAAGCTTCTTGACGAGCGATGAATATCGAAAAGATGCATTAGGTTACGGCTTTGGTTAAAATAAGCAGCTTTGTTATTAGATCGAGTATTTCCCTATGGCGAAAACAGCCGCTGCATTACACATTTTAGTCAAGCACAAAGAGCAAGCTGATGAATTACTACAGCAGTTAAAAAAAGGCGCTAAGTTTCAAACCTTAGCCAAAAAGCATTCACTTTGCCCATCGGGTAAGCGTGGTGGTGATTTAGGCGAGTTTCGCCAAGGACAAATGGTTCCTGCCTTTGATAAAGCGTGCTTTCAAGGTGAAATTTTGACGCCGCAATTAGTAAAAACCAAGTTTGGTTGGCATGTAATAAAAGTACTTTACCGTACCTAGTGTTGTAGTGAACTGTTCTTTTCTACTGAAGCTGCCACGATGCGCCAGCGTCTTTCGAGCCAAGTCTATTGTTTCCATACTCATGATGACTGACTCAATCAACATCGCTGAATGCGCTTACGGTTAGCTTGCTTTTTGTGTGGCACGCCTAGTTTGCATTAGATGATTGTGTTGCTTGAGTATTTATTGTGACAAAGTTTACAGATTTTCATCTTTTTAACCAAAAAAATTCACAAATTGATTTCCATCAAAATAGTGTGGTTTTTATATGCTACTGTGCGCGCCAACAAAAAGAATAATTAGCCCAACAAAAGGAAAGTAGCATGAAAAAAACAGTCTGTGGATTAGCTGTCCTTACCGCTTTAGCTTCAACTTCAGTGCTTGCTCATCAGCAAGGGGATATTTTGGTGCGTGCGGGTATCGCTAGCGTGGTACCTAACGATAGCAGTGATAAAATTCTTGGTTCGCAAAATGAACTGTCGGTGAACAGTAATACTCAGCTGGGCTTAACGCTCGGCTATATGTTGACGGATAATTTCAGTATTGAGTTATTAGCCGCAACGCCTTTCTCGCATAAGATCTCGACCGATCTTAGCGGTTTAGGGGATATCGGTAAAACTAAGCATTTACCACCGACGGTGATGGTCCAGTACTATTTTGGTGAAGCGGGCAGCACATGGCGTCCTTATGTTGGCGCTGGTGTTAACTACACCAATTTCTTTGATGAAAAATTTAATGATACTGGAAAAACAGCCGGGCTTAGTGATTTAAAACTGGATGATTCTTGGGGTCTAGCGGCCAATGTTGGTGTCGACTATATGCTCGATGATAACTGGTTCTTTAACGCATCAGTTTGGTACGCCAATATTGAAACCACAGCAAAATATAAAGCGGGTGTTGATGCCCAATCCACTGACGTGAAAATTAATCCTTGGGTATTTATGATCTCTGGCGGTTATAAGTTCTAAAAAATTGACTTGATAACGCTCAGCAACAATAAAGGCAGGAAATCCTGCCTTTATTGTTTTCTATTTTACCGCTTTGCGGTTTGGTTAATTAATGCAATACGGTTTCTGGAATCGCCCCATTCAATTGGTTATCAATTAAAAAATCAATGGTTTGTGCTTGCATTTGACCATGGTGAAGAGCATCAGACCCATCATCATTCTGTGGGGCAATAAAGGTTGAATGCTTAGCCGTGGTATTATACTCAATAAAGACGCTGCTTTGCCCATTCACGGTTGGTGTCGTGCGATTGATCGTCGTTAATCCAAGTAAGCTCGCCACTGGCTCTGTGCCAGCAAATGGCAGTATACCTGCTTCTTTGGTGACATTCGGCACTGTATCGTCATTGTGAACTTGAGTCAGCAATAACGGCGTTGTAATGCCCGAAGCTAAATTCGCCATTGGATCTATGCTGTCGAGCACCGATTGAGCGGCAAAGCTAAACTGAGCAAACAGTGCGTTTAATTGCGCTTTTTGTAGTTCAGTTGCATTTTGTTCAAAGATACCGTAACACGCGGAGTCAGTTTGCCCAATGCAGTATGTGTCTGCAAACGCCTTATACTGAGCAGAAGTCAGCGCTAAGTTATGTTTGATCTGCGGTGCAAAAGCATCAGAACCAAACAGAAGTGGCGCGATACGACCACCAGAGTTATGGATCGCTGCGGCGCTAAAGTGATAGAGAGCATTCGCTTGAGGATTACCTAAATCTTGCTCACTGGCTGCCAGTGCGGACAGCCCGACAATACCACCTAATGAATGACCGAGCAGTTTAATCTGTGAGCCTGTTGCAATATTGACGTTCTCAAGGGGCGAGCCGATGAAAGATGATTGTGACAGGGTTAGCGCAGCGCGCAGCGCGCAGCGCCAGCACGTCCAAAATACTTTGACGCACGTTATCACGGGCCACGGGTAAGTTAACTAAATTTAAATAGGCCAGCACATTGGTATTGGCTGAGCGCTGTTCGTCTAAACTGCGCTCTCCGTGCAGTGGCATATCAATCGCAATCACCGCTAAACCCGCTTGAGCAAGGCGAAACGCAAACGCGTAGGCATTTTCTTTGGCTGAGGTAATGCCGTGCTGATAAATGACCACATTTTTAACTTCGCCCGTTTTGGGAGTAAAAAGTAAAAACGGCACGGTTTGCAGTGATTTAATGCTGGGCAGCGGTGAATAGCGGGTGATCAAACGCTCGCTGTCTAATCGGCTGCCATCGGTTTTCGTGAGCTCAAGACCGACTAATTTCATCTGCTGTTCTTGACTGGTTGCAAGCTCGGTAAGATCAATACCAGCGCCGATCAATTGCGCGGTAAGATGAGCCTGCTCAACAGGGTCTTTTAACGCTGCTGAGATTTTCGCTAGGCTGGGGGAAGCGGCGCTAAACGCTTGTGTGTTCCAATTTGCGCCGGTTTCAAGGTAGTAAGGCAGAGTCACCGCGCCATGAGTGACGTTAACCGATTGACCGGTATCAGTGACGGACTGATCATAAGCTGCAATGAGTAGGTTCTTGGGAGCCTTGATATATTGTTCAAAAGCCTTATCTGCGTTAAGCGCTTCAGCAAAAGGCTTGGGATCTTCAAAGGTCATTTGATAAGCATCATTTTGATGGACAAATGTTTGCTGCCAAACCGCTAATGGGTTTTCTTGCCCCGCGCCGTAGGCCGTTGCGGCAGCTACAGCGCTTAAGGTTTCACCGACCGATTGGGTGCTAAACCAAGTGCTGTATACGATCTGTTCTGCATTAACACCCGTCGCGCTAAACAGGGCTTCCGTGCCATGGGTGATTTTCTGCAGCTGTGCCAATTGTCCTTGGCTATAAATGCGCTGCTTAGATTTAAGGGTCGCATAGCTACTCGAGGTGCCGATTGGCTCGCCTTGTGCGTCTTTAACATCACTGGTGATGGCTAAAATATAGTTGCTCGCTGGGTTTAATGGCTTAGTTGGGTAAATGGCGATCTTACTGGTCGCGGCATCGCTAAAGGCGACAAAGTCAACATTAGCTTTCGGTTGTGGATTACCAGTCATCGAATCTGTCAGTTCAACTAGATAAACACCGTCTGTGATGGCGCCAGTAGCCAAATTGCCGCCAGTAAAATCCAGATACAGTGGCATAGTGGTTGACCAGCCATCGAGCTGATTCATGGCAACCCGTGGATTACTGGGCGAGTTGTCACCATCCGTGGGTAAGTTTAAAGTACCATCTTGCGGGTTCATCAACGTATAGGAGGGTAGCGGCACCGAAGGGTTCGCGCCGCTCAACTGAAATTTAATCTGTGTTTCGCGAGTTAATGCCTTTGCAATATGTGGCTCATAGCTAATGGTCGGTGCGCCAGAGCTTTGCGTGTCATCGCCGCATCCCGCTAACCATAGAGCCGAGCAGAGTAGGGAAATTTTAAGTAGTTTTTTCATGGGTTTCTTAACCTATTTAGAACTGGTAATTGAGCTGGATGGCACTGATATAGGCATTGGCTTTGGTGTTGAAATTCAAGCTTTGGCCTGCGGCGTTGGTTTCGGTGAAGTTACCTTCCTTGCTTCTTACTAATGCAAAGCCCGCATCTAGGGTCATGGCATCATTCAAGGTGTAAGTAAAACCGGCTGAATACCAGTAGCGGTCACTATCTGGAATGCTCAAGGTGGCTTTACCCGCTTGTTCATCAAATGCTAAACCAGCGCGCAGTGTCCAATCATGATTAAGGCGATAGGTGGTGCCAAGGGACCAGCGGCCGTTGTCTTTATAGTCTTCTGGTTTTTGGAAGCAGACACCGTCTTTACACTCTGCTGAAGTCGCTTTGAGCTCTTTGAATGAACGCCATCCGGTGCGTTGATAGCCATAGTGAATCGCCCATTGGTCATTGAGTTGATGAAAGGCGGATATTTCCCAAATTTCTGGTAGATCAAGTTTTAAGCGGCCGACGACTTCGGGCTTGCTAGCTGCGCCAGAGTTATAGCTAGAAAAGGTACCATCATCGAAATCGAGTTTGACCTGTGAGCGGTAGGAAAACCCAAAGCGGTGGTTTTCATTCACTGAGTAAAGTGCGCCAATATTCCAGCCATAACCTAAGGTATCGCCTTCCATAGAGATCAGCTTATCACTTTGTTGACCACCTAAAGTGGGCGCTAAGCCACCTTGGTGACGATTGAGCTCTGCATGGGCATAAACAAGATTAATCCCAGCGCCCAAACTAAGATGTTGATTGACTTTGTACGCTAGGCTCGGGTTGAGGTTAACCGAAATCAACGCAGTGTCGCCTGCCATGTCACCAGCATAAATGTCGGTTGGGTAATCGGTTGCTACACCATAGGTAGTGAAAAGGCCGATTCCCCAGCTCCACTGTTCATTAATTGGGCTTAAATAATAAGCCGCTGGAACCACTTGGAGAGGAGCGATATCCGACATTTTTTGTTGATTGCTCAGATCATAAACATCAACTTCAGGATCGATGATACTCAGGGCGCCAGAAAATTGCGCACGTTCAAAACGAGTCATTGCCGCAGGGTTGCGAGCTAGCACACTGGCGTTATCTGCCACCGCGCCTTCACCAGAAAAAGCTCGGCCAAGACCGGAGGCGGAATGCTCGGCAACTTGAAAGCCAGCGCTGTATACTGAGCTGCTGGCTATAACGGTAAGTGCAACCAGAGTTCGGGGAAAGGTTTTCATTCTCGTGTTCCTAAGTCTGTATTATCGCCCAAAATAAGGTGCGGTAGCGTCAATTGAGGTGAAGTGGTTGATTCACTCGTCTAAGCTAGTGTGCGGGTGAATCAACCATTTGACCGATGATTAGCCACTTCTTATTTAGTCGGCATAGTATTATTGCAGCCCTTTTTACTTGAAGTTGCAGCGGTGTAGGCTTCGATGCGTTCACCATAATCAAACGGTGTATTTATGTTCATCAGGTTTTACTTACGGGGTACCTAGCTGAAACTTCAGGCCGTTCAGGTCTGTAACATCAAAAAACTAATGTTAAAAATTTGTTTTAATAATGTCAAATGTTTGGTTTTATTAGTGTGAGGGGCGGATTATAAAAGTACATTTCATCAATGTCTTATAGAAATTTTGTGGTTGTACCAGTAGGAGATTGAGCGTTAGGCTAAGATTTTGTTTGAAATGACCAGAAAAAAGCAGTTTAAGCTGCTGTTTATTAGAGACTAAACAGCAGCTTGGTGGGTTTTAAAAACAGAGCTATTGGCCGACAAAGGCGACGACGACGCGATTATTGTCTAACGTACGTGAAAAGACGTAAGCATTGTCTTGTGGGATTGGTTGATGAACTCCTGCACCAATTGCAGGGTTATTTTGGCGAAATTGGCCTAAGGTTTGCCAGTGTTGCAGTAAGGCTGCGCGATCGTTATCCCACTGCCAGTTCATTGAAGAGCGAGTCCCTTGATGAAAATCATCCGCATAAGGACCGACTTCGCGAGCGACTTCATCACCATAGTAAACTTGGATTGCTCCTGGAGTGAGCAGCAGAACATTCGCGGCATTACGCTGCATCTCAAGTGATTTAAAGCGCCCAAAAAATAGTTCCGTGTCATGAGATGACATGTAACTGACCGGATTAAAATCAGCATGTTTGGCGAGGGTTTGCGAATAGGCTTGGTACACATCCTCCATGGTGCTTAAACAAGCGGCGCCGCGGTCCATTCTTTTTTGTAAATCGAAGTTGATCAGCGCATCGAAACCATCATCAAAATATGGGCTACGATAAGCACTGTGCGCCCAAACTTCGCCCATCATCCAGAACGGTTCACCTTGTTTGCCCTGTTTGGCGCGCCATTCATCAAGGCGTTGGCTAGCGGTTGATTTCAGGCGTTGCCATACTTCCCCTTCGACATGTTTAACGGTATCAATTCGATAGCCATCAATACCAAAACGTTTTACCCAATCGGTTTGCCACTCAATCAGATAATCAGTGACGGTATAATTGTCGCGTGCTTGGACTCGTGTTCCCGGATTATTGATTAGCCATTGAGGCGGCGTGACAGGCACGTCAGCTTCAGTGAGAAAATCAGGCAATCCCGCTAACGTTAAGGTTAAATCGCTTGAGCCCGGCGCTGGATAACCCGGCAGCCCGGCACGTACCCAATCTTTACCCCACCATTGCTGCCAATTTGAGTTTTGATAATCAATATATTGATGAAAACTGTGCCACGTTTCGCCAGTTTTTGGCGTCCAATCGCTCCATTTTTCAGGCAGAGTGCTAGATTTGACAACGTCAATGCTATCGAACTGCAAATCCGCTAAAGTCGCGTAGCCAGTATGGTTGAGTACCGCATCGAGTAGGACTCTTATGCCTCGCTTATGGGCTTCTGCCACTAAGGTGGCGAGATCTTCATCGGTGCCGAAGTTTTCGTCGATTTTGGTGAAATCTCGCGTCCAATAACCGTGATAGGCATAAAAAGGAAAGGAGCCACTGTCTCCTCCACCAATAAAGCCATGTACTTGCTCTACGATCGGAGATAGCCAAATCGCATCGGTGCCAAGGCTTTTAATGTGATCGAGCTTTTTAATTACCCCTTTGAGATCGCCGCCATGAAAGGTACCAATTTCTTGTTGGCCATCTTTTTTACGGCCATAACGGTGATCGTTACTCGGATCACCGTTATAAAAACGGTCAACCATAACAAAATAGATATTGGCATTACGGTAAGTGAAAGGCTGTGGCTCACTCTTTAGCGGAGCAAGCAGAATAAGCCCGCCACTGGTTGGGGAGGGTGTTAAAGAGACCTGCCCGTTGTTGACCGTAACGATTTGACCGCTCATCGCGTCTTTTAATTCAGTGCCTTCAGCAAAACTATCGGCTAAGGTCAAGGTAACCTCTCCACCTTGATATTGCTCACAAACGACCGAAGGTAGCGGGCGTTGAAATTCGGTTTGTTTCGCTGTGGTTGGCTGACGAACAAAGGCAAGGGTTTTATGTTGGTCATCAAAACTGAACGCATAATCACCAGTAAAGCGGATATTCAGTGGTAATTCTGTCACGGCACCACAGTTAAGCTTGATGGGAGTATTAAAACGAACGGCTTGTTCACTGTCAGCGTGACAGTCGCCCTCAATACCACTGATTTTTAGCGTGTAGTTATCCTTGGCTAACGGTATGACTAACGGCGTTGTCGCGCTGAGTGGGAAATCTCGACTATTGGTGGTAGTCGAAATGGTGATATTGGGTGAGGCCAGTACCGCTGGTGCGGCTAGCATCATTGCGTAGGTTAGCGTGTGCAGTTTCATTCTTTTTATTCCTTGAATGATGATATCCCCTGCCAATGGCAATTCACCGCTGTCGTAGCCAGAGGTAGAAAGACGAGGAAGAGAGTAAACCGAATTTCATCCTTAACCATAAGTGGTCGGGTATCGCTTGACATCATTCTTGCTGACTACGCCCTAAAAGTTTGATGCAGTTCACTGCTTGGCCTTTGGGGGCGTAGAGTCTAAGGCGCTTGTTGCTGAGATTAAGAATCGGCATGATGTGGTTTTGAAAAGAGAGGTATGCTCTCTTTCGTTTGTACTTTTGTACTAGAGCTGGCCGAGGAAACATACGATGGGTAAATGGCTATTATGGTTTGGTTTATTTAGCCTACCTGCTCAAGCCGTACATGAAGATTTTTTGTTACCGTTTCTCAACCCCAATCACGCTCTACCGAGCTTGTCTGAATGGCAAGAAAGTCACCAGTGGTTAGAGTGCGCTGAGGAGAGTGATCAGCTACGATGGTGCAGTGATGAATTTTATTATTACTCAACATTAGTTTGGGCAAGCATCCGTTTTATGAACGAACAGCCAGTCATGTTAGTCTTACATCTGACCTATTCGGCTCATGACTGGAGTCAATTGCAATTAGCGCTGCGCCGAGATGGCTTTCAAGTTGATCGCGTCCAGATCGCTGAGGCTATTTTTTCCGTTGATGATCAACGGAACGATAAAACCAGCTCTGACGTTGATCGCCAGTTAATCTTATTTCTTAACCATCATGCTCATCGTTTTCCTAAGCGGCAGCAGTGGTCGATGTCTGGACGACAAGTTGAGTTATTGACCGATGGTAAGGATATTGAAGTGCGTTGGCTGGCCGTGGGATCGAATGATTAAATTTAACCGATCGCTTATCGGAAGTAGCGTAGCAAGTTTCGTCTATAAAATTAAATAGAGAGCAAGGTAAAGGAGTAGAAACAATGATTGAGAAAGTTACGATGGCTTCCCAAGGTCCAGAATTTTCTGAGCTAGTGCAAGGATACTGGCGTCTTGGGGAATGGAACATGACGCCGCAATCTCGTTTAACATTCATTAAGCAGCATCTTGAATTAGGTATCAGTACCGTTGATCATGCTGATATCTATGGTAATTATCAATGTGAACGTTTATTTGGTGAGGCCTTGGCTCTTGAACCAGCTTTACGTGACCAACTGCAAATCATTACTAAATGCGACATTAAATTATGTGGTGATAGTTATCCTTCGCAAAAGATCAACCACTATGATACCAGTTCAGCGCACCTCTATCAGTCGGTCAATCATTCATTACAACGTCTCGGCGTTAATGAAATTGATGTGTTATTACTTCACCGACCAGATGTATTAATGAACGCCGATGAGGTAGCCGAAGTGTTCTCTGACTTACATAAAGTTGGCAAGGTCAAACATTTTGGCGTATCGAACTTTAGCCCAGCTCAATTTGATTTGTTACAATCACGCTTATCTAAGCCTTTGATTACTAATCAAGTTGAGATTAATCCGCTGAATATTCAAGTTGCGCATGATGGCACTTTGGATCAATTACAACGTTTACGAACCAGACCGATGGCGTGGTCATGTTTAGCCGGTGGTCAACTGTTTAATGGACAGAGTGAGCAAATTGCCCGAGTACGTCAGGTGCTTGAAGAAATACGCGAAGAGATTGGCGCACAGAGTATCGATCAAGTGGTGTATGCTTGGGTACGTTGCTTACCTTCTAACCCAGTGGTGATCCTTGGTTCCGGCAATATCCAGCGTACACAAGCTGCGGTTGAGGCATTATCGCTGACGTTAACTCGCGAACAATGGTATCGAGTTTGGGTGGCATCCAAAGGTCACAATGTGCCGTAAGTTAAATCGATTAACCTTGCTGAATGAGAAACCAGCCGCATCGAGCGTAAACGATGCGGCTGGTTATTATCAGCTGAGTGGATTAGTGATTAACCAATCACAATTTGTCCGAGCACATAGCCGACACAACACGCACTGATCACGCCCACTAAACCGGGAGCCATAAATGAGTGGTTAAAATACCATTTGCCGATCTTGGTTGTTCCTGTCATATCAAAGTTCACGGTAGCGATATCAGAAGGGTAGTTCGGAATAAAGAAGTAACCGTACAGCGCAGGCATTAACCCGATCAATAACGCAGGTTCGAGCCCCAGTGCTACACCGACCGGTAGCATCATCTTCGCAACGACCGCTTGTGAGTTCACCACAACCGACACAATAAATAATGCTAGTGCAAAGGTCCAAGGATAGGCGTTCACCATATCAATGATCCCTGAGCGAAATTGTGGCATCGCATATTGAAAATAGGTGTCCGACATCCAAGCAATACCAAAAATGGCAATTGCAGCCACCATCCCCGATTTGAAAACTACGCCTTCTGGAACCGTTTTTGGATTAACTTTAGCGACCAATAAAATAATACCGCCGAAACAAAGCATCATCATTTGAATCACGGTCGCCATATCAATCGCCTTATTACCCGAAATCATTCTGACTTCAGGGAACATGGCGATCAAAACAATGATCACAATTGAGAGAATAAAGAGCATGACAGAATTCTTTGCCGCGGCTGGGAGGACTTCATCTAATGATGTGGCGGTTGTGCTAAGAATTTTCTCTTTGAAGATGGGATCTTTTAGCCGTTCTTGATAGTCCTGATCTTGCTCGAGCTCTTTACCTCTACGCATGCTGTAGAGCGACATCAACACGGTTCCAAATAACGTCGCAGGTACCGATACCATCAAAATAGATAAGAGCGTGATGTTGTGATTAATCGTCGATAGCTCTGCAAGATAGTAAACAACAGCGGCAGAAATGGGCGAAGCCGTAATGGCGATTTGTGAAGCAACGGAAGCGGCGGCCATCGGACGCTCGGGACGAATACCATTTTTTAATGCGACATCGCCAATGATCGGCATAATCGAGTAAACCGCATGACCCGTTCCAAGCAGAAAAGTCATGGTGTAGGTCACTAAAGGAGCAATCATAGTGACTTGTTTTGGGTTACGGCGTAACAATTTCTCAGCAACTTGCAGCATGTATTTTAAGCCACCCGCCGCTTCTAAGATCGACGCACAAGTGACCACGGCTAAAATGATCAACATGACCGTTACCGGAGGGGAGGTCGGCGGCATTTTAAAAATAAAGACTTCCACCACCAAGCCAATACCTGAGACAACACCAAGGCCTATCCCACCATAACGGGAACCAATGTATAACACTATTAATAGGAATAAGAATTCCAAATACAACATACTAACCTGACCTTATCATTAAAATTGGGTATCCCAATTCACTCGGATAGCGTGTCTAGAAATGCTCGGTATTTCATCTCTATCTTGCTGTTTAAGTGAGTCGGGTGAATATTCTGTGACTGAGACGATTCACTGCTCAATAAGTTGAATATCTTGGCGTAATTAACGGATTAACCAGCGTATTTTCTGATTTCATCCACAAAAAGTATGAAGTGAAGTTCACACATATTTACATTTTAAAAATGGAAGTGACTTATTGTGATCTTTGTCCCATTAAAATCCGAAAGAGTTAATTTTTTAAGGTGTTAATGTAGCCAAAGTGTAGTTTTTAACGCTGAAAGCAAGAAAAAGCCGAGCGGATGCTCGGCTGTTTTTAGGCAACGGAAGGCGAATCCGAATCATGCACCACGCTGGTTACAATGATTCGTCATAAATGGTTGGGATCGGCTGTCGTTTATGTTGAGTGACTTGATAGATATGAATCAAACGTTCAGCCACATAGCTAGGGACTGGTTTACCTTCTAAAAAATCATCAATTTGTTGATAAGTGAGATTAAGCGCGTCTTCATCGGCTTTTTGTGGAGCTAGCTCTTCTAAATCAGCCGTAGGGACTTTGTTAACTAAGACTTCAGGTGCGCCCAGTGTGGCGGCCAGTAAGCGCACTTGGCGTTTATTGAGACCAAACAGTGGCGCTAAATCACAGGCACCATCACCATATTTGGTGTAAAAGCCAGTAATATTTTCCGCAGAATGGTCGGTACCCAGCACCAAGCCACCAACATAGCCAGCGATTTCATATTGGGCAATCATACGTGCTCGCGCTTTGACATTGCCTTTGACAAAATCGACTTTGGCTTGATCATTAGGCAATAAGCCAGTGTTGGCGAGTGCTTGATGCGAAGCTGCATGTAAACCATCGACGCCCGCTTTAATGTTGACCGAGACCGCATGAGTGGGTTGAATAAACGATAAAGCTAACTGAGCTTCTTGCTCATCTTTTTGTTCACCATAAGGTAGGCGAACAGCAATAAATTGGTAAGTTTGCGTTTGTTGTTCTTGATTGAGTTGATCAACGGCGAGCTGTGCAAGGCGGCCACACGTGGTTGAATCGACACCGCCACTGATCCCAAGGACTAACGATTGACAGCCAGACGTTAAAAGTTTGCGTTTAATAAATGTGACGCGTCGTTCAATTTCAAAGTGAGGATCAATGCTAGGTTGTACGCGCATTTCTTGTCGAATGATGTGTTCCATAAGATTTCCTTTCTGGCTTGCTAAACCGAGGTGGCTAAGGCTCGCATAATGAGGTGACTTAGGTATATCATACCGCAAACATGAAATTAGAAAACCGTGAATACGGGCTGAGTCTTGAATTGAGGAAACGATGCAAAAAGTGGCCGTCTTTGGTAGTGCGTTTAATCCACCGTCACTAGGGCATAAACATGTTCTTGAGTCGTTGAGCCATTTTGATCGCGTATTATTAATCCCCAGCATTAGCCATGCTTGGGGTAAAACCATGCTGGACTACGCATTACGCTGTCGTTTAGTCGACGCTTTTATTAAAGACTTGGCTACCAGCCATATCGAGTTGTTGGCGATAGAGCAAGCGTTGTGGCAACCAGATCAGAGTGTGACAACTTATGCTCTGTTGACGCATTTACAGAGCCAATTGCCTGATGCTGAACTGACATTTGTGATTGGTCCAGATAACTTCTTTCGTTTCCACGAGTTTTATCGAGCAGAAGAGATTGTGCGGCATTGGTCGGTGATGGTCTGCCCAGAAAAAGTGAACATTCGTAGTACCGATATTCGTCAGGCTATCGCCGCGAAGGAAAATATCCAAGGCCTAACCACTCCGAGTGTTGCCGCTCTTCTTGAACAACTTCAGGTTTATCGCTAATCCTATGCAAAATACCCAAAGAATCATCGCCAAATGATGCAGCCGATAGTGTGGGGATGGTTGATGTTATCCAGTTCGGTAATGGACTGTTCGCCTTATGATGGTGTTGAGCCATCTTTATCAATCCGTTCGGTTATTTTGAGTCATCAAACGGTATGTGATGAATGGCGAGAAGCTAATTATACCGGGTTGACTTTGTCGGTGAATCGATCAGAGAAAGCGGATGACTACTGGACGGGCTGGGTTGCTGATGGTGTTATCAAGGCTGACCCGATAGTCAGTTCTAATTATCAGCAAGGTTATTTTGGCGTCAGTGTCTGGATGCCGGATGAGCTTGCTGAGCAAGAAGCGGAAATGACTTTAGAAGAATGGTTAAAAAATCACGGTGTCGCGCTTAGCTTGGCTTATGGCGATAAGAGAAACGGTTTACCTCGTTTACGCCTCGACTATCGTTGGCATGAAATGTCGCAAACCGATTGGTTTTTACAGCTTGAAATCCCTTTTTAATCCTGAAAAATTAATCACAAAGCAGCAGGGGCGTATTGATTACGCCCCTGGTTTGTTTGAGGTTATACTCAAACAACCTCAAATCGAAAGAACATGGTCATATCAAATTGGTAGTGGCATTGACTGTGATGGGTCTTGCGGCTTGTAGACTCGCTTTAAACCCAGTATCGCCAGCATGGACATCAATAACATAATGATCCCCAGAGGAAGCTGGTTAGTCGTAGGAAACAAAGAGGCGGTTAGCGTGGCTAAGCCCGCGCCTAAGTTTTGCATTCCGCCTAATATCGCACCACCAGTACCAGCATGGTAAGGCAGCGGATTGAGCGCTCCGGTTGTCGCCGCTGGGAACAAAATGCCCGCACCGAGAAAATACACCGTTGCGCCACCAATGAGTGTTAATGCGGTCGTTTGGTCAAATAGACCAGGGATAAGGACAATCATTGAGCCACAAAAAATCGCCATTAGACCGACACGCAACGCTTGTTTTTCACTGTATTTTTGCGCGACGACGCTAGATAACCAAGCACCAGCTAAGTAACCCGGAATGGGCGTGACAAACAATAAGCTAACGGTCGTCGCTGGCAGAGCTAAGACGCCACCCAATAATACGCCTGCAGCCGCTTCAAAGACCGCTAAACCAGCGAAGGTCGCGACTAAGCAGATTAAGTAACCTTGAAAGCGGTGATCCGACATCACAAACTGATAACTGCGCATCACAGGTTCTTTTCTGCGGTTCGCTTTCGGTAAGGTCTCGACTAGGCTAGTCAGCATTGTAATCAGCACTGCAATTGCAAATAGCGATAAAAACAGATAGCTAGATCGCCAGCCAAACGCTTCGGTTAAGTAGCCACCCAATACTGGCGCAATCAGTGGTGAGAAAATCAAACACATACTGATCAAGCTGTTGGCTTGATGAAGTTTACTGCCGGTAAAACAGTCACGGGTGAGTGTACGGCACATCGCGCCACCACAGCCAATACCAAGACCTTGAATAAAGCTACCAGCTAAAAACCAGTGGTACTGATGAGCGAATAATGCCATCAAAGTCCCGAAAATATAAATAATCAATCCGACAATGATGATCGGTTTTCGGCCTAAGCGGTCAGACAGTGGCCCATAAGCAAACTGTGATAGACCATAGGGAATCAAATAACACGCCATCACGGCTTGTAGCGCTGATGGAGAAACTAAAAACTCTCCAGCCATATGACCAATAGATGGGACATACATGGTTTGTGTCATTTGACCTACTGCTGCTAAAATTGCGATCAAGAAAGTCAATTTGACTAATGGAAATGTTGCCGACATTACGTTCTCCACCTAACAACATTAAAGCGTGAGGATTGATATCAAGGATGAATAAAAACAACCAGCAAACCAGTGTTTACGGCGCGTGATATTAGTCATCAGTATACGGTTAATCAATCAAAAAGTGATGAAGCTAGCACGATATAATTCTATACTTATGATTAGATAAACTAATCCGAATTGATGGTGCTAACTTAACCTATTATTGGATGATATGAATTAATGCCACGTTAATGATAAGGTTTTTTTTAGGCTGGCTATTGCTTTCGGTCTTTGGAGTCTCTACATTGTTTAAATGAGAATCAATATCATATGTGGTGTTTATGTTAGCGTGGTTAGCAACGGTGGTTTTTTTAGTTGGGATGGGGATGAAAGTGGCGGTTTCGTCACGTTGGCTCATTAGTGTGATTGGCGTGGTCACCTTATTATCGTGGTCTGCATGGTTCGATATACGTTTGGTTTGTCTCGGGCTATTTATTTCAGCCCCTTTTATTGTTCGTTTCACCCGCCAGCATACGGCGAAGTTATGTTTTTTACTGTGTGTATTGGGATCGACGCTTGCTAGCCTACTCATCACCTTATTGACTCTTCGTCCAGTATAACTGCGGTTGATTTTCTCAATCGATTGATAGAGCGTTTTAATTGTCTTTTATCATCAATAATATGAATGGCAGACGATAGTCAATATTGTGGTTAAAGGATTTTAGCGTTCAATCTTAACCAAATCGGACGATGGCTATTGCGAGGGAAAACAGAACTGGTTATAGTTCTCGACACTAATGCGAATGCTTATCAAAATATATCGCAGTCATTTTCGCCAGTAAGGAATCGTATGAAATCAATAATCAGTTGGGCAGCATTGGGCTTGCTCACTTCAATGTCAGTCCACGCCGCCAATGTGACCATTGAGCATCAAATGGGTAAAACCACCTTACCGCAAAATCCTCAACGTGTGGTGGTCATTGGTGTTGGCCCATTAGACGCTGTTGATTATTTTGGAATTAATCCTGTCGCCGTATCAAAAGTTGCCGAGTTGCCGGATTATTTAGCCAAATACCGAGGAGATGATTACGCTCCTGCAGGTTCGTTATTTGAGCCTGATTTTGAGCGTATTTTTATGCAAAAACCGGATCTGATCATTACTGGTCCGCGCGCTGCACGAACGGCTTATGATGAATTGAATAAAATTGCGCCAACCGTAGTATTTGCGGTGGATGATAACCAGCCGTATTGGCAGAGCACTCAAGCTCAGTGGCGCAATTTAGGTAAAATTTTTGCTATTGAAGATAAAGTTGAAGAAAAAATTGCCCAGTTAGATCAAAAATTCGCTGAAGTTAACGCTTACAATCAACAGCATCACGCACAAGCGATGACGGTGATGAGTTCTGGTGGCAATATTACCACCTTTGGCGCTAATTCCCGCTTTGCTGCGATTTATAAAGATTTTGGATTCAGTGAGGCCGCACAGGTTAAGCAAACGGCTAACCATGGTAACTTGGTCTCTTACGAATATATCCGTCAAAATAATCCTCAAACGTTGTTTATTATCGACCGCGATAAGTTGGTCAATAAAGGACAAAGCCATACGCGTGATGAATTTGAAAATCCATTGATTAAAGCGACCGATGCCTATAAGCAAGATCGGATGGTATTTTTAGATTTGAATGCTTGGTATTTATCGATTGCCGGTGTGACGGCGACCGAGCAGATGTTAAGTGATATGCAAGTTAGCCTCCATTAATCCTATCGGTTTTCTGTGTGAGACTGCTGTCTTGTTAATGCTCAATAATCGTCATTAGCCAGCGGTTTCACATGGTTTACATTAGGTCACTAACAGACTTGGTTGATGCTCTGAGTCTGTTAGCGCTCTGAGATAGCTATCATCAACCAATCGTTATTGAAGCTTGTGGATTAACGAAACTGGTTTTCTCTACTCATCATAAGATCGATGCTCTAGGCTTTGCTTACCTTCTTGCTAGATTTGATTTCATTTTTGTCGTTATTTGAGGTTAACTTTGAAAAAGTTATTACTCGTGCTCCTATTCCTGAGTTTAGTTTCCTTGTTTGTTGGTGTGGGACAACTGTCTTTTTCTGCGTTGATGCAAGGGGATGAAGTGGCTTGGCAATTGTTGTTGACGAGCCGTATACCGCGTTTATTGGCAGTACTTTTAGCCGGTGGTGGATTGAGCATTGCTGGTCTTATCATGCAGCAAATTAGTCAAAACCGTTTTGCTGCGCCTTCAACGTCCGGCACGATCGAATGTGCGATGCTTGGCTACGTGCTGAGCTTAGTGATTTTTGGTCATGGCGAGAGCTTATTACTGATTTTCTCGACGGCGATGATCGGTACCTTGATGTTTGTGCAACTGATCCAACGTATTCAATTTAAGAATGTGGTGTTTGTTCCGCTGATCGGGATTATCTTTGGCAGTGTTGTTCAATCTGCCGCGACCTTCATCGCTTATCGTTATGACGCATTACAAAACTTATCGGGTTGGGCGGTGGCTAATTTTGCTAATTTACTGAGTGGTGACTTCGAGCTGCTGTATATTGCGATTCCGGTCGCTATGTTGAGCTATTTATATGCCGCAAGAATATCCGCTGTTGGGATGGGTAAAGATTTTGCGATTAATCTCGGTCTTAATTATCAACAAGTGCTTACTCTCGGTGTGTGTTTGGTTTCCATTATGGCGGCATCGGTGGTGATGATCGTTGGACAATTGCCCTTTTTAGGATTGATCGTCCCTAATCTAGTCAGTTATTTTTATGGCGATAACCTGCGTAAAAATATTCCACGCACTGCGCTGTTTGGCGCTTCCCTCGTTCTACTCTGCGACATTATCAGTCGTGTGCTGATTTTTCCTTATGAAATACCGATTTCGATGATCATCAGTATTATTGGCGGCATTGCGTTTATCGTGTTGATTTTGAGAGGTCCTCAGCATGCAAGATAAACATAAAACGATATTGATGATAGTACTGGCGTTATTATTTGCCGTTCTGTTTATTAGCGTTGGCCTTAACGCCGATAACTATCAGTATTTTTTGTCTCGTCGGATCCCCAAAGTGTTAGCGATTGTGGTAGCTGCTATTGCTATTGCTCAATCCTCTTTAGCTTTTCAAACCATTACTCACAATAGAATTTTGACGCCGAGTATCATGGGGTTTGACGCCTTGTACCTTTTGGTGCAAGTGTTAGTGGTGGTTTTATTTGGCAGCTTCAGCGTGATTATGCTCAATAGCTATTTAAATTTTGCGTTATCGGTTGCTGCTATGCTGGTGTTTTCGAGTTTGCTTTTCACTTTCTATTTTCGCCGTCAGCGCAATAACATTATTGTTCTTTTGTTGTTGGGGGTTATTTTAGGTCAACTATTTTCGAACTTTTCCTCATTTTTCATTATGTTGATGGATCCAAATGACTTTGCGGCGATACAAGCCAAAATGTTTGCCAGCTTCAATAATGTTAACGTGAAATTGGTTTATGCCGTCTCTCCGTTATTACTTGTGGTGAGTTATTTACTGTTCCGTATGCATCGTACACTCGATGTTTTTTGGCTCGATAATGATAATGCGATCAGCCTCGGCGTTAATGTCAAGCGCACCACGCGTGATGTCATGTTGCTGAGTGCCGTGTTGGTTTCTATTTCGACGGCTTTAGTGGGGCCAGTAATGTTTTTCGGTTTGCTGGTGACCAATTTAACTCGTGAATGGTTACGCTCTTATCAGCATCGTGTGCTGCTGATCGCTTGCTCTGCTATGTCGGTCGTCGCCCTTTTAGGCGGTCAATGGATAGTAGAAAACGTATTCTCATTCGGTACTACCTTGAGCGTGATTATTAACTTCATTGGTGGGATTTATTTCCTCTCTCTTCTCTTGCGTAATAAAGTGGTGTAGCCCGTTATGATTCAATTAGACAAACTGACCAAGTATTTCGGCTCTCAAGCTGTGGTTCATCAAGCGAGCGCGCAATTTTCGAAAGGCCAGGTGACCTCAATTATTGGCCCGAATGGGGCAGGCAAGAGCACTTTGTTATCAATGGCAAGCCGTTTAATGTCACGTGATGAAGGTAAGGTTTGGATTGAAAGCCGTGAATTGGTGGATTGGGATACCAAAAGCCTCGCCAAAAAACTGTCCGTTTTACGTCAAGCCAACAATCTGACCATGCGCTTTACCGTACGTGAGTTGGTTGCTTTTGGGCGTTTTCCACATTCTCAAGGTAAGCTCACGGTAGAGGATAACGCTATTATTGATCAAGCGATTGCCTATCTTGATATTAAAAGCATGGAGCATAAATACCTTGATGAATTGAGTGGTGGTCAACGTCAACTGGCGTTTATCGCGATGGTCATGGCTCAAGATACCGATTGTGTTTTCTTGGATGAACCGCTGAATAACTTGGATATCAAACACTCACTGCAGATTATGGAAACGATCCGCCGTCTGGCGCATGATTTAAACAAAGCGGTCGTAGTGGTCATTCACGATATCAATTTTGCTTCCTGTTATTCCGACCGGATTATCGCTCTAAAAAAGGGAATGGTAGTGGCCAGTGGTTCGGTGGAAGAGGTAATCCAAGCTTCGGTACTAGAAGACATTTACGAAACGCCTTTTCGAGTCTTAGAGCTGGAAGGGAAACGAATGTGTCTTTATCACACCGCATAAGGAGGTGGCCTTATCAAGGCCAATAAGGGCGGAGAAATATTTCTCGCTAGAAAAGAATAGATTATTTGTTACAGATCAATAAAAGAAGCGGCTTAACTGGGCAAAACAACAAAACAAAAGTTGAAAGATTCAAAAATTATTGAATAATGGGTGGCACGAAAAAAGAGAAGCGCAGGCTTCAAACTCATAGTCGAATACAGGATACTCCCCATGTCGAACTCGTACGTGTTGGTTATTAACTCTGGTAGCTCATCACTGAAATTTGCGGTTATTGATTCTAATACGGGTGATGCCGTATTGAGTGGTCTCGGTGAATGCTTTGGGCTGGATGATGCTCGAATGAGCTGGAAATGTAACGGAGAAAAAGCCAGTTGCACCATTCAAGGTGAAAATAACCACCATCAGTTAGCGGTAGAAAAACTGGTTGAGTTAGTCAAAACTTACGGTCTTATCGATGAGGTGGTGGCGATAGGACACCGCGTCGTTCATGGCGGTGAAAAGTTCACAAAAACCGTTAAGTTAGATGAGAAAATTGTACAAGAAGTCGAAGCGTTGAGTGATTTAGCTCCGCTGCATAACAAAGCTCATGCGATTGGTATGCGTGCAGCGATGCATGCTTTTCCTGAGCTGCCACAGTTTGCGGTTTTTGATACCGCCTTCCACCAAACGATGCCACCGAAGGCTTACACCGGTGGTATTGCTAAATCGCTTTATACCGAATTTGGTATTCGCCGATATGGTTTTCATGGTACCAGCCATTACTTCGTCAGTCGTGAAGCGGCCAAAATGCTCAATAAGCCCATTGAACAAAGCAGTTTTATCTCTGTTCATTTAGGTAATGGTGCATCCGTTTGTGCGATTAAAGATGGTCAGAGTGTTGATACCAGTATGGGCTTTACTCCCTTATCTGGTTTGATGATGGGTACTCGATGCGGTGACCTTGACCCTGGGATCATTGAATTCTTGTTGAAAAAAGGGTGGACGCAAGAGCAGGTATTTAACTCATTAAATAAAGCGTCTGGTTTCCTTGGTGTGTCCGGTTTAACCAGTGATGCGCGTGGTATCCTTGAAGCCATGGATCAAGGCCACGAAGGTGCGACGTTAGCCTTCCAAGTGTTTACTTACCGCGTGGCTAAATACATCGCTTCTTATCTTGCTGCCCTAGATTCTTTAGATGGAATTATTTTTACCGGTGGTATTGGTGAAAATGCCCTGCCTATCCGCCGTGAAATCTTACGTAATTTAAAAATTCTTGGTTTTGTGGAAGATGAGCAAGGTAATGAGCAGGCTCGTTTTGGTAATGCAGGGATTATTGCAAGATCAGAACCATTAGGCGCAGTGGCCCTTGTTGTGCCTACTAATGAAGAATTTGTAATTGCTCAGCAGTCGATTGAATTACTGTAATTAATAGTAAAAAGCGAGCTTCGTGCTCGCTTTTTTTGATTCTGCTGTTGGATAGACCATCGCTAAGCACGCGAAGATAATCGATTGGTTTGTGTTAAGACTAATATCAGCAAAGCAATTACGATCACCGCCACAGATAGATGAGTGCTACCGCTGTTAACCAAATCAGTTTCTCTAACAGTCACATTGCTTTCATGTACTCGTTGTAGTTTACTTTTTATCACTCAAACTAAAATACATCAGCCAGTAGGTTGAATTTCCTCAGTCTTGACTATTTTGATTCCGCCTTTTTCATTAGCTTGAATGCCATAGTTAGGAGGCGACTAACGTAGTTTTTACTTGTTCTCACTGACATTATGGCGAACATGATTCAATTGTGTTTGTCGTTCGAATATGCATTCAATACTCGCCAGAAAATCATAGAATAACAGTAACTTTCTTTGTCTTCCGTCAATTTGAAGTGAAGATAAGTGTTCGAGCAAGGCTTGTCGTTCATTCTCAATCACTTGAGCCAACAATCATTGAGATCTCATTTTTAAAAGTCCACTCAACGTGTTTTCTGGTTTGTGCGGTTCTATAGCGCTATTATGGTTTTTTATGCACTGCAATTAGTTGATTTTTATGGCGTCACAATCAACTGGTTTGGCAATATTTTTTCCGATGTATACCTAAACCACCTGGAGTTGCAGCTAGATGGCAAGTGAGCAAAAAATTTGAACAGCCCTAGGCTTACCTGTGGTGAGAGCCAAGGATGGCTCTCATAATACCTATGAGCATAGGCAAGCGATGTGATTAGAGTGAACGAACGTAGCTTTAGGTAGGAATGGTATACCAGTAATTACTATCGCTCGCTGACTTTAGAGCTTTATTAAAGATAGAAGTGAATGCCGATATAAACTGGGCGGCTAGTTTTATCTAGAATGTTACACAGTTGGAACGATGCTGATGAATGATTTAAGGCTGAGTGAATTTTATATTGCCCATCCCGATAGTGAGCATGGGCACCATCAAAGCGTTTATGCTCACTTAACAGCGGTGAGCGAACTAGCTGGCAGGTTTGCTGCAAAAATAGGTTTTGCCGAACAAGGGCAACTGATTGGGTTAATGCATGACTTTGGTAAATACAGCAGAGCATTTCAAGCATATATGCGGCTGATTATTGCTGAGCAAACGGGCTATAATCCAGATAATGATGAGGGGAGTTTTGAAAGTTCAAATAGCAAAAGCTTAAAAGGGAAAATTGACCATTCAAGCGCAGGTGCACAATGGGTGATTAATGTACTGTTGCCCCATTTAAATCATTTACGGCAACAAGACCAAACTCTAATTCCTTACGGGTTAGCCATTGCTCAAGCACTAAGTCTGTGTATCGCCTCGCACCACAGCGGGTTGATTGATAGCTTGTCAGAAAATGAAAATGTTTTTGCAAATCGGATTAAAAAGCATGATGAATTAACCCATCAAAAAGAATGCACTAAAAACGCTGATCCTGATTTACTTTCACAGGCGCAGTCACTCGCAAGTTTTGAATTTCTTTTAAAAAGCAGCTGCAACCTTAAAAGTATGTTTGATCGATACGGACTTTCAGCTATTGAGCATGATTACTACCTTGGCATGTTTACAAAAATGTTGTTTAGTTGCCTAATTGATGCCGACCGAATTGATAGTGCCGACTTTGAGCAGCCAAGCAATAAACCTGAGCGTTTTAAGCAACCTAATTGGGCGTCTGCTTGCGATCAAATTGAAAGCTTTATTGCACAGTTTGAGCCAGTCAATCCCATCGATCATATTCGTGCTGAAATATCAGACAACTGTTTTAATCGCGCACAAGGTGAAACAGGCATTTACAGTTTGACTGTCCCAACGGGTGGTGGAAAAACTTACGCTAGCCTGCGCTTTGCACTGCATCACGCTAAAAAACATAACCTTGATAGGATCATCTACATCATTCCGTTTACCTCAATTATTGAGCAAAATGCCAATGCCATTCGTGAAGTTTTGGGTGAAATAGACTCAGATGATTGGGTATTAGAGCACCATTCAAATTTGGAGCCAGAGCAACAAACGTGGCGTTCAAAACTGGCATGCGAAAATTGGGATAAGCCCATCGTGCTCACAACCATGGTACAGTTTCTTGAAAGTATGTTTGCAAATGGTACGCGTGGATCAAGGCGGTTACATCAACTTAGTAATGCGATACTGGTGTTTGATGAAATCCAAACACTCCCTATTCGTTGTGTTCATTTATTCAATAACACCATTAACTATTTAACGCGGTTTTGTAACACCACGGCGGTAATGTGTACCGCGACCCAGCCTTTACTCAATCAGTTACCCGAACAAATCAAGCCGTTTGGCGAATTGCAATTACCGCTAGAAAATGAACTAACCCCTAATATTGAAAAGCTTTATCAACAGCTAGAACGAGTGAGAATAAAAAACGTCACCAAAAAAGAGGGTTGGAATGAGGTCGCAATCACTGAACTAGTACAACAGCAATTATCAGCGGTACAAAGCTGTTTGGTGATTGTAAATACCAAAGTTTGGGCAAAGCAACTGTTTCAAGCATTGCAAAGTCAAGTTCTTGATGGGACGAAAATATTCCATTTAAGTACGGGCATGTGTTCGGCTCATCGCAAGCAAATTCTAGATGAAGTTAGAGCGCGGTTATCAGGCGGGTTGGCCACTTTATGTATCAGTACTCAGCTTATTGAAGCCGGTGTTGATGTCGATTTTGGCTGCGTTATACGTTTTGTCGCTGGTCTTGACTCAATCGCTCAAGCTGCTGGACGTTGTAATCGAAATGGCAAACAAAAAAAGGGTCATGTGTTTGTGCTTAACCCTGCAGAAGAAAATGTCGGTATGCTACACGATATTAAAACAGGCATTGCTGCTTCAAACCGAATATTCACCGAGTTTTCTGAAGAAGATTTGCTTAAACCGCAAGCAATGAGTCAATATTTTCAATACTACTTTTATGAGCGCCATAAAGAGATGAGCTATCCGGTTAAGCAAGATCAAAGCATACTTAACTTGCTAAGTAGTAATCAAAGAAATATCAATAAAACACCGTTTGCTCTGAGACAGTCTTTCATGACTGCCGCGAAACAGTTTAAAGCCATTGATGCGCCTGTGCATTCCGTAATCGTGCCATTTAATGAGGAAGCGCAAAGCATCATCACACACTTATGTGCGCTTGATAAGCGCTTTGATGTGGCAAGTTACCGCGGTTTATTAAAAGCTGCACAAAAGTACAGTGTGAATATTTTCCCTAATGTATGGCAAAAACTCACCGATCAGCAGGCGGTGTACCCAATAGCTCAAGACGAAGCTGTGTTTTATTTAAGTGAAGAATTTTACAGTCAAGATTTTGGTTTGAGCTTAGAAGTAACAAATGCTCAGCAAGATTTAATTTTTTAAATACAACCATGTTTTTAACAAGGAGAGCCATGTGAAAAACAGTATTAGTTTTAGATTATGGGGCAGGTATGCGTTATTTACCGACCCCATAACTAAAGTGGGAGGTGAAAAGTGCACTTATCACATTCCTACTTACGAGGCGATTAAAGGGATTTTAAAATCCATCTATTGGAAACCAACCCTTATTTGGCATGTTGATAGAGTCAGGGTAATAAAACCACTACGCACTCAAACGAAGGGAACAAAGCCGTTGAATTGGGGAGGCGGTAATACTTTGGCGTATTACACCTTTTTGCATGATGTTGAGTACCAAATTGAAGCCCATTTTGAATGGAATGTACACCGACCTGAATTAGCGAAAGATCGTGTTGACGGTAAGCATTTTACCATTGCTAAACGCATGCTGGAAAAAGGCGGACGACAAGACATCTTTCTAGGTACCCGCGATTGTCAAGGTTATGTTGAACCTTGTCTTTTTGGGGAGGGTGAAGGGGCTTACGATGATATTGACGAGCTAGGTTTTGGCTTAATGTTCCATAGTTTTGGTTACCCTGATGAAACAGGCAACAACGAACTGATTAGTCGATTCTGGCATGGCGTAATGAAAAACGGCGTCATTGAATATCCTCATGTAACAGCATGCCCAGTAACGCGTCACGTGAGAAAAATGGACGCAAAAAGTTTTGAGCTTGAACAAAATGTGCAGAGTGTTGAGCAAACGGAGAGCATTTTATGACTTGGTTAATGACGCTCTATAAAACCTATGATGAGCTTGAAAAACTCAATGATATGCTGCCATTTGAACAGCAAGTGATGCCGATTTGTCATACTCCACAAACAGCACATATTCACATCGTGATTAACAATCAAGGTGAATTTGTTCGTGCTGAAGTATTAGAAAAAACGGTTTTAGTTCTCCCAGCGACTGAGTCATCAGCGGGTAGAGCAAGTGGGCTAGCACCACATGCATTGGCAGATAAAATCCAATACGTTGCCAAAGATTACGCTGATTTCGGTGGTATTAAAAAGTCTGGCTTTGAATTGTATCAAGCGCAATTAAAAGCTTGGTGTGATTCAGAGCATGGCCACCCAGTAGTGTGTGCTGTCTACCAATACATAGAGAAAGGCACTGTGGTTACAGACTTGGTTGCCGAAAATGTTCTACATGCACAAGATGGGCACTTACTGACTAAGTGGCAAGATGAAGGCGAAGCTCCTGCGTTATTAAAAATCCTGCCGAAAGAAAAAGGTTTGTTTGATCAAGGTTCTGCGTTAGTTTGTTGGAGTGTAGAAACACCTGGTGAACCACAATCAAAAACTTGGCTTGATCCAAGTATCCAGCAAAGCTGGATTGCTTTTGATAGCCAAAATGGTGATAGCACAGCCATGTGCTACGCCACTGGTGAAGAAAAACTGGCTGCGAGCAACCACCCAGCGAAGATACGTCATAGTGGTGATAAAGCTAAATTAATCTCTGCCAACGATAAAAGCGGTTACACCTTCCGAGGTCGTTTTTTATCCAATGAAGAAGCTTGTAACATTAGCTTTGAAGTGACACAAAAAGCGCACAATGCACTGCGTTGTTTGTTAACTAAGCAAAGTGTTTTTAGAAATGGCGATCAAGTTTATTTAGCTTGGGCAGTATCAGGCAAAGAGGTCCCTAAACCTACCGAACTAGACTTCAGTGACTTGGCAAGTTTGTTAGCAGAAACCGACCAAGTTGAGCACACGCGGGATTTAGGTCGAGCATACGCCAATCAATTAAAGCGTTACTTTAACGGTATAAAAACGAAAAACCAGTTGGATGACAATGAGCAAATTGCACTGCTCGGGCTAGATTCCGCGACGCCGGGACGAATGGGTATTTTGTATTACCGTGAAACCATAGCCAAAGAGTTTTTAGCGCGATTAGAGCAGTGGCAGCTCGATCTGGGTTGGCAGCAGCGAGCCAAAATAAACGAACAGTGGCAATGGGTTTATAGTGCCCCGAGCTTATTCCGAGTGCTTGATGGTGTATACGGTGATGTACTTAAATCTGCTGACACCTTAAAGAAAAACCTCATTACCCGTTTATACCCCTGTATCGTTGAGGGCAAACCGATTCCGCAAGACATCATGCACAGTGCGTTTCGCCGTGCAATTAACCGCGTTGCCTATAAATCTGATCAAACTTGGCTTTGGTTGCAAAATTTAGGCATTGCCTGCTCACTGATCAAAGGTTTTTACATCCGAACAACCCATTCAACTATTCAAAAGGAATACCCAATGGCATTACAACAAGATAATGCCAGTCGCGACTATTTGTTTGGTCGTTTACTGGCGGTGGCTAACAAGATTGAAAAAGTTGCGCTCTCAAGTAGTGAAGCAAATCGTTTAACCACGGCAGAGCGTTTTATGACGCAATTTGTGAATAGACCCGCTTCAACGTGGCTAAACATCAGCAATGCCTTAGTACCGTATCAGCAAAGACTGTTTAATAACTACCAAGGATACGACAACGCAACAAAAGCACTGCTTATGCAAATAACCGATAGGTTTAATCCTGCCGACTTTACCTCAAACCAAAAACTTACCCCTGAATTTTTGCTTGGTTTTCACAACCAAATGATGTGGCTAGAAACTCATAAAGTAGAGAAAGGCCAATGGGTTAAGAAAGTGAATGACGAACAAGTTCAAGAAAACTTAGAAGAAACAGTTTAAGAAAAGGAATATCACTATGACTTTACAAAATAAAATCGACTTTGCATTAATTTTTAACGTATTAAACGCTAACCCAAATGGTGACCCTCTTAATGGCAACCGCCCGCGCACCGATTACGAGGGCTTTGGTGAAATTACCGATGTTTGTTTAAAGCGCAAAATCCGTGATCGTTTACAAGAAGCGGGAGAAAGCATTTTTGTTCAATCGGATGAAAGGAAAACCGATGGCATGACAAGCTTACGCAACCGAGCTGAATCAGACGAGGTTGGTGTAGGCAAAGAGGCATTCAACAGTAAAAAAACGGCACCAAGTCAAGCCGCAAAATTATGTTGTGAAAAATGGCTCGATGTACGTGCATTTGGTCAAGTTTTTGCGTTTAAAGGAACAGGCTCGGATGGTGTATCTATTCCAATCCGTGGGCCTGTTACGATTCAAAGCGCGTTTAGTATTGAGCCAGTGAGTATTACTAGCACACAAATTACCAAGAGCGTTAGTGGCGAAGGTGATGGCACCAAAAAATCATCAGACACCATGGGGATGAAGCATCGTGTAGATAAAGCCACCTATGTTGCTTTCGGTGCCATGACCCCTCAGTTGGCTGAGAAAACAGGCTTCAGTGATGAAGATGCAGAAAAAATCAAAGCGGTATTAGTCAAACTCTTTGAAGGTGATGCATCATCAGCGCGTCCCGAAGGTTCTATGGGTATTTCACATCTTATATGGTGGAAGCATGGCTCTAAGTCTGGTCAGTATTCTTCAGCAAAAGTGCATCAAACGCTAAGAGCTCATATTGAACAAGGTTTACCGCTTGAAACGACGGCGTTGAACGATTCACTGGTAAGCGCTTTACAAGGTCTAGAGCCAGAAGTGATCGAGGGTTTCTAATGATTGATGCTCGCCTAATCAACATCTCCGCTCTACAACACTTTGCTTTTTGTCAGCGCCAATGCGCGCTGATCCACTTAGAGCAAGTGTGGCAAGAAAACTACCTAACGGCACACGGGCGGCAGTTACATGAGCGAGTGGATAATGGCGAGCCAGAAACTCGTAAAGGGGTGCGTTTTGAACGTGGCGTAGTGGTGACTGCGCCACAATTAGGCGTAACAGGCAAATTAGACTTATTAGAGCACCATAAAATCAGCAACCAATTTGTCCCCGTTGAATATAAACGAGGGAAACCAAAAGCCAACGATATCGATAAAGTACAGCTGTGCGCGCAAGCCTTATGTATTGAAGAAATGCTATCCGTTGAGGTTACCAATGGCGCACTTTGGTATTGGCAAACGCGCAAACGCATTGAAATTGAATTCGATAACTCACTGCGAACGCAAACTAAAGCCTTGATTACCCAAGTACAACGGTTGTTTGCAAACTGGAAAACACCTCCGCCAACCAAAGGTAAACACTGTAAGGCATGTTCTTTAATTGAGATCTGTCAGCCAGATTTAACCTATAAAGATGGTTCAAGCGGTTACGTAGCCGGATTGTTTAACACGGAGGCGGAATGAAAAAACTGCAAAACTCACTTTATATCACCAAAGATGGCGTCTATTTGCATAAGCAACGCGAAACCTTACTCATTGAACAAAAAGTGGAGGGTGAAAAGCAAAAACTGATGCAACTTCCCATCCATTCGATTGGTAGCATCTTTTGTTTTGGCAATATTATGGTTTCGCCGCAGTTACTTGGCTTTTGTGGTGAAAATGGTACACACCTCGCTTTTTTTGATATGCATGGCCGCTTTCTCGCCAATGTGGTTGGCAAACAAACGGGCAATGTATTGCTGCGTAGGCAGCAGTTTAATGTTCAGGAGCAAGCTGCAAATGAGCTTGCCAAGCATATTGTTGCTGCAAAAATACGTTCATCTCGCATGTTGCTTTTACGCTTTAGGCGCAATCACAACAGTACGCCACAGTTAGAAAAAGCCATTGAGCGTTTAAAACAAATTATTGAGCAACTCAAGGGAGTGACTGGCTACGACACTATTTTAGGACTAGAAGGAGAGGCCGCATCACATTACTTCTCGGCGTTCGCTGACATGTTTAAAGGTAACGAAAGCAAACAGTTATTTTATAAGCGCACTCGAAGGCCGCCTAAAGATCCCGTTAATGCGGTTATTTCACTGCTTTACTCTGTATTAGGGCAAGAGATCAGCGGGGCATTACAAGGAGTTGGCTTAGATCCTCAGGTCGGTTTTTTACACAAAGAGCGTCCGGGTAGAAATAGTCTCGCCCTTGATTTTTTAGAAGAGTTTAGAGCCTATATTGTCGATAGTATTGCCTTAAAACTCTTTAATAATAAAAGCCTCACCACGAAGGACTTTGAGGTAGATTGTCTTGGGGGAGTCACCATAAAAGACGACGCGCGTAAGTTGGTTTTTCAGGCTTATCAAGCTAAAAAACAAGAAGAAGTCATACATCCATTTTTGCAAGAAAAGGTGCAAATTGGTTTATTACCACATGTCCAAGCCATGTTACTAGCCCGGCATTTACGTGGTGATTTAGCCCATTATCCGCCATTTGTGATCAAAAAATAAGGAGAGTGCGCCATGATGGTATTGGTCACCTACGATGTATCTTTTGTCAGTGATGATGGGCAAAAACGCCTCAGGCAATTAGCAAAAGTCTGCTTAGACTATGGTATGAGAGTGCAATATTCAGTGTTTGAATGTGAAATAGACTCAACACAATGGTTAGAATTTAAAGATAAACTTTTATCTATTTATGATCCTGAAGTCGACAGTTTGCGTTTTTATAAGCTCGGTAAAAACTGGCAAAACAAAGTAGAGCACCATGGTGCGAAAGAAGCGATAGATATATTCAGAGATACCCTGATTTTATAATCGCTAGCCTTGAGTTCTCAGTAAAACACTGGGGATCTAGCGATTACATAAGTTCTTTAAAAATAGAGCAAATATTTGTTTTTATAGATTCACACAAAACAGTTTTCTTCTACCGCGTAAAGTTAGCGGCAAACCATAATATATGCTAGTTTACACGTGCCTTTCACAATAGGCAGTCGCGTCTCCCGCAGGCGCGTGGATTGAAACTGTGTTCGCTTGCAGTTGTTCAACTTTCTCAGAAGTCGCGTCTCCCGCAGGCGCGTGGATTGAAACATTGTCAATTCTAACTGAGACGCCATTAACAGATGTCGCGTCTCCCGCAGGCGCGTGGATTGAAACAAAAATAGCAAAAGGCAAGACGACGACTAATGAAGTCGCGTCTCCCGCAGGCGCGTGGATTGAAACACATTGACCTAGGACTATCCGCCCTTTTTTTTGGTCGCGTCTCCCGCAGGCGCGTGGATTGAAACCTTACTATCTAGTCCTGATAGCGCCAATGCCTGAGTCGCGTCTCCCGCAGGCGCGTGGATTGAAACGATTAATAATCCAACCAAGTTACCATATGCCACGTCGCGTCTCCCGCAGGCGCGTGGATTGAAACGAAGTAACGTAATCAGCATATCCGGTCAAGTTTGTCGCGTCTCCCGCAGGCGCGTGGATTGAAACTAGTTGTATTCTATTCGATAATGATTTCGTACACGTCGCGTCTCCCGCAGGCGCGTGGATTGAAACCATCATACGCCATGCGTTTGTGCGTTTTGCCCAGTCGCGTCTCCCGCAGGCGCGTGGATTGAAACTGTGTTGACTGAACCCTGACAAGAATTCTCTTTGTCGCGTCTCCCGCAGGCGCGTGGATTGAAACTCGTATAGCCGTTAACCGTCTTTCCGTCAAAGCGTCGCGTCTCCCGCAGGCGCGTGGATTGAAACTTTGGTCGGTGGATATTTAGCGTGCATAGCCATTGGTCGCGTCTCCCGCAGGCGCGTGGATTGAAACAATACCTAACTATACATTTTCCTTTATACCCTTTGTCGCGTCTCCCGCAGGCGCGTGGATTGAAACGGGCAAAGTGGCCGTTGCTATTTTGAGCCGAGAGGTCGCGTCTCCCGCAGGCGCGTGGATTGAAACTTTTTTCTGCAGTTCAATGTGAGTGTGAATATAAGGTCGCGTCTCCCGCAGGCGCGTGGATTGAAACACAGAGCGATATACAATATTATCGATCCGCTTTGTCGCGTCTCCCGCAGGCGCGTGGATTGAAACATGATGACAAAGCGCAGCTTCACAAGTGGCGGCGTCGCGTCTCCCGCAGGCGCGTGGATTGAAACAACATCGAATGGGGTTTTATTTTATTTTGATAATGTCGCGTCTCCCGCAGGCGCGTGGATTGAAACAGTGTTCATGGTGGTATTTGCACCAATCACAGCAGGTCGCGTCTCCCGCAGGCGCGTGGATTGAAACCGGTAGTTGTATCGTAAACCACTCGGTTTTTCAGTCGCGTCTCCCGCAGGCGCGTGGATTGAAACCAACACTGTATAACGAATCGCGATGTGGTTTACGGTCGCGTCTCCCGCAGGCGCGTGGATTGAAACAGAAAATGTGAAGAAAACATTAAAGAGTTCGGATGTCGCGTCTCCCGCAGGCGCGTGGATTGAAACCAGAAGATACCGTTTTCGACAACGATAACCAGAAGTCGCGTCTCCCGCAGGCGCGTGGATTGAAACTATTGTAACGCTATTGTTAGCTAAGCTGTAGCTTGTCGCGTCTCCCGCAGGCGCGTGGATTGAAACTGTAAGTCGGAAAGCGCTCTTGGTATTTGTCAGGTCGCGTCTCCCGCAGGCGCGTGGATTGAAACTCTTGTGTAAACGCAAACAGCATCAAATCGCTTAGGTCGCGTCTCCCGCAGGCGCGTGGATTGAAACGCAGAACGTGAAGACGACTGGCCGCTAGCGTAGGTCGCGTCTCCCGCAGGCGCGTGGATTGAAACCAGTCAGTTTGGTAAGTGATCGGCCAATTGGCTTGTCGCGTCTCCCGCAGGCGCGTGGATTGAAACTGAGTAATCGAAGAATCAAACCCGCTTGACCTTGTCGCGTCTCCCGCAGGCGCGTGGATTGAAACTTCTTTTGAATACTGAGCGGCCATATCGTTAATGTCGCGTCTCCCGCAGGCGCGTGGATTGAAACGCAGAACGTGAAGACGACTGGCCGCTAGCGTAGGTCGCGTCTCCCGCAGGCGCGTGGATTGAAACACGCTTAAAGACAGCATGGCTATTAGCAAAGTCGTCGCGTCTCCCGCAGGCGCGTGGATTGAAACGTCTTAATTTGGGTTTCTCTGCCCAAAATCCAAGTCGCGTCTCCCGCAGGCGCGTGGATTGAAACGTTGCCCAAGACGGCTATGAAGTGGTCGATGATTGTCGCGTCTCCCGCAGGCGCGTGGATTGAAACTTGCCTTGTGAGTTATGAGTGATTTTGTAATCAGTCGCGTCTCCCGCAGGCGCGTGGATTGAAACCATCTGAGACTGCAGCGCGGATGCATCATCGAGAGGTCGCGTCTCCCGCAGGCGCGTGGATTGAAACGTATATTGGCTGGTGGTCAGATGAATCGTAGAAAGTCGCGTCTCCCGCAGGCGCGTGGATTGAAACACGAACGGCAATGTGATAGAGCGTGTTGGCTTTGTCGCGTCTCCCGCAGGCGCGTGGATTGAAACCATGAACTCCGGTCATTTGCTGAGCGAACATATCGTCGCGTCTCCCGCAGGCGCGTGGATTGAAACAGATGAGATTGAAATGCTGGTGGATAAGTTTGTGTCGCGTCTCCCGCAGGCGCGTGGATTGAAACTTATAAATCCGCTTATGCAGTTTGGTTCGAGGTCGTCGCGTCTCCCGCAGGCGCGTGGATTGAAACTAGCAGTAAAACGAACATCAACGCTAGCATGATGGTCGCGTCTCCCGCAGGCGCGTGGATTGAAACCCGAGTAAACAAAGCTTCGGGCATGAGGCTGTTTGTCGCGTCTCCCGCAGGCGCGTGGATTGAAACGATTAAGTATCCACGACAAGTTTGAAGCAGGTCGTCGCGTCTCCCGCAGGCGCGTGGATTGAAACACCATTACTGATAACTCGTATCTTTCTGACAAAAGTCCCACCTCACAAGAACATAGTGAAACTCGACTCGCTTAGGTCGACAGTTTGCTGTTACGGCAGCAAATTACCGGGCTTCACTTAACGCTCAACCATACTTTCTTTAAGCTGTTGCCTTGTATCCGGTTTTAGATAACTCATCATAATAAAACTGAGTAATCCACACAGTAGGGTCGGGACGATGGGATGGATGCCCGCTAAATCAGGTTTTAACCACATTAAACTCGTGTAGGTGGAAAGCCCAACGATCATTGAACTCAATGCGCCTGTCGATGAAGACTTTTTCCAATATAAACCGAGCACCAAAGGCCAGAGAAATACCGCTTGTAAGCCTCCGAGTGCCATTAAGTTAAGCCAGACAATCATCTCCGGTGGATTGGTTGCAGCAAAAAAAACTAACAAAGCAAAAATCATCGTCACCCACAAAGATAAGCGAGTCATCTTACTTTCTGCCTGCGGCTCATCGATGAGTCTGGGATTAATATAGTTAAGATAGAGATCTTTTAATAATGTCGCCGAGGCTTGGATTAGCTGTGAATCAATACTCGACATAATCGCCGCCATGGGGCCGGCGAGGAAAATCCCTGCCAATAAAGGCGGAAGAACGGTGATCATTAAGGTCGGCATGATTTGATCTGGGCTAGTAAGATCCGGCACGATAGCGCGCCCTAATGCTCCCGATAAATGGGTGCCAAACATCAACAAAGCCATCATGATGGTGCTTAAGATTATACCTTTGTGTAACGATTGACTGTCTTTATAAGACATACAACGAACGGCGGCATGGGGTAACCCAATCACACCAAAGCAAACCAGTATCCAAAAGCTCAACATAAATGGCTGACTGAGGAATTGATCGGGGCCGTAGGGGGTAATTAACGCAGGATCAATACGATGCAGTTCCGTGACTAGTGTACCAAGGCTACCGCCAGCGTGGATAACCCCTGCTAACAACACAAAAGTTCCGATTAACATCATGATCCCTTGCACGGTATCGGTCATTACTACCGCACGAAACCCGCCGATTGTTGTATAAAGACCAACAGTAAAAGCAAACAGCATTAAACCATGTTGATAAGAGAGCCCAGTAACCGTTTGTAATAGGCGTGCTCCACCGACAAATTGTACGACCATCGTACCAAAAAATGCCAGTAATAAAGACGTCGATGCTAATATGACCACACTGCGACTTTTGAAGCGAGCGTATAACATATCATTGAGAGTTAAAGCATTATGACGACGAGCTTCAATTGCAAACTTTTTGCCTAATATACCAAGAGTTAACCAGGTTGCTGGTAACTGGATCATCGCTAGCAATACCCAACCTAAGCCAAGCTTGTAAGCGGCACCTGGCCCGCCAATGAAGCTACTAGCGCTGGCATAAGTGGCAGCAAGCGTCATTGCGAGCACAAAGCCCCCCATGCTGCGCCCACCAAGAAAGTATTCATTGAGAAAGCCGCCATCTGTTGTTCTACGCCGGCTAAAAAAAGCAATCGCAAATACGGCTGCTAAATAAATGATGAGAGGCAAGAGAAGTTGATTATTCATCACGGGCCGTCATATCTGGTTCAAGACTAATATCGCGATAAATGAATGCCACCATTAACGCGCAGAGCAGAGTAAATACTATTGGGCCTACCACACAAGACAGCAAAAACCACAACGGCATACCAAAGTAGAGCGCTGGCAATTCAAGATTATCAAAAGGCGCAGAGAAGCCATAAGCCGTGACATACCACCAGATAAAGTAACCTAAGGCGAGGATCAGAGCGGCTAATGCTTCGCGATGAGTTTGTTGAATAATACGCTGTCGGTTATTCATCCGTTTCCTCAGTGATTAGGTATCCCTAGCTACTTGAAGTTAACGTCGGATTATTGGTATCCGTTTGTTCAATAGCAATAATGAACAAGGCTGATGATGACAAGATCGAGTAGCTTGGGAATAGCGAGTTTCTAAGGGGAGGTATGGTATTACAAATATGGCGTTGGAGACAAAAAATATCGTACAGAATGAATGAAACAGCTGGATACAGATGGTTATTGATGAATCAATAATGCTTAACTCGATGATTACATAAAGAGAAAAGTGCTTAAGCGTTGGCCTTTTAGCGTATGACAGCTGCTAAAAGGCAGTCGGCCATCGGTAACTTATCCACCATACTGCTTTTCAAAGGCTCTTTGCTCAAGAATATCTTCAATTTTTTTACGCGTTTGGTGCTGAGTTAACGGCATTTTCTCATTGCTGTCCGCTTGAGGAGCGGCTGTCTTGGTTTTTTTTGGTGCTTTTGCCATGTTGGTATCATCCATTTAAAAAATGATTCCTATTAGTACACTAATGAGGATTAAAGGCCAGCCTAAGAACCGAGTTATTAGATTTGTTGCACAAAAGTGAATGTAATCCGTGCATCATCGTTAACACCTCTATTTCAGTGTTATTTCAACGAGAAATATTGGTCGTGCGGTATCGTAAGTGGCAAGCTTTTCTCAAAGCGGAGAAGGAAGTGATGGATAAAACAATGGCGTGATAAAGTATCACGCCATCAACATTCTATTACAGAACCGTTACTTGTTCTGCTTGAGGGCCTTTTTTGCCCTGCTCAACGTTGAAGCTTACTTTTTGGCCTTCAGCGAGAGTTTTGAATCCTTCAGATGCGATTGAGTTGAAGTGAACAAAAACATCACTTCCACCGTTATCTGGAGTAAGAAAACCGAAACCTTTAGTTTCGTTGAACCATTTTACTGAACCTGTCACTTTACCTGACATAATTACCTCTATATTTTATGATACTAAATTAATGTTGGCTGATAGATAAGCAATTGAATGGTAGATGAAGGTAAACTTGTACAGGCACTAAACGAAGGGTATCGATGGTTTTCTGAGCAAAAACTTACACTTTATGTCACATTAACAACTCTGCTTTAAGAGCCAACTTCACTATACACGTTGCCGAGTAAATAGCGAGACTTATTTATTTCAAGATGATCGCTGCATCGCTTGAACGTTTGGAAACTGCCCCAATATCTTAGTTAATTAACAATGAGTATACCCTCCCTACTTGAAGCTGCAGCGGTGTTGGCTACGTTCGTTCACCCCAATCACATCGTTTGCCTATGCTCATGGGGAATTCTCTCACTTGCCGCCTACCTGCAACTTCAAATCGTTTGGGTATAAACGATGTTTCGGCAAGATTTACTGACAAGATAATAAGCAAGGAGAGTGTTATGACACAAGCATATGTACCCCCTAAGGTTTGGACCATGGAGAGTGAAAATGGCGGACAATGGGCAAGTATTAACCGACCTGATTCTGGTTCTCGTTTCGAACAAGTGTTACCGATAGGTCAACACCCGATCCAACTTTACTCTATGGGGACACCTAATGGGCAAAAAGTCACTATCTTGTTAGAAGAGTTATTAGCATTAGGTATTCACCAAGCCGAGTACGATGCCTTTTTGATAAAAATTGGTGATGGTGAGCAATTCGGATCTGGATTTGTTGAGGTTAATCCTAACTCGAAAATCCCTGCATTGATGGATCGTTCGTTAGCATCGCCGATTCGCGTTTTTGAATCGGGCAATATTTTGCTCTATCTTGCGGAAAAATTTGGTCATTTTTTACCACAAGCTTTGCCCGAACGTACAGAAGTGATGAATTGGTTGTTTTGGTTGCAAGGTTCCGCGCCTTATTTGGGTGGGGGATTTGGTCACTTTTATGCTTATGCTCCAGAAAAGTTTGCTTATCCTATCAATCGATTTGCAATGGAAGCGAAACGTCAACTGGATGTGTTAGACAAACAACTGGCCAAACAGACTTATATTGCGGGTAAAGAATATACGATTGCTGATGTGGCGATTTGGCCTTGGTATGGCAATCTAGTGTTAGGTAATGCTTACAATGCGGCTGAGTTTCTGGATGTGCAATCTTATCAACACGTGCAACGTTGGGCGAAAACCATTGCAGAACGTCCGGCAGTGCAACGTGGTCGAATTGTCAACCGAACATGGGGAGAGGCTTGGGAGCAGTTAGCTGAGCGTCATAACGCACAAGACATTGATCGCGTATTGGCACAGCAACCGAAGTAAGTTGAAATCGTCCAGTGAAGTACGACGCCACCTTAATGTTATTGACGGTGATCGCTACGTTGTTCGGAATGTTGTTCGCGATGTGGTACTTCTTCGAACTCACCTTCAATAACATGTTCACTTTCGTTATTGTGAGCTTGATGAAAAGGGCGGCGTCTTAGCTGCCTTTCTAACCGCTTGCCGCTAATGATGGCTATCAAGGTGAGTGGAATCGCGAGCAGTAAGCCAAAGATTAAGGCGAAAAAACCGCAGATTAATGTCAAGGTGGTTACTAATACTCGATACATAAGCTGTCTCCCAAAATCGATATCAATTTATCATACCTCATCTGTGATGAAGAAAACATGAACGATGCTTACTCAAACCGCATTAATGTTGATGAGAGGTTTCACCGAGGGAGGGTGTGCCGCCCTCCCTATGATGAACGTTGGCTAATGGGGTATTGAGTTGAGTCATCGGTTAGCCAAGCGACTTGTTCAGCAATACTCATCTTAAGATTATGAGGATAGAGTAATGATGGCTGCAACAAGGCATAAAGTTGCTGCTGGTAAGCGTCTAACCATGCATATCGCTCACGGTACATTTTGCGTTTCGGACGCTTTATCTCTCCCATTTCGCGACGCTTAGCAGATAAGGGTAAAGAATAAAACCAACGGTTGTGATCAACGCCATCGTGTTCTTGCCATAATTGGTCATAGTCTAAATTGATGGAATCACTTTTTTTACCATATCGCTTGGCATTATAAATATGGGCTGAATTTTTAACCGCATAGATGGTTTTTATATCTAAATATTGAGCGATAAATTGAACCGCTTCAACCATAAAGGATTTAGGCCTTAAACCATGGATAGCTTTAGTGAATGTTCGGCTGAAACCATTATCGTTAACGGCACCTTGCATGCAGCCAATTAATAATAGGTTGTTTTGAATCGTGAAACCTAAAGTATAATAAGCATAGCCTGTATTATCTTCTAGTGATAACGCCAATTCACCTTCTTTACGTATTCTTCCATCGAAGCTTAAAGTAAGTTGATAATTTTCATCGTCAATATTGATACTGCCTAAATATAATTTATCAGTATGTATTTTAAGAATAGCGGCACGAGAAAAAGTAGCTTCTAGCCATGAATGGTGGTCATTGAGCAACTGTATGACATCACTTTTACTTAAACCAATATGTAGAAATGGAATCATACATTTCATGATATAATTTGGCTGGCGAATAAAAATATGTTGCCGACGCTCATGATGGAATAAGTTTACCATCTTTTGGAAATGACGAGGATAAAGATAAGACCTAATAATAAACTTACTGATATCTCTCAATTTATGCTTTTGGCTTTGGGCATGAGCTGCCGAGGCTAATTTTAAACGCACACGAATTACCACTACTATAATACAGATAATATCCAGCAAGTATTATTACCTACAGCCAAGCAGGCCGCTACAGTGTTTGTGTACTTTTTTGTATGGGATTGTCTTAATCGAGGTGATGTATAGTGCTCACTTATTAATAACGCTGCGCTTTGCTTATCTCTTAATCATAATTCCTGATTTATTGTCTTTTTTCTATCAACGAAAGCCTGAATTGTAGTTATATCAATGTATTGATTGGCCTTGATTAATAACTGTAAATTATATGAGTTAGCCATAACCCGAGAGCAGAGTATCGTTAGTGGATCAAAATAAAAAAGCCGCCTATCGGTCGTGATAAGCGGCAATGGGGGGGATTAATCCATCTGTCCTGAGCATCATTGGCTATCCAACAATATAAAAGCGTCGTAACTCGTTCCGCTGCTTTTCGCTCAGCACATTCGGTTTATTGTTATTATGTTGTGGAGCCAGTTAAGATTATTGAGGATACGTTTTGTAACGCACGCCCATCATTTGTTCCATACAGTGGATCACTTGGCAACTGTAACCAAATTCGTTGTCGTACCAGACATATAAAACGCAGCGATTGTCTTGGGCGATAGTCGCAGCACCATCGACGACGCCAGCATGACGTGAACCGACTAAATCGCTCGAAACGATTTCAGTTGAGTCGGTATAGTCAACCTGCGCGGAAAGAGGGGAGTGGGTTGCAATTTGTCTTAAATAGTGGTTCAACGACTCTTTATCGACGGATTTGGCTAGATTTAAGTTAGCAACCACCATGGACACATTGGGTGTCGGTACGCGAATCGAATTCCCGGTTAATTTTCCTGCTAGCTCGGGTAACGCTTTGGCGACGGCTTTCGCTGCACCTGTGGAGGTCAGCACCATATTCAGAGACGCAGATCGGCCACGACGTTCACCTTTGTGGAAGTTATCAATCAAATTTTGATCGTTGGTATAAGAATGAACGGTTTCAATATGCCCAGATAGGACACCATATTGATCGTGCATTGCTTTAAGAATTGGCGTAATCGCATTCGTTGTACAACTTGCCGCCGAGATAATCGTATCGTCAGCGGTAATCACCGATTCATTCACCCCAAAAACCACATTTTTAATATCGCCTTTACCGGGCGCGGTGAGCAAAACCTTACTCGCACCTGGAGAAGCTAAATGACGGCTCAACCCTTCACTATCGCGCCACACACCGGTGTTATCAACGACAAGCGCATCGTGAATACCATAGTGGCTATAATCGACCTCTTGCGGTGAGTCAGCATAGATCATTTGGATATAGTTGCCATTGGCAATCAGTGCCTTGCGTTCACTATCGATAATAATACTACCGTTGAACTGGCCATGGACGGAATCTCGTCTCAATAGATTGGCGCGTTTTTCTAAATCTCCGTCTTTACCGCCACGAACGACAATCGCACGTAAGCGTAATGGGTAACCCGGACCACTTTTTTCTATTAATAAACGAGCCAATAAACGGCCAATACGTCCAAAACCATAAAGCACAACATCTTTAGGTTGATTCATGGGTTCGCCGTTCACGGCTTCAACAAGTGCCGTATGCAAGTAATCTTGCATAGCATCGGCGTCATCATGATGTTGCCAATAACGATGTGCTAATTGGCCAATATCGATTTTACAAGGCGATAGGGTCATCTCTGCCAGTGAAGTGAGCAAAGGTATGGTTTGTTCAAGAGATAAAGATTCTCCGATATAGCGACTCGCAATTTTATGAGCTTTGATGATGTCAATCGTGGTCGCATTGATCAGCGTTTTACCAAACAATAAGATTTCTACACCTGCTTGTCGGTAAAGTTTGCCAATCAGAGGCGACATAGATTCAGCGATGGTTTGGCTGATTTGCCAATCGAGGCGATGTTTTTCTGGGCTCATGTTGACTTAAGACCTTTCACGTAGGGTTAAACGTGATGTCACCGCAAGCGATAAGCATCACGTGCTCAACCATCACAATTTGTATTGTGTTTAGTATTGAGCTAGCTTGTTATTGGATTGTGTCTGGATTGTAAATCTTGAGCGGTTATTCTGCTAGTAAAATTAATGGCCATATATTAGGCTGTAGTTCTACTGCTTTCTGGTGTTTTAGCGGAGTTTTTAAGGGTTAAATCGGTATTGACAATTTTAATTAATGTCACTTATTTCGTGAGGATATGCATTGAAATCATAGTTGTGTTTGAAAAAGAAAAATGAGTTACTTAATTTTTGTGATTTCAATCGAAAATACCTATTTATTCAGCAGGTTAATCCGTATTAATGAGCGTGATTTAATCCATGTGGTTTGAATGTGTTCGCGATCTGAAAATAATCCTTAATTGATTAGGGTTATTGGCAAGCACAAGGTAGGTTAATTTTTACCTACCTGCTTGTGAATGAACGGTGGTTACTAGACAAGGCACTCTTAAGTTGTTACTGGTGGTATTAATTAGAGATTCGCTGGTGGGATCTGGCTGATCGGTTTGAGCTCATTTAAAGGTAACCAGTTTACTTTTACCCCTGCTTGTAAAAACATATCTTGGCTAACTTTTATTTTGTCGCCCCAACGAGAAAGAAAATCGTCAGACTGTTCAGGGCAATGCACAGCAGAAATACCAGTTTGAATGATTTTTGCTGCGCAATTTGGGCACGGAAAATGAGTGACATAAATTTCACAGCCATCCAAATCACGTTTAGCGAACAGAATCGCGTTTTCTTCAGCGTGCAATGTTTTTAAATATTTCATGTCACGGTCGTCGGTATTTGCACTGTCAGAGATCCCGTGTGGATAACCATTAAAGCCGACAGAGACAATACGATTTTGTTTGGTGATCACAGCACCGACTTGAGTAGACGGATCTTTACTCCAAGAGCCAACCAGTTCGGCCATTTGATAGAAGCGTTGCGCCCATTTTGAAATCATAATCTTGGTTTCCTTAACGTAACGTTATTTGTCAGTCATGATCGTGATTTTGTAGAGCTTAGTCTAGATAAATTTTGCGTCCGTCACACGAGAAAAACGTTGATTGGTTAGGCTTGGCTTTACTAGAGTGAGACTGAACTCTCGTTTTTTATCGCACCTCGCTAGACGGCTATGGGTGATTTAGCGATAAGCTTTGTGAGAGATCTCTTACAATCAATGTGAGAGATGTGCGTTTTTTGTTATGGGTAAAGCGGTGGTATTTCCCTTATCTTATTGTTTTTAATGATTTATTACTGTAATGATTTGCTGAGCTGAATAGACATGTTCATTCACCACCTTGCTGAAAAACCGTGTTGCCGTATTCTGAATTTGTCAGCAGGAAGCCGACACGGAACAGGAAAGACCCAAGGATAGGTCATCTTCAGGACGAAGATTCGATGATTCAGGATGAAACATCGGCAAGGAAAGCAAAGGACATTAGCAGGACGCGAATAACTAGGATGGTTATCACGGATGGTTAATGGACATCTTAAAGGAATAAGGCACGTCTATCAGGATGATAGAGTAAGGGACACCGCTAGGATGGCGATGAAACGGAATGTGCTAACGGATATAGCAGACTATCAAGGAATTGATGCAGGGAGCACTTGATTAGTAGCCGGATTGCTGCGAGTAAGAACTGAACCCCACTAGGCGTAAGCTTAGTGGGGTTTTCTTTTGTACAGCGAACTGGCTTTTTTTATCGGCTTAGATATATTGCCGTAGTGGTCATCGGTTCGCCACGATGAAGCCCCGTTTATTTTAAAGATAATATTCACTTTGCAAGGCCAATCTAGGCTAAAGACAGGAGTTATTCGATGCAAGCAGAAGTACAATGGGTTGATGGATTAAGATTTATTGGTCAATCACCGTCAGGACACTCTATCGTAATGGATGGTAATGCAGGCTCCTCTGCGCCCAGCCCGATGGAAATGGTGTTGATGGCCGCTGGGGGGTGTAGCTCAGTAGATGTGGTTAATGGCTTAAAGCAAGCTCAGCAAGCGGTAACGGGGTGTCGTGTATCGTTGATCACTGAGCGTCGAGAAACGGCGCCGCGTCTTTTTACTCATATCAATCTGCATTTTACGATTGAAGGGAATAAGGTATCGTCAGAAATTGTTGAACAAGTGGTGGCAGATTCACTCAATAAATACTGTTCAGTTTGTTTAATGCTTGGTGAAAGTATTGAGCTCACCCACAGCTGGGAAGTCATTAATGCTTAACGAATGAGCATAAAAGGGAACAGGAATGAGCCATTTTAACTATACAGGATGTGGGATTGCTGCCATTTTATTGTGGGGAGCAATGATTGGTTTAATGCGCACTGTGGCTGAAGCTTTCGGACCGATTGGTGGTGCAGCTTTACTCTATACTATTGCCGCTGTCTTTTTAATACTCGTGCTTGGTGTCCCTAAACGACAACATTTTTCTCTTCGCTATTTATTGATAGGAGGAGGGTTATTTGTCAGCTATGAAATCTGCTTGGCATTAGCGATAGGTATGGCCAATAGTCGTCATCAGGCTTTAGAGATGGCGGTGATTAATTACTTATGGCCAGCGATCACGGTAGTACTAGCGGTTATCTTAAGTAAAAAAACAGTCAGCGTTTGGCTTTATCCGAGTGTTGGTCTGGCCTTTACCGGTGTTGTTTGGACTTTAACGGGAGACGCCGGATTCTCTATCACACATGTGGTAAATAATATTTCCAGTAATCCTTTGACCTATGGGCTGGCCTTTATGGGGGCGGTGATTTGGGCAATCTATTGCAACGTGACGAAGTTAATCGCAAAAGGTCAAAATGCTATCGCTCTGTTTTTTATCGCTACAGCGATGGTGTTATGGATAAAGTACGCGCTAAGCCAAGAAGGACCACTGAGCTTTAGCCCAATCGCCACCTTCAATGTGATACTGACGGGTGTGGTGATGGGCAGTGGTTATGCGTTATGGAATATCGCTATTTTGCGTGGCAATATGTTGTTATTGGCAACACTCTCTTATTTTACCCCTGTGACATCGACGCTTTTTTCATCGTTAATTCTTGGTGTGATACTCGATACCAGCTTTTGGCAAGGGGTTGCAATGGTGACGTTGGGTTCATTACTCTGTTGGTGGTTAACGCGTGATAAACCTAAGCTGATTGAAGCGAGCACCTAAAATAAACCCGCCGTAAATGGCGGGTTTATTGGTTAGGATAAGCAGGGATTAACGCGCGATATTGACGTTAATTTGTAGTTTCAGTGGTAACCCAGATAAACGCTTAGCGATGGTTTTTCTGGTTTGTTCGATATCATCGACTAAAATTACATCGCTGTTGTCTTCAGGATAGATATCCACATCTACCCATAATTCTGGACCGACTTTGGTCACTCCGGTTAATTCAATATCTTGCTCTGATTCTTTACAAGCATCGATAATACTTTGATCAACGCGCTTACAAATATCTTTACTCGGTGACATGAGGAATATTTCGCGTAATGCATTTCTCACCATCCCGAAAGGTACTTTTAAAAAATAAAACGACATAGCAAGCATCATCAATGGGTCAGCATAGACCGCATAGTGAGCGAAGGGAGTAAAAGTTACACCCAGTGCCACAATAAAGCCGATGGTTACTGCAAGGCTGAGCAATGTATCCATTTGCCATTGTTTAACCTCTGCACCAATCAGGCCTGAAGCGTGGCGTTTACTCAGTTTTGCCATATACCACCATGCTAAGCCACAGCCGATAACATTGACTGTACCAAAAAGGGTTGCAATCGAAGCATCGACTTCTCTACCGCCAGTGATTAAAGCACCGATCGCAGAATACAGTGAGTAGGCGACGAGTAGTAAGATCACGCTGCCTTTGATAACAATAACCGCTGGTTCAAATAGCGCACGACCAAAAGGGAACTGCGCATCAGACGGCTTACGTATATAACGTGAAGCGACCAGCGACAATAATGTTAACAGTAAACTGATGAGAGAGTAGACTCCATCAAAGACAATAACTAATGACCCTACAAGTAAACCAACCACTAATCCGCCAAGGGCAAATACTGATGCGATAAGGGCGGAGAAGGTTAAGACACGATTTTCATTTAAACTTGTTTGAGCACACATAAAACATCTACCGATTTAAAAACTAAACGTATTTTGGCTTAAAATCGGTCTATTACAATCTCAATTTACTTACACATCTAAATAAAAAAACAAGAATTTAAAATAAATCCATTTAAAACAGTAGGTTGCGCGCTGTTTTTGCTGTCAAAAATATTGACTCTGACTGCCATTGGTTATTTAAAAGTCAAATAGGTAATCACTGAGCTTATCAGCTAGCCAAAGCATGGCTGGATTTTCTGCGTCACCAGGGATGGTATACATGCAATAATCTTCTTGAGTTAAGCCGTAGGTGTGGCGAATAACGGTTAAACGTTGTTCGCGCAGATGATGGCGAATTAATGGCTCAGGTAACACTCCCCAAGCGCTTTCGGTCAATATGGTCGCCAGCATATATTCAAAACTTGAGAAACCAATATAGCGGCGAGAAAAGGGCTCAAGGTTTGAGTTATCTTGATCATTGAGGTAAACCATCACCGCTTGCATCGATTTACGTAAGTCTTCATCGGACACTCGTTTGAGTTTAGTTAAAGGATGACTGACGCTACAGACCGACATCATGCGGATTTTACCAAGTGGCTGGTAACTGATACGAGGATCGTCCAAACGCTCGTAATCGACACCAAACGCGAAGTCAACCTGCTCGGTTGCGACTAAACTGGCTAGATCACCACTCGAGGCAAGGACGATGTTAAAGGACGTATTAGGAAATAAATTATTCAGTGAATGAGCCAAATCTTGCCATAACACATCAGGCAGAGAGTCATCACGCGCAATCCACATTTCAGCGGCAAATTCATCACACACCTGCGAGCAGGTGCGTTTAATTCTGGTCGCTGTAATTAATAAGCTTTGGCAGTCTTTATAGATAGCCTTACCGGCTTCCGATAATGTGACTTGATTACCACTGCGGACTAATAGCTCAACCTTAAGTTCATTTTCCAGCGCTTTTACCGCCATACTCAGTTTGGTTCGGTTACATTCCAGTTGGCGAGCCGCCTCGGAAACTGAGCCTGCATCGGCGATAGCACAAAATGCTTCTATTTGTGATAGGTTCATGAGGGTTCCATTATTAAACGGGAGCGACGTTAATCAGGCTGATAACTTCTACTTTACATTGCCGATTTTCTCAGCATTACGATGAATATTGTATTTTCTTAACCAAGATTGTTCGCTAACGCTATGAAGTTGACTCTATTTTGGTTTAATCTTGGCATATTACCAGAATACAAGACGTAATACGGAGACCATGATGGTACACGACTGGGATAATCTCGCGAAAAATTGGGAAAACAATACAACAAACACGATGTTTGTTCAGCAGGTATTTCAGCAACTGAAGACCTTAACGTCCTTGGATGGCAAGCATATTCTTGATTATGGCTGTGGGACGGGTTTCTTAAGTCAGATGATGTCCCCCCTAGCGAAAACTATCGTCGCATTGGATAGCTCAGAATCGATGATTGAGGAGCTGGATAAAAAAGAGCTACCCAATGTCGAGCCTGTGGTCGATAGTTTAACGCGCGGCTTAGTGGCTCAACATCCAGCTTTTCGAAAGCAGTTTGATCTTGTCGTCGCCGCTTCGGTGTGTGCTTACGTTGATGACTTTCCACAAGTAGTCGAGATTATTTACTCGTTACTAGACCAAGGTGGTTTGTTTATTCAGTGGGATTGGTTAGCAGACAATGCGCTAGCCGATCACCATCTACATGAACTCAACGTCAGACAAGCTTTTACCCAAGCAGGCTTTACGACCATTGAGGTTGCACAAGCGTTTGTCATCGCTACCCCGGATGGACCACAAGCCGCCTTTTTTGCGCTAGGACGTAAATAGCCGTACACGTCTGGTTTGAGTCTCTCTGACGATGTGAGTAGAGTGCGGCGTTGGTTGATTAGGTGGTTGGGTTGACGTAACTCGCCACCTCATCAAGCACTTCAGGATGATCAATCGCATGACGATTGTCGACCGTTTGCCCATTGAGTATTTGCTTAACCGCTAACTCGACCAATTTACCGGAGCGCGTTCTCGGTACTTTAGAAATAGGGTAGATTTTCTTCGGTACATGTCTCGGTGAACATTGGGTGCGCAATTGTTGTTTAATGGTCTCGATCAGTTGATCGTTGAGCGAAGCACCTTGTGACAACTCAACAAAAAGAACAATAATTTCATCGCCTTGCTGCTTTTGGCCGACGGCGACCGCATCCGCTATCTCGGTAATCGATTTAAGCGCTTGGTAAATCTCCGCAGTACCGATGCGTACTCCGCCAGGATTGAGTGTCGTATCACTTCGGCCATAGAAGAGAAATCCGCCTTGTTCTGAGCGCATGACATCGTCACCATGGTGCCAAGTATCCGGATACTTCGCCCAGTAAGCATTATGGTAGCGCTCGCCGTTATCGTTCCAAAAACCAATCGGTTGGTTGGGGAAACTGTTGCGACAGACTAACTCTCCGCGCTGTTGCATGACCGCTTCTCCCCGCGAGTTAAACGCCGCTACGTCCATGCCTAACCCCGCAACTTGGCATTCTCCCCGATAGACGGGTGAGAGTGGGTTGCCCAAGACAAAACAGCCACAAATATCAGTGCCTCCAGAAATCGAAGCGAGATGCACATCTGACTTAATATGTTGATAAACATAATCAAACTGATGAGGATAGAGCACTGAACCAGTAGAACAGATCGTTTTAAGGTCCGCCAGGTGATGATGTTGGTTGGGTGAAAACCCTGATTTTTGCAATGATTCTAGATAAATAGCAGAAGTGCCAAACAGCGTTGTTTGTGATTGCTCAGCCAACTGCCAGAGAACATCGGGATTCGGATAGATTGGGCTACCATCAAAAATCACTAAGGTCGCTCCACTCGCGAGTGTTGATACGTGCCAATTCCACATCATCCAGCCACAGGTCGTGTAGTAAAACACCCGATCGTTAGCTTGGATATCACAATGTAATTGGTGCTCTTTCAGATGATTCAGCAGAGTTCCTCCGACAGAATGAATAATGCACTTAGGCTGTCCAGTCGTGCCTGAAGAGTAAAGAATAAACAAAGGATCATTAAATGCTACGCGTTGGTAGGTTAATCCTTTTGGTGTATAGCTAGCGAGAATGGATGCCCAATGGGAAAAATGCTCATTGATGCTTGGGTTATAGGCGCGCTTTTGCAGATAATCAATTTGGCAGACATTATTGAGCGTCGGTAATCGCGTCACTACTTGGGAGTTTTGCTCATGCATCTGGTACGTTTTACCTGAAAAGGTATACCCATCGCAGCAAAATAGAATTTTAGGCTCCACTTGTGCAAAGCGTTCAACCACGCTGTTAACCCCAAAATCCGGGGAAGTTGATGTCCAGATTGCCCCTAAACTGGTGGTCGCGAGCATGGCCACGACAGCTTCTGGAATATAAGGTAGATACGCCGCGACCACATCCCCTCGACCGATACCATTTTGTATCAACCACTGTTGAATCATGCAGACTTGATCAGAAAGTTGTTGCCACGTTAAGTGGCGACTCTGGCCACGCTCATTGTGAAACCAAAGAGCAATATTTTCCGGTTGTTGATAGGCATAGGCGAGTAAATTTTCTGCATAATTCAGCTCAGCATTCGGAAACCAAACGGTATCTCGACTCGGCATGAATGGCGGCCAGCGTGCCTCGCCTTGAGTTGACAGCAATGTTCCACGTAAGCCAATCACATCACAATATTGCCAGATTTCACTCCAGAACCGTTCGGAAGATTGAACCGACCATTGATGCAGTTCATCATAGTGAGTCATTGCATAGCCTTGTTGATGAAGATGTTGCATGAATTGGTACAGTTCAGAAGCATGAATACGTTGTTGGCTAGGTGTCCAAATCGGGTCAGAGTGAGACATGTCTTCCTCAAGTTAGCAAATTTTAGATAACAAAAGTGTTGTATAGATTGCTGTAAAGTCAAAAAAGAAGATTGATAAACAAGCAAAATTATAGATTAAGGCATACTCAATAGGGGGGAACGCCATCAACGAATGTAAATAAATTGTTACAGAGATAAGTCAATCCAATCCTTGCAGAGGAATGGCAGATTGAAGCAACCGTGAATACGCTAAATGTAATAATAATGTTACGGAGATTCCGTCATGAGTTGTTACGTTGCTAAATCACTCAATCAACACGGTGAGATCGATTGGAGCGAAGAAGAGCATGGTGTGTGGCACGATCTTGTCGCTCGTCAGCAGTCGATTGTTAGCGAGACCGCTTGCCAGCCTTACTTAGATGGATTGAATTTATTGGCACTGTCAGCGGATAGAGTCCCACGACTATCTGAGCTTAATCATACCTTAGATCGAGAAACCGGCTGGCAAATTGCCCCCGTTCCCGCCTTAATCAGCTTTGATCATTTTTTTGCGTTATTGGCCGATAAAAAATTTCCCGCTGCAACGTTTTTACGATCTCGGCAAGAGTTTGATTATTTACAAGAGCCCGATTTTTTCCATGAAATTTATGGCCATTGTGCCATGTTAACGCACCCGGATTTTGCGGCATTTACTCATCGATACGGTCAATTAGGCAAGAATGCTTCTCCTAAAGCACGGGCTTATTTAGCTCGTTTGTACTGGTTTACGGTTGAGTTTGGCTTAGTAAAAGAGCAAGGGGTCGTCAAAATTTATGGCGGCGGTATTCTCTCTTCTCCTGCCGAAACACGCTGCGCGCTAGATAAACCAGACACGCAGCATCGGCGATTTGATTTGTTACAAGCACTGCGTACCCCGTATCGAATCGATCATATTCAGCCGGTGTATTATGTATTGGAAGAGATAGGTGAGCTTTACTCACTCAGTCAATTAGATTTAATGCATTATGTTGAACAAGCCATGGCACTAGGCTTACTACCAGCGCCATTTACTGTAAAGGAAGAAAACTATGTTGGATGAATTACGTTGTGAAGCCTGTGATAGCAACGCAACTGCTTTAACTCAAGATCAGCAGCAGACATTACTGAGTGAACTTGATGGATGGGCACTGGTGCATCGAGACGGTGTTCCTCAGTTAGAAAAAGTCTATCGGTTTAATAACTTCAAGCAGGCTTGGGCGTTTTCTGAGCAGGTAGCCAACCTTGCTGAAGCGATGCATCATCATCCTAAAATCACGGTCGAGTGGGGTAAAACGACATTAACTTGGTGGACCCATGCGATTAATGGACTGCACAATAACGATTTTATTTGTGCTGCACGCTGCGACAAACTGCCCTGTTAAGTGAATGATCACTCAGGCGATATTGAGTGTTCGCCTGAGTGATCTTGCCCCAGTTCTATCCTCATATTCCCCTTCATTCTATCTTCATAAAACTGTCATTATTATTACACATCTAATCTTTTTTCTGTGATGGGTTTATTTTTATTATTATTTTTTATGTATATTTATCATTGGGTTAAGTAGTTATTTTGCTTTTTTGGTAAAATTCAAGCTTGAAAAAGTCGCTGAGACTGTTAGTTTATAAAAGAAACTTGTTTAGAGTTCTAATGGATAATATGTATCAAACTATGATGACGGCATCGCCTTGGGTTGCATACCCAGAAATTATGCAAAACACTCAGGATGAGTGGACTTTTCGGGTTCCACACCGAACGGATGGTAAGCGAGTCCATGATCTGATAGCACAGTGTGCTCCGCTGGATGAAAACTCCGCTTACTGTAACTTCTTACAATCTACCCACTTTCAAAACACTTGTGTGATAGCCGAGCGTAATCAGGAATTGGTCGGTTTTATTTCAGCCTATCGCAAGCCGGATAAGCCGAATGAGTTATTCATTTGGCAAGTCGCAGTGAGTCCCACTGCGCGAGGTATGGGTCTGGCTTTCCATATGCTGAATGAGCTGCTGACTCGTGATGAATTGAGCGATATCAGAGTGTTAGAAACGACCATTACTCGTGATAACCAAGGCTCTTGGAAATTATTTAAAAAGCTGGATCGAGCACATGGCGAACGCGGTGAAGTGTCTACTTTTCTCGATGAGACTCGCCACTTTGATGGCGAGCATGACACGGAATACTTGTACCGTATCCCGCTCTCTCTTCCCACCAACCAAAAAGGATAAATCCCATCGTTATGGATATCTTCAAAAAGAAAGAATCAAACGTTCAATCTTATGCCAATAATTTTCCTGTTGTGTTCTCCACAGCAAAAGGAAGCTGGTTGTATACCCAAGATGGTGATGCCTACTTAGATTTCTTAGCGGGCGCAGGCTCGTTAAATTACGGCCATAATAACGCCATTTTTAAACAGGCATTGCTTGAGTACATTGATAAAGACGGCATCACCCACGGTTTGGATATGCACTCAGAGGCGAAAGCGGATTTTTTACATGCGCTACAAACCTACATTTTTGAGCCGCGTCAGCTTGATTATAAAGTGCAGTTCACCGGACCAACGGGGACGAATGCGGTTGAAGCGGCGATGAAACTGGCGCGTAAAGTGACAGGGCGAACCAATATTGTGGCTTTCACAAATGGCTTTCATGGCTGTACTTATGGCGCTTTAGCCGCTACAGGGAATCAACATCATCGTGGTGGTGCTGGTATGGGGCTATCCGGAGTGACTCGTATTCCTTACGACGGTTATGCCGATATCGATGGCCTAGCGCTGTTTGAGACCATGCTTGGCGATCCGTCCTCTGGTTTGGATAAACCCGCCGCTGTGCTATTGGAAACCGTACAAGGTGAAGGGGGGTTAAACGCAGCCTCTTACCCTTGGTTGCAAAAGCTGAGTAAAATTTGTCGAACGCACGGTGTACTGATGATTGTCGATGACATTCAAGCCGGTTGTGGACGTACAGGAACCTTCTTTAGTTTTGAACCTGCTGGTATTAAGCCAGATATAGTGACGTTATCGAAATCGATTGGTGGTTATGGTTTACCGCTCGCGATCGTCTTGTTTAAACCAGAGTTAGATGTTTGGAAGCCCGGAGAGCATAACGGCACCTTCCGTGGCAATAACCACGCCTTTGTGACGGCGGCGAAAGCCTTACAAACCTATTGGGCTAATGATGATTTTCAACAGCACATTAAAACCCGATCTGAACAAGTCACCCATACGATTCAGCAGACCATCCGCCGTTTTCCAAGCCTATTTACGCGTTTAAAAGGGCGTGGATTGATGCAAGGTATTGAATGTCAAGATGGCGATATCGCCAATAAGATTGCTCGCGAATGTTTCCGCTTAGGCATGGTGATTGAAACCGCAGGGCCACAAGATGAAGTGGTGAAGTTTTTCTGCCCCTTGACGATCAGTGAAAATGAACTGGAGCAAGGCTTAACGATTTTCCAGCAAGCGGTGGAAAACGTCGCTCCGCAGTTTATTCAAAAAGCATCCTAAGGAAAAATTATGATTGTTAGAACATTACAAGAATGTCAACAAAGTGAACGTCGCGTCGTCGCCGAAACGTGGGAAAGTGTTCGCATGTTGCTCAAAGACGATAACATGGGGTTCTCGTTTCACATCACGACGATTTATCAAAATACCGAGACCCACATACACTACAAAAATCATCTGGAATCGGTCTATTGCATGTCGGGGGAAGGGGAGATAGAAGTCGTTGGCGGTGAAACTTACCCGATTAAACCAGGTACTCTGTATATTTTGGATAAGCACGATGAGCATTATCTACGAGCCAATAAAGAGGCCGATATGGTGATGGCATGCGTATTCAATCCTCCGATAACGGGAGCGGAAGTCCACGATAAAGATGGTGTTTATCCCCTCGTTGAGTGAGCCACTGACCATAAGCAGCGTCAATGGATGTTGAACGAATCAAAGTCTATTACGCTGCTTATCACCTAACCGATATTCAATACAAGGAGACCTTATGTCTTACACCGTAGAAAAAATCGGTGGTACTTCCATGTCGGCGTTTGATGCTGTACTGGACAATATTTTTTTAAAGCCGACGAACCCGTATGGACGAGTGTTTGTGGTATCGGCTTATTCAGGGATGACCGATGCACTTTTAGAGTGTAAACGCACCGGGAAACCGGGTATTTATCAAATGATTGCTAAGCGTGATGAACACTGGCAAGACGCGATATACGAGCTTGAACAGCGGATGTTGATGATCAACGAAAATCTGTTTGCCGATCCCATGAGTCGAATTCGCGCTGATAAGTTTATTCGCTCTCGTCTTTCTGAAGCGGTCAATTGCGTCAACAATATTTTAGAAACCTGCCAATATGGTCAGTTTTCATTGCGTCATTATTTACCACAAATTAGAGAGTTCCTCTCTTCTATTGGCGAAGCGCACAGTGCTTATAACACCACGCTGAAATTGAAAACGTTGGGCATTAATGCTCGGTTTGTCGATTTATCGGGGTGGAGTGAACAAACGCGTGGCCAGTTGGATGAGGTGATTGAACGTGCCTTTGCTGATATTGATGTGACGCGAGAGTTACCCATTGTTACCGGTTACGCTTATTGCGACCAAGGCTTGATGAAGAGTTATGATCGCGGCTACAGCGAAATGACCTTTAGCCGGATAGCCGTATTAACCAATGCCTCCCAAGCGATCATTCATAAAGAATATCACCTTAGCTCCGCAGACCCTAGAGTCGTTGGGCCGGAGAAAGTTCGCCCGCTGGGACTGACGAATTTTGATGTCGCCGATCAGTTGGCTAATTTGGGTATGGAAGCGATTCATCCTAACGCCGCGGCTGGATTACGTAAAAAAGGTATCGAGCTTCGAGTCAAAAATACCTTTGAGCCGGATCATCCTGGTACGCTGATTTCAAACCATCATCAACCGGAAGCCAATAAAGTCGAGATCATTGCTGGGCGTAATAAGGTGTTCGCCTTACATATGTTTGATCAAAGCATGGTGGGTAATGTTGATAATGCCAGCTATGAACTGATGGAAATCATTGCTGAAGCGAAAGTGCATTTAGTCGGTAAAGAAATGAACGCAAATTCAATGACTTACTTCTTGAGTGGCACGAGCGACAACTTGAATCATGTCTTGTATAAAGCAGAGAAGCGTTATCCGAATGCGTCGATTTCAGGAAAAATGGTCGCGTTAATCTCGGCGATTGGAGCCTCGATTAATACCAACCTCGCACTTGGCAAAGGCATGCAGTCTTTAATGGAAGCAGGGGTCAACCCGATGGCGGCTCACTCATCCATGCGCAATGTTAATGTGCAATTTGTGGTGGAAGACGGTGATTATAACAGTGCAATTTGTGCGTTACACCAAGCCTTAATTAACCAAAATACCAGCGTGAAAACGGACGATAAAGTCAAAGCGGCTTAGTCCTTTTACCCGCGAATCATAGCAATCCAACCGCTACAGAGCTGATGACTTTGTAGCGGTTTCGTATTTTATTGCGGTGTTGTTCAATCAATCTCTTCGCTCCTTAACCCGTTGGGTTGGATCAACAAGGCTTGATTGTTAATCGTTCATAGAGGTGGTTGTTCGTCGATCTGGGCGATTAATGAATCGTCGGTTTCCAAAGGTTGGCAAGTTTCATGACGTCTAGCCATAACCAAAGACCAGGTATCAAAGCGACTACCCGTTTTGGCGGCGGTAAAAAAAGAGTATCTTGGCTACGTTGAGGAAAAGCCATCACGGCTGGCCAATTTGGACTTGCTGCTCCTGAGGCAGTTTCCGAGACTTGTAAATGGATATTGGGCAAGGTATTCATCGTTACCCCCGTTACTACGTTTAAGAGTCAATGTAGGTTGCTTACCCATATAGATAAGGCAAAAAATACGGACTTCAAGCGGGATAAGGAAAAATAGTGTGCTTGTTTTTCTCACCCTCACTGGTTTTGCATTAAGCCATCTTAAGGATAAAAGTGATTGAAAAAAAGCCGCCCTCGAATACAGGGGCGGCGCAGATGATCTTGATAAAGGATGAGCGTTTAAGCTTTAGGATCTAACGCATCTTGTAGCGCATCACCTAAAAAGTTAAACGCCATAACGGTGAATAAGATAGCCACTCCCGGATAAATCGCCAGCCCTGGGGATTGCCAAATCATTTCTTGGGCATTTTGCAGCATATTACCCCATGAAGGCAGGGGCGGCTGAATACCTAAGCCAAGGAAAGATAAAGCACTCTCAAGCAAGATGACGCCACCTAAGGCCATGGTGGTCGAAATGATCACCGGTGATAGCACATTCGGCAATACGTGTTTACGGATGATGCGAGCGGAAGAAGCGCCATAACCGACAGCGGCTTTGACATATTCACGCTCACGGACCGATAAGGTGCCAGAACGCACCAAGCGTGCAGTAGTCGGCCAACCGAAGAGAGCGACAATCACAATGATCCGTAACAGACTAATGGTATCGCCTTGCACCCATTCATCGGGTAGACCTAACTTACGTAAGTCTACGGCGGCCAGAACAATCATCAATGGTAAGGTAGGCAGTGAGAGGGTGAAATCGGCAATGCGCATTAAAATCGCATCGACTTTTCCGCCAAAATATCCGGCACAAACACCAATCAAGCTACCGATAATCGCTGTGGCAAATGCCGCCACCGCGCCAACCATTAATGAGATTTGCCCACCATATAAGAGACGTAAAAAAACATCACGGCCCAGTTCATCGGTCCCTAACCAATGGGTACTGCTCGCTGGTTCTAAGCGAGCAAAGAAATTGACGTCAAACGGGTCATGACCCATCCAACGCGCAATTAAAGAGGCAGAGAAACACAGGATCACCAGCAGTACAACAAAAATGGCACTGACCACACCGGCTTTATGGCGCTTAAATCGGTTCCAGACTAAACGCCAAGGTGAAACACTTGGCTGAGCTTTTGGCTGCTCAGGAAGCACAACATTCGAACTCATCGTCGTTGTTCCTTGACTCATGATGTCGCTCCTCGGCTTAGAGAAATACGCGGATCCAATTTTGCGTATAGTAAATCGGCCACTAAGTTACCCAACAATGCGGTAAAGGTAATCACCATTAAACCGAGCAACGCCAGATTGTAATCATTCCCCATAATGGCATCAAAAATCAGTTTGCCCATCCCCGGCCAAGCAAAAATCGTTTCGGTAATTAACGCTCCTGAGAGCATAAAGCCAATATCAAGGGCAACGATAGTGACGAGTGGGATCATCGCATTACGTAGGGCATGATGAATCACCACCCGTTTATTATCCGCCCCTTTAGCTTTAGCGGTACGAATATAATCTTGGCGCATCACTTCCAGCATGGTGCCACGCACGTAACGTGAGTGACTCGCAACGTTTAACACGGTTAACGTGATCGTCGGTAGTACCATATGTTTCGCGGTTAACCAAAAACCGCCCCCTTCAGCTTGTCCCGTTCCGCCAGCCGGAAACCAGCCCAAGGTGACAGAAAAGAGTAAAATGAGCATTAAGGCTAGCCAAAATGCAGGGGTAGAAAAGCCGACAAACGCAGCAAAGCTAATTAAATAATCGGCCCAGCTACGGTGTTTTAACGCGGCAATAATACCGACGGGGATAGCAATCGCTAAAGAGAAGAAAGTCGCGAAGCCGACTAATTTTAAGGTATTGATTACCGCTGGGATCAAGACATCGATCGCTGGTTGCGAATAGAGCCTTGAATAACCGAAATCTCCTTGCAAAGCGGAAGTTAGCCAGTGCCAGTAACGAGTGATGAGCGGTTGATCCAATCCGTATAACGCTTTCATCCTTGCCACATCGGCAGGTGTCATGGTCGGATCGGATTCAAACATCAAATCAATCGGGTCGCCCGGCATCAGGCCAATAAGACTGTAAGAAACAAAGGAGACAAACAGCAAAACCAATAGGCTTTGAATAAAACGATGAGCTAAATAGGTTTTCATGAAACCTCCATAACAGCAATATGAGCATCATTTTTTACCGCATCAGAATGGGTCACTAATTGCGGATAGTGACAAGCGACTTGATGTTTGGCGTGGGCGAGCGTTTGCATCGCGGGTTTTTTCTGACGGCATAGCTCATCAGCAAAAGCGCAACGCGGATGAAAGGTGCACCCGGATGGCGGGTTAATTGGACTCGGTACATCCCCCTGTAGCGCTAAGCCTTTACGTCTGCGTCCCAGAGCGACCTCGGGTACGGCAGCAAGTAGAGCTTGGCTGTAAGGATGAGCAGGGGCAGAAAAGAAAGCTTCGCGCGGCGCTTGTTCGACAATACGCCCTAAATACATCACCACAACGGTATCCGCCAGATGATCGACGACCGCCATATCATGGCTGATAAAAAAGAACGACAGTTGGCGAGTTTCTTTTAACTCAACAAATAAGTTGAGCACTTGGCTTTGTACCGAGACATCCAGCGCGGATAATGGCTCATCAGCAATGATCAGCTCCGGATCCAAGACTAATGCGCGTGCGATACAGATCCGTTGACGTTGCCCGCCCGAAAACTCATGAGGATAACGGTTGAGTGCATCTTCACTTAAGCCAACCGAGTATAATGCCTCTAATACTTTAGCGCGTTGCTGCTCACGATTACCCATACCATAGACTTCTAATGGCTCAGAGACCAGTTGTGAGACGGTCATACGAGGGTTAAGCGCCGAATAAGGGTCTTGAAAGACCAGCCCAAGTTGCTTACGCAGCGCTTTCATGGCTTTTTTGCTTAAGTTAGCGGTCGGTTGCCCTGTGATGTACACCTCGCCTTTACTTGGTTTTTCAAGCAATGAGACCATTCGGCCTAAGGTGGATTTGCCACAGCCAGACTCGCCGACAATCGCTAAGGTTTCGCCTCTGCTAATCTGCAGTGAAATATCATCCACCGCGTGAAGATATTGCTGATGGCGCCCAAAAAAATCACTGTCGCCAATTGGATACTCTTGGCTGACATTATCGAGTTTAACTAGCATGGGCAAACTCCACTTGATGGCACGCAACGCTGTGCGAGTTTGAAAGGGGGAGTGTGGCTGGCATCTGCTGGTGGCAGAGCGGTTTCGCTTGCTGACAACGATCGACAAATGGGCAGCCGAGACTGCGTTGCCCAAGCGGGGGAACACTCCCAGCAATTGCGGGTAAACGAGCTTGGCGGTGGCCAATTCGCGGTAGGGTAGCGAGTAACCCTTGGGTGTAAGGATGCTGTGGATCGCTAAACAATTGATCAGAGGTTCCTTCTTCTACCACCCGACCGGCGTACATCACGACGACGCGATCGGCAAGTTGTGAGACGACACCTAAATTGTGACTAATAAATTGAATGGCGGTGCCGGTGGTTTCTCTCAGCTCTTCAAGCAGGTCTAAAACCTGCGCTTGTACGGTAACATCGAGGGCGGTAGTTGGCTCATCGGCAATGATCAGTTTAGGTCGACACGCCAGCGCCATGGCTATCATCACTCGCTGGCGCATGCCACCAGACAGCTCATGTGGATAAGCTTTGGCGCGACGCAATGGATCGGGTATGTGCACTTGTTCCAGCATTTCAATCGCTTTTTGTCGCGCTTGTGCTTTGTTGTCTCCTTGATGAAGAAGAAACATTTCTGCAATTTGATCGCCAACCGTGACCACCGGATTTAAGGCGGTCATTGGCTCTTGAAAGATCATCGCGATGCCTTCACCGCGTAGTTTTTGCCACTGCTCGGCGGTATTGGTCAGGATATTTTGTCCGGCAAACGTGACCGAACCAGAGGCTTGCATAATCGATGGTTGCAGCCCCATTAGGGTTAAAGACGCTAGACTTTTGCCACAGCCAGACTCACCGACAATTCCAACAATCTCACCAGCATGGATACGATAACTAATATCATGCACGGCTGGGTGACCATGGAAGGTCACCCGTAATTGGTTTACATCTAATAATACTTCGCTCATTGGTTTATGCCCCATCTTTACGCCATTCTTCTACCCACAAGGTAGAGGGGTATTTATGACCCGTTGGGCGCACGCCTTTTAGCCACTTTGGCATCACATAACTATCAGAGCGGAAGTAAAGAGGTAACGCGGGTAAGTCTTCAGCGTAAAGTGACTGCATTTTGTGGAACAGTTGATGTCGAGCTTCATCATCGAGCTCCACTTCAATTTTTTCGAGTAACGCATCCATATCAGGGTTGCTATAACCGATGTAGTTTTGTCCAGCCCAACTATTTTGTGCCGATGGGATCTGCGCTGAATGAAGCGTAGTTAATGGCGGGCTTTCTGGTGCTGACGCCCAAGCAAACATCGCGAGTGCTTGATGTTTACGTTGATTAAGCGTTTCACCAAAAAAGACGCGAGCGGGTTGGTTATTAATTTGTACGCGTACGCCAATTTGTCGCCATTGTGATTGCAAAACTTGCTGGACCAATTCACGAGAGCGGTTACCGGCGGTAGTCATTAATTCTAACTGGAGTGGACGACCTTCTTTATCAACCATGACATTGTTACGCAGCGTGTAGCCCGCTTTTTCAAGCAATTGGCGAGCTTTGACCGGATCGTATTGGTATTGATGTACCCCATCAAAGAAAGTGACATCGAGTGGATGAACGTTACTGTGAGCAACGGGTTGACGTCCTTCAAATAGACGATTGACCAGCTCTTCTCGGTTCATGCCGTACATCAGCGCTTGACGTACTTCACGAATGGCGAGATGCGGATTATCCATTTGAGTATCAAGATGTTCGTAGAGTAGTCCTGGCGCGTATTCGACCGTAAAGCGATTCGCGTGACGCTTTTCAAATTGTAAGGCTTGTTCAATCGAAAAGCCCAGCTCACCCGGAACGTAGTCGACAGAACCTGATAACAAATGCGCCTCAAGCGCTGCCGTGTTTTCGACGACTTTAAAGATCAGGCGATTAAAATCCGGCGCTTGACCTTTCCAATGCGAGTTACGCTCTAAGGTGATAAAGCTACCTTGTGAAATTTGCGTGATGCGAAAAGGGCCATTGTATAAACCAGGATGCGTGGGCTGGGTAACGTACAGCGTTCGACGATCATACGTTGTAGGATCTTCGCGATAGATCGCTTCTTCTAGGTGAGCAGGGAGCACAGACGGAACATAATCACGGTACTTAAAGTGCGCTTTATTAAGATAGACCTCGAAGGTCTTGTCATCCAAAGCCACCACTTTCTCCATGATTCGGTTGCTTTCTAAACCGGGAATGCCTTTGACATTTGGATCGGTCAGAACGGCATGAGACAGGAGCACATCTTTGGTGGTGATGGGGGTACCATCTCCCCAATATAAATCGTCTTTGAGCTCAACGGTAAGTTTGATACCGAGTGTACCATCTTCTCTGGTGTATTTTTCCGCACGTCCATTATCCAAAGCAGGGGTTTCTGTACATAACATACAGAAACTTTGCCAATCATGGTTGTAAGCGACCATGTCACGAAAGGCGGTCCCCATAATCAGCGAATTGGCTGTCATTGAATCAATCACAGGATGTAAGTTACTTGGGAATTGAGTAATGCCCAACGAAAGATCATTGGCGATGGTTGCCGCACTAAGCAAACTGCTGCTTAAAGCGACCGCTAAGAGTGTTTTTTTCATCATCACGGCTCCATGTGTAATTATCAATGGGTAATGTTGCATATTTGTTTCTTTCATTCAATAAAAGGCATTGATGCCAAGAGAATGATTGAATCTGTGTCTAGATTTAATGCCTCTCGGCTCAAAAAATGAGCGAAGAGGCTTAAATATTAGCGTGCTAGTTTATCCTTATCGCCATCCAGCGACAGGTAAGGAGTCTAACACTCTAAGGTTTTGGCCTAAGAGCTGATCGAGATCACCTTTGATATATGCATTTAATAGGTAAAAGTCAGTGGTCCAAAACCATTTTTCATCAGCTTTTGCTGTTTGATGACCAGCGTATACCTGCTGAAGAGCAGGAAGAAATTGCTCGACAAAAGGTGAGTTATAGAAAGTTCGACTGCGTTGGAAAATAGTAAATAACTCCATTAGGTCGAATGTATTATCGTTAGTCATATTTTGGTACTGGTCATAAAATCCATCTTTATCTGCATTACCAATGCCTTGTAACACCTCAGTTTCAGTTGCTGTTAGCAATGATCTCAAGAACATGCCTGCAACTGTTTCATCTTCAGCTTGTTCAGCTTGATAAAAGATTTCAATTAATGCTGGATTGAGCGCTGCTATTGGGCTGTGGAACATTGGATCTATACTGGTCAAGATCCCTTGCCAAGCGGCTTCAATTTTTTCAACTTGGTTAAGGATAATGTCATTATCGATTCGATCTAAGACTAATTTCAGCTCGTAACCCTCACTATTAACCATTTTTTTCGCAAATCGTTGAGCAATGGTATTCGATTTGGTGGCAACGTAGGTTTTACCATCAATATCAAAGTCAATACCTTCATTACTCATGCGTAAATGTGGCAATTGTTTAGTCCAACTATCGGCTTGAGCAGTGGCTCGAGAACGCAGCACCCAATCATTGGTGTGCATATTCCCTGCCGCGATAGATAGCATAGCTTCCGCTAAATTCTGACGGCGGAATATTGAAATATTAAGGCTACGAGCTAGGCCTGGAGTCATAAAAGGTAAAGACTCAATCAGTTCTGTTTTATGTAAGTTGACCGTCACACTACTATTGGCAGGTAAGTTAAACGCCTGACCTTGGGCATCAATTAAGCGCACAGGCTCTAGTAGTTGCTCTTTAGCAACAAGGTTGAGCATGATTTCGTCAAATTGAGCTTTTACACCAGGTAAATCAAGTAAGTTAGCAAAACTCACTTCATTTGTATTACGCAGACTATAGCGGCGAGCTAACATTTGGCTGGCAATTAATTTATCTGGCCAAATCCCTAAAACAGAGACGGCGTTTGACCATGGTGCATCTGGATCAAAACTATTGATTGAGTTAATGAAACGCCCATTTTCCGTTTCAGCAATCGGAGAAAAACCAGACGCATAGCTGCTAATGACTTGTTTACCAACAGAATCAAAACATGACGCATTAGTAATGTCGTAATTCACTGGGATTAGATGCGACGCTGCATTGAGCATGACTCCGAAAGATTCAACGCGAGAAGTACCAGCAGTATTTCTGATAACACACTGATGTTCAGGCGTTCTTAGAACATCTAAGAAGAATTGAGCTGCCAATTGTGCGGCTTGTGAACGATCACAGAACCAAGCATCTTTATTATCTTCAATTGCACAATAACTGGCGATAAAATCAGTAGGTTTCGCTCCTGCTGGAGCAAAACGCTGCAAGCGATAATCAATACTTTCTAAATCTTCTAGCATTTCCCGAATTTGGTTCATCTCTCTAGCGCGATTCATGATGTAACGTGGATAATCGCTATTAAATAAGCTGGTCACACCATTGACACCTGCATTACGAGTATCATAACCATCAAGATAACGTTGCCAAGAATATTGAACGATTTCAGTTAAGTTGGTGCCTTCATCAAAGCGGTTACAATCGCTGTTTAATGCGACATTTCCATCGGTACAGAACTGATAAGGGAAAGCGGTCACATCTTGTATGTTGTTTGCTTTGGTTAGCTCGTTAATATAATGCAGCGCTCCATATCGCACGTATTCAAACTTTTCGTGATGTTCTCCATATTGGCTCGCTTGATAATGTTGCTTATCAAATTTAGATAAATCACAGGTGTAGAGTGTGTTACTGGCACTTAAAGTACAGTCAATCAGGCTTGATGCTTGCTCGGTGTTATCATTTAAAAACAGGGCTTGAGCAATTTCTGGAGCTTTAACATCCACCTTACGTCCATAGGCAAACTTAAACGCCGCTAGATCATACTTACCCCAAGTCGGCAATTGGTCCAACATACTGGGCGCATAATCCATGATTGAACTGTAGGCTGGGATATTGTTTAAGCCTAATTCAAAAGCTTCTTCAGCAGTATAGAAATTATCACTGTCGTTAGAGCCCTTAAAGTTATGTCTTAAACCTAAGTTATGACCGATTTCGTGCACCAGTGTCGTTGCATAGGTGGTGACGGTAATGGCATCAGCGGCTTGCTGTTGAAGATCTTTTGGTAACTCAGACCAACGTTTTAATTGACGAACTTGTTTACCATCTTCGTTTGCGATCGTATGGTAAAAGCCTTCATCTGCTAGTGGTAAGTTATCCAGTAAAGTTTTAGAAGTAGCAGAAACCCAACTCGCCTCAACAGGGTAGATATTATTTTCCGACCAGGAAGCTAAGCGACTCTCTTCTGCTTGAATAAGCTCATCGAACGTTAAATCTTCATCCAGTATATTAAATGGCGATTCAGGGAGAGTTTGTTTCTGTTTATATTGAGTGGTATGTAAATCGCTATCATGTGGGTTAATGTAAACGCCATTAACATCGACGCGTTGACGTGAAGCATCAAGTTGTAGTGCGGTTTGTTGCGCTAAACGTGTTTCAAGCTCTTGTGAAATAGCGAGTTGACTATTTTGAGTTGCTTGCTCTATGGTTTTACGATCAGTTAAGCTTTTTTCTAGTTGGCCACGATTATAAAAACGTACCAAATTGTTCCAATACATAGGCACACCAGCGCGCGCTACACCTGAGTATTGGTTAACATGAGCTTTGACGATTTCTCCTGTTAAAGGATGGCTGACCGATGGTCCGTAACCTAACAGGCCATTGGCTAAAGGTTCATCAATAAGGTTAATCACGTTATAGCGTAAGTCACCTGGATGGATATTCATCGGTTTGCTACGGTTGACTATGGTGATGTCAGGTTTGCCTGAATCTGGCTCAATGAGTTGCAAGGTTTTATTCATTAAGTCAATGGTTTCTAGGGTTGAATCTAAAAACAGTTTGTTTTTTGGATCAAAGAAACTATCACTTAAGTAATATTCGATCGGAGCATTAGGATTAAAACGGTTAAGATACGTGACTGTACGGTCATAACGGTTAGTAATTGGGTTTAGTACCTTCGATGATGTAGTAAAAAAGCCGATATCATTTTCATCTTTTACAGCATAAGGTATTGGCTGATAATCAGCAGCAGCCAATTGGCTTTCATGGACTAATGAGTAATGAAAACGAGACTTAAACGCGCCATCTTCAATAGCATCCCGTAAGCCAGCTCGGGTACTCCAGTTAATGAAAGAGCCGATTTTACTTTTGTCGATTTGGAAAGTACGCTCAATTTCAAAGTTAAGCACCCCGTCAGCTGGGTCAAATTGCCAAGAGATCAGCTCTGCATTGCCAACTTCAGAAATACCATCGCGGATGCCATAAAAGTCTTCCCAATTTAACTCAGCAACTAATAAACCTTCTGGTTTAGGCGTGAAGTGGGTATTGGCTCGAAAAGGGAGATCTGCATCGGTATTTTTTTCTTCTTTATTGGTACAGTCACCATAACGATCTTCATTACAGCGGTAGGCGGCAAAATCTCCTGGAATGGTTAAAATATGGGAGAAGTTGGTGAGTGTATCCATACCAACCGAATTTTGAGGTTGATTAATGCAAAAACCATTTTGATCTTTTGGCAAATTGCTGTTTGGATAATTTCTATCAAAATTTCGTACTTCAAGGCCTCGCTCGCTAAAACATAGCTCAGCATAACGCGGCATACCTTGTAAAAAAGGAAACTGATTAATCGCAAAGCGCGGAGCGGCACCAGTGGTTGGAACGTAAAACCAGCGACCTTCTGTTTTAAGATCTTTTACCGCGATTTCTTTGATATCACGGGGAAGCGTGTCATAAGATTGTTTATCTGCGCCACATCCCGCCAAAATGACGGTAATCGACGATGCTAACAAGAGTCTTCTCATCGTATTGCTACCTATGTTTGTTGTGTTTATTTACTCGTACACATCGACCGATTCATCAAGCACAGACAATGAGTCATTATTGAACGGATAATAATGACCCATGATGGGTTATGCCGATGAAAGCAATGAATGTGTGATGGTTTGTTATAAATCGAGTGGTGTTTGTTAATAGTTCAAACTGATACTGGCGGAGTAAATCACTCTATCTGCATCAAAAAGATCGATGTTCCCCAAGGTACCCTGTGCGGCATCGTAATAAACACCGGAGTTTGAGGCTCCGACATTAAACGCCACATGTTGGTTTACGCGGTAACTGAGATTGACATCGCCTGCATAATCGAATGAATTACGTCGTGTACCAGCGTAGCTAATGGTATTGCCTCCCAGCACTGAACTGCTGAGAGTAAAATCGCGCCACTGGTAACTGCCAAGAAAGTGAAAACCGTAAATCCATTCGGTTAGCGAACGCTCGCCCATGGTTTCATAGCGGTGGAAATTTTTGCGTAAGCGAGGTGTAAATTGCCAATCTATATTGACCGCTTGCCATTGGATAGGGGTTGATAACCTTAAGGCGGTCGTCAGTTTGTCTTTACGTGAAAACTCTGATGTTGGCAGGGTGAATTGAGCTTGCCAGCCAATACGTCCCGTTTCACCAAAAGTAAATTGAGACTGTCGATGTAAAGCGAGAGCCGTGTCAGTAAAAAAATCACCGCGCTCTTGCTGTAATGGACGATAAGCGCCAGTTGAAAGTGAAACTGAATAATGAGGAGCAAAGGTATGGCTGAGTGTACTGTTCCACCATAGCTTACGTTCTGAACGGTAATCATTTTTGTTGTAAATATTTGAATCATAACCAAAAGTTAAACTGGCTGCATAGCTGGGTACAAAATCAGCGCTTTGCTCAGATTCCGATTCTGACTCTTGTGGGTAAACAAAAGGTTGTGTGTTGGCAACGGCTTGATGACTGATCATCAGCAATGACGATAGCATCACTATCAGTGGTGAAGAGTAGATTTGCATGTATTAACTTCCATGTTGCAATGTGTGTTGTGTGGCAGTTCATCATGTGTATTTCACCAGTCGTTACTCATCAATGTGAGTTAAACCATTCCTTAGTGATACCGATTCATGTGACTGTTATATTTGTTTAACATGCTTGTAACTCAACTGACTTAATTCAAGCAATCTATTTTTGGGAGTGATTTGTGGGGTGTTATTTATTGATACCGTAAAGTTTCATCTATTGAGCTATTGAACCGCAGAATATAAATAAGCTATTGTGCTTAACTGCCGACAGGTCGGATCAGCCGATAAAAATAAGCAGGTGCCAATGTCGCACCACATAAGCAAGGATGTTGTATGAGTTTCTGCGCCAATTTATTACTGCAAGCATTACGCCAAAAATTAAAAGAGAAAAATGTCACTTATAGCGAGTTGTCGGAGAGAATTAATGTTCCGGTATCAACACTGAAACGCCATTTTCATAGTCAATCAATCAGTCTCGATAAACTGCTTGAATACGCTTCAATACTGGATACTAACCTTGAAGAGTTGGTTCGCTTAGCGGGTGAAATTCATACTGATACTTTGGATTTAAGTGGCGAAAAGCGAGATGAGCTTTTCTTTGAATATCCGTTTCTTTATGACTTCTTTAACGAAATTCGAGTAAAGGGCAAACCCGTTGAACATGTCAAACAGGAAAACCAGCTTTCCGATCAAAGTGTCTATGTTTATTTGCGGGCATTAGAGATAATGGGGCTGATTGAGATTAAGCCGCACAACTCGGGGATCAATTATCTGACGCCTCCTTACTACTCATTTCATGAAGGTTCAAAACTGGATCAACTGTTTACGAGCAAGTTAAAGCAGGATGTTTTCACTAACTGCCATATTCCTCAGCTTGGCTTATGTCGAGTAACGTTGACGAATGAGCAAACGAAACAGTTAGCGGATCTGTTGTATGAGAAGATACAACAGTTTCATTTTCAAAATAACAAACTGAAAAACAGAGAAGCACTGCGGAAAAACCTTTTATTTGCGGTCACTGAAGGAAACGGTTTTTGGTTATCGGAAGGGATAAAAGAGATAGAGCCTACATTTTTGAAAACATTATCTACGCGAATAGGTTAATGGGGATCAAGATGAAGTATTTACTCTAGGTTGAGGTTGCTAATAAAATAATGTTTTATTGATAAGTGTTTGTTTATTAATAATAAACAGGCTATAGCATACAGGTGTGCGCTCGAAAGTGTTTGCGGATTAGTGTGAAGTGTCTCAAAATTAACGAATTAGCAGTGTTTCTTTGTTAGGAATGAGGTTCTGATGAAAGTGAGCGATCTTTTAAAGCATCGTGCTGAAAATTTAGTCAAGACTACGGAATTTAAGCAATGGATGTCGCCAGTGGTACGTGAGTACTGGGATGGTTTTTTAGATAGAGCGAACAGTCGTCAGCTTTTTTCGTGGGTGAAAGAGTTTCATCAGCCAGCGAATGAAGATACTCAGTTGCCCGCTGAAATCGTTTTAAAACCAGAAGCACAGGCGCTTTATCATGAATTGACGGATAAGTTAGGTGAAGTTATCCACACTGGGCAGTGGTTAGCCGTCGATCAACAGCGCATTAATCAATTTGCTGACGTTACCGAGGATCAGCAGTGGATTCATACCGATCCAGAGCGAGCCGCTGTAGAGTCTCCATTTAAAACCACTATTGCCCATGGTTTTTTAACCTTATCTCTGTTACCAAAACTGACCGATAGCGTTGATGCCAATCAACCGCTTTTTCCGACCGCGAAAATGGTTGTCAATATTGGTTTGAATTCAGTGCGATTCCCTTATCCAGTCAAAGCAGGGAATCGTCTTCGCGCTGTCAGTACTTTACTCAAAGTGACGCCAGTGAAAAAAGGTTTAGAGATTGAACGCGAAATCAAAGTAGAAATAGAAGGCGTACGTCGCCCAGCATGCGTGGTGGTTTCGGTCATTCAACTGCACTTTTAATTCTACCTGTATGACAGTGATAAAAAGGGGAAGCCGATGCTTCCCCTTAGTTTTTATACCGATTTGTTTTTTAGACTGATTCGGCGCCGGTGTCATCGGTCAGCGTTGCTAGCTCAGCAAAGGTTTGGGTTGGTTTCGCAACAATACTCCGATTGTCTTGATTAACCTCGGTTAAGACGACTTCTAATGTATCAGCGAGTCGATAGGTAGGCTGATCATCAATCGCTAAGACGCCTTGCTCACTATGGCAGACGATTCGCTCTTTATTGTCGACAATGAGTGTGGCCGGAATGAAAGCACTTGCGCCATTTTCGAGTAAGCGAACTCGCATACCCGCTCGGTTAATATCAAAAATTTCAGCAGTAAAGCGGGTCTGTTTGCTCGGCTCTTCGGCAAGAGTGCGTGTATAGAGCCAGTCGGCAACATTTCTCTCGGCTATTTTATGATGCTTACGGTGAATGGCTAGCTCTTCACCCAATTGCTCATCAGGCCATTGTTCGGGATCTTTACCGAGAATATGGGCTTTTAACAGACGATGGTTCACCATATCACCATACTTACGGATCGGTGATGTCCATGTCGCATAGATATCCAGCCCCATTGCGAAATGAGGCAAAGGCTGATTGCCAATTTCACTGTAGCTTTGCCATTTACGTAGGCGATTATCCAGATAAGCGGTCGGTTGGCTGGCCAACCAGCGTCGTAAGGCAGAAAATCCTTCTAGACTGGTCAGTGAAGCTTCATCAAACTCAGCGCCGTGTTCTTTGATAAGCGCAATAACATCGGTAATTTTATCGTTTTTAAACCCGGCATGAGTGTTAAATACGCCCGTTGAAAAAGACGATTGTAGTATTTTACCTGCGCAAATATTGGCGGTGATCATCGCTTCTTCAACGAGGCGATTCGCGCTACGACGCTTATCGGCGTGAATAGCAATAACATCATTATCTTCGCTGAGTTCAAAGCGATAATCTGGCCTTTCTGGGAATACCACCGCATGAGTTTCACGCCATTGGGCACGAGCTTGAGAAAAGGCATACAGATCCCGGACAACTTGCGCAATTTCAGAACTTGGTTGCCATTGAGATTCACCGGTTTCTAACCAGTCTGATACTTCATTATAGATAAGACGTGCTTGTGATCGGATATAAGCTGCAAAAAAACGAATACTCTCACTATTAATCACGCCGTCTTTATCGACCGTTAAGGTACAGCACAGAGCTGGGCGAGTTTCATTTTCGATCAGTGAGCAAAGATTATCCGCTAATTCCCGCGGTAACATAGGAATATTGCGCCCAGGAAGATAGATAGTAAATCCACGCTCGCGTGCGACGTTATCCATACTGTCATTAGCGGTTATATACGCAGTGGGATCGGCTATCGCTATCGTGACATCAAATCCGCCATCTTGGCGCTGAATCGCGTATAACGCATCGTCCATGTCTTTGGTTGATTTGCCATCGATAGTTACAAACGGTACATGGGTTAAATCGATACGCTGCAAAGCAGAATCATCGTTCAGTGACCAATGCTCCAAACCGGGAGGTTCACAGTTGGGTAAATCATTTTCTGCTAAGGTAACCCACCATGGGGCAATTTTATCCTCAGCATCGGTAATTTTTTGAGTGATTTCAACCAAAAAACCAGTATCGCCTTTGAGTGGATGACCGATTAACTTCGCGACGACCCAATCACCTTCCTGCATTTCTTGTGGATTAATGCCTTTTTGAGTTTTGGCTCGCAGGGGGAGTTTCTTCAGTTGCGGATGATCAGGGACAACGTTTATTTTACCTTTATGAATTTTTATACGGCCAATAAAACGCGTTAATGACGGCTCTAACAATTCTTGTGGTTCAGCAACTTCACGCTCATTTTCGGTGCGAATGATTGCCATGACTTTATCACCGTGTAGGCATTTTTTCATATAAGGTGGTGGGATAAAGACACTGTTTTTGCTATCTATTTCAAGAAAGCCAAAGCCTTTTTCGGTCGATTTAATCTGACCTTCTTTTTTGGGTAGGTTTTCTTGAATTTGTTGTTTGAGTTGAGCAAGAAGTGGATTGTCTTGAAACATGTTTAATTGTAACCCTTTAATTCTTAAAGTGCGATTGGGTTCCCTGTCACTGCCTAAAAGCGATTCTGTGAATGTTAAATAGGTGGTTTATTCGTGGGGAAGTTTTGTCAATCTGCCATGGTCTACATGGTACTTGGCAATAAGATAAAAGTATAGCGTGCTCTTTTGCTTGAGTTGGGTAGCTTACAGTTTAGAAAAGTGACGAATTAAGAGTTGGACGATATTCAACCATAGGATGGGGTAGTGCGGATAATGCCCTCTCCGAGGAGAGGGCATGAGGTCTATTTAAGAATGATCTGTACTGAACGTTCGGTATCAGCACTGCCTTGAGTTAAAGGACGAGAATCTGCGACCGCTGATACGTTAATTCTTTTTGCATCAATACCTTGAGATTGAAGGTATTGAGAAACCACTTGAGCACGTTGCGCTGAAATCTTGTTATTGATCGCATCAGAACCAGTGCTATCTGTACGACCGACTAGATGGGCAACCAACGCTGGGTTAGTTCGCATCACATCGACGACTTCATTGAGATAGAAGTAAGAGAGATCTTCAAGCGTAGATTTACCTAAAGCAAAAGGCAGTAGGAAATCAGTACGAGCCGCTTTAGCAACTTCAACCTGAACAGGAACTTCAATGACACGTTCTTGAATCACTTCAATTTGCTCAGTTACGACTTTTGGTGTTGCTGGTTGACCAAATTTATACGCCATCCCCCAGTAAATCTGGTGTAGGTGTGGATTCCGGCCTTCTTTAACCTGTACGCGATCATAGTAGTCGTAACCCACTTTTGTTGAAATCGCGTTAGTCAATTGATACTCAAGGCCAATGCCTGCTGAACCAGTAAACGTGTCTGTTTTTATATTGGATGAGCTGATATCAGAATAGATATAGGATGCGCCTAATTTACCAAATACAGAGAGGTTATCCATAAGCTCATATTGACCTTTGACCCCCAAAGATCCGATATGTAGCTTATCAACACCTAAACGATGAATATAATCATAACCGGTGTAAACCCCCCAGTATTGGTTGACATCGTATCCTAATTCAAGTTTGGGGCTAACGGCTTTATCTCTGTGACCAGTGATGGATTTTCCATCTGCAGTTGTCACGCCAGACGCAGCACCGATCCACCAGCCTGATTGATCGATCGCAGAATCAGAATGTGTTTCGGCATTAACGCTCACGGCTGTCATTGTGAGTGCAGCGATGATGGAAAGAGAGACCAGATTTTTTTTCATTACTTATCCTTAAAAATAATAACGACTTATTCTTATTTCTTTATTTATCAGCGAATATGTTAAAAAACGCTGTTCAATAATAGGTTGCCACTGCTTTATGCGGAATTAGACCAACCATTTCGCTAAGTCCTGCCCATTATTCGGTAAGCATGAATGATTGGATATCAGTTAAAGAAACAGTGGGTGTAGGAAAAATCCGTTTTGTTTTTGAGCTTATATATTGATGATTATCTTGTTGGTTTAAAGAATCAGTGCAGATGGCAAGCTAGATTGATGAGATAAAGCCCCTTGTCATTTTGACAAGAAGTAGGAGGTGGTGAGTAAAGTTTCTTCAAAGGGTGCGTTAAGTTCATACAAATTGTGTTTTTTGTCGTCTTTAAGAAAAAATATGTGATGAAATTCAATTTTTTCTGGCTTTTTTTATGCTTTTAGTGAATAATCCGCCTCCCTTAGATGTCCCTAGTGGCTTGATGCTTTTTGAGACTCATCCGCATCTGAACGGAATCAGCTCTTCTTTTAGGATTGGTTGGAAATGGTATAGCACGTGGGACCTTAGTTATTTATTCTTTTAGTGGGATCCACATGCAAGAAACCGTTATTCAATTTAGTGATTTAGCACTAAACAGCACACTCCTTTCTGCCCTAAACGAAATGGGCTTTGTTACTCCAACCCCAATTCAATCTGCCGCGATACCTCTTTTATTAGCAGGTCGTGATGCATTAGGTAAAGCGCAAACCGGTACCGGTAAAACGGCCGCATTCTCTTTACCGCTTCTGAATAAGCTAGACCTCACTCAGTACAAGCCACAAGCAATTGTTATGGCACCAACTCGTGAGTTAGCGATTCAAGTTGCCGCGGAAATTAAAACCCTCGGTAAAAATATCAAGGGATTAAAAGTATTAGAGATTTACGGTGGCGCCTCCATCGTCGATCAAATGCGCGCTTTAAAATCTGGCGCTCATATCATTGTTGGTACGCCTGGTCGTGTTAAAGACTTGATCACTCGTGAACGTCTACATTTGGACGAGTGTCACACCTTTGTTTTAGATGAAGCTGATGAAATGCTGAAAATGGGCTTCGTCGATGACGTCACATGGATCATGGAGCAATCGCCAGAAACAGCGCAGCGCGTATTATTTTCTGCGACTATGCCGCCGATTGTTAAAGACATTGTTGACCGCTTTTTGCGTGATCCTGCACGTGTTGACGTGGCCGGTTCAAACCAAACTGTGGCAAAAGTTGAGCAGCAATATTGGGTTGTTAAAGGTGTAGAGAAAGACGAAGCCATGGCTCGTCTACTTGAAACTGAAGAAACTGACGCTTCTATCGTGTTTGTTCGCACCCGTCAAGATACCGAGCGTCTAGCCGATTGGTTAATTGCGCGTGGCTTTAAAGCCGCAGCTTTGCACGGTGATATTCCTCAATCGTTGCGTGAGCGTACCGTTGATCATATCAAACAAGGTGTGATTGATATTTTAGTCGCAACGGATGTTGTGGCTCGTGGCCTTGATGTGCCACGTATTAACCACGTATTCAACTATGATATTCCATTCGATGTTGAATCTTACATCCACCGTATTGGCCGTACTGGTCGTGCTGGACGTAAGGGTAAAGCGATTTTGCTGGTTCGCACCAACCAAATTCGTATGCTACGCACCATTGAACGAGTAACTCGTACTTCAATGGAAGAGATCCAGCTACCTCATCGTGATAAAGTGGCTGAATCGCGCTTAACTCAGCTAGGTCTTGAGTTAGAAGCAGACAAAGATCATGCAGCACTAGAAAAGTTTGCTGAATTGGTTGAGAAATTGCAAGCTTCATTAGAGGTTGATGCAACGACGCTAGCGGCTATTTTACTTAAACGTCAACAGGGTAAACGTCCACTGTTTTATACTGGTGAAGACCCAATGTTGGCTGCGATTGAGCGTGATAAGTCTCGTCGTCGTGATCGCCGTGAGTCGGGTGATGGCCGTACAGACAGCCGTGATGGTCGTCGTGAATTTGGTAGCCGTGATAACGTGCGTAATGTTGATTGGGATACTTATCAATTACAAGTTGGCCGTGATCAAGGTGTACAAGTTAAAGATATCGTTGGCGCATTAGCTAATGAACTTGGTCTAACCAAAGGTTCTATCGGTGCGATTAAATTAGCCCAAGGCCATACGTTTGTTCAGTTACCAAAAAGCATGTCTAGCGATGTGACGGGTAAATTGCGTAAGCTACGCATTCGCCAGAAAGAGGTGGGTGCAGTCGTGTGTGATTTTGATGACTTCCGTGAGTCACGTGGTCGTCGTCCAGAAGGTAACCGTGATGGTGGTGGTTACCGTGGCGCTCGTGATGGTGCACCACGTCCAGCACGCAGTGATTCTCGTCCTCCTCGTGAAGGTGAGCGCCGTTTTGACCGCAACCGCGGCGCGGATGGCCGTAGCAGCTATCGCGGTGATCGCCCAAGTACTTCAAGCCGTCGCCCTAGCGAAGCTTAATTACTACTGATATTAAGCCCGTGGTGGAATGCTACGGGCTTATTTATTTGGTTTCGCATTCATCCTTTACATTAAGGATGTGACCTAGGTACAATCGTCCAACGTTGATGATCCGGTATTCGTGTTACCGAGTGACCATCGATGTTTACTTTTAACGTACTGAACACGTGTTGCTTGGTGTGCAACACCACTGTAAGGATTATTCATGCCTATTATTACTCTTCCTGACGGCAGTCAGCGTCAATTTGATCACCCTGTCTCTACCATGGACGTCGCTCAATCTATCGGTCCTGGTCTTGCTAAAGCAACCATTGCAGGCCGTATCGATGGCCGACGTGTTGATGCTTGCGATCTGATTGAACATGATGCAAGCCTTGAAATTATTACGGTTAAAGATGAGGCTGATGGATTAGAAATCGTTCGTCACTCTTGCGCGCATTTATTAGGGCATGCTCTTAAGCAGCTTTATCCGCAAGCAAAAATGGCTATCGGTCCAACCATCGATAGTGGTTTTTACTACGATATCGATCTTGATCATTCGCTCTCACAAGAAGATCTTGAGCGCATCGAACAGCGAATGAAAGATTTGGTTAAAACCAAATACGCGGTTGTTAAGCATAAAGTCAGTTGGCAGGAAGCTCGGGATACTTTTGAATCTCGTGGTGAACCTTATAAGATCGAAATCTTAGACGAAAATGTTGCTCGTGATGATCGCCCTGGTCTTTATCATCACGAAGAATATATCGATATGTGTCGTGGTCCACACGTACCTCATATGGGTTTTTGTCAGCATTTTAAACTGCTCAGTGTTGCTGGCGCGTATTGGCGTGGTAACAGTGACAATAAGATGTTACAACGCGTTTATGGCACGGCTTTTCATGATAAGAAAGCACTACAAGCTCATTTAACTCGTTTAGAAGAAGCGGCCAAGCGTGACCATCGTAAAATTGGTAAACAGCTTGATCTTTTTCATATGCAGCAAGAAGCGCCGGGGATGGTTTTCTGGCATCATAATGGCTGGTCTATCTTCCGTGATTTAGAAGTTTTCATTCGTCATAAATTAACGGAATATGATTACCAAGAAGTGAAAGGTCCATTGATGATGGATCGCGTTCTATGGGAACGTTCTGGTCACTGGGATAAATACGCGGACGCGATGTTCACCACATCATCCGAAAATCGTGAATATGCGATTAAACCGATGAACTGCCCAGGTCACGTACAAATCTTTAATCAAGGCTTGAAATCATATCGTGATTTACCCTTGCGCATGGCTGAATTTGGATCGTGTCATCGTAACGAACCTTCAGGTTCATTACATGGTATTATGCGTGTGCGTGGTTTCACTCAAGATGATGCGCATATTTTCTGTACTGAAGATCAAATTCAACAAGAAGTAACATCGTGCATTAAAATGGTGTACGACACGTATAACACCTTTGGTTTTGAAAATATTGCGGTTAAACTATCTACCCGTCCTGAAAAACGAGTAGGCAGTGACGAGATTTGGGATAAGTCTGAAGAGGCCCTGAAACACTCGCTTGACGCAATGGGTATTGCCTATGAGATTCAAGAAGGTGAAGGTGCTTTTTATGGTCCTAAAATTGAATTCACTTTGTATGATTGCTTGGATAGAGCATGGCAATGTGGCACAGTTCAATTGGACTTCAATCTTCCATCACGTTTAGGCGCGACCTACGTTGGTGAAAGTAATGAGCGCTTAGTCCCGGTTATGATTCACCGTGCGATTTTAGGTTCTCTTGAGCGCTTTATCGGTATTCTTATCGAAGAATATGCGGGTTTCTTCCCAACGTGGTTAGCTCCTGAACAAGCCGTGGTAGTCAATATCACCGATAAACAGGCTGATTACGCTCAAGAAGTCGTACAAAAGCTACAAAAATGTGGCATTCGTGCGAAAGCGGACTTGAGAAATGAGAAGATAGGCTTTAAAATCCGCGAACATACTTTAAAACGTGTACCGTATATGCTCGTTTGTGGCGACCAAGAAATGGAAGCTGGTGAAATTGCAGTACGTACTCGAAAGGGCAAGGACTTAGGTAAATTTAAATTGGATGATTTCATAACTCACATCCAAGCCGAAGTTTCTAGCCGTCAGCTCAATCTGGAGGAATAAACTATTAAAGGCGGAAGACGTGGCCAACAGCCGGCCAAACCAAACCAGCACCGTTTAAACGGTGAAATTCGTGGCGTTCGTGAAGTTCGTTTAACTGGCGCAGATGGTGAATCCGTTGGTGTTGTATCAATCAGCGAAGCACTAGAAGCGGCCGTAGAAGCTGGTATGGATCTTGTAGAGATCAGCCCTAACGCCGAGCCACCTGTTTGTCGTGTGATGGACTATGGCAAATTCCTCTTTGAAAAGAGTAAAGCTGCTAAAGAGCAGAAGAAGAAGCAAAAACAGGTCCAGATTAAGGAAATAAAATTCCGTCCTGGAACTGATATCGGAGACTATCAGGTAAAACTACGCAACCTGACTAGCTTCCTTGAAGAAGGCAACAAAGTGAAAGTAACTATTCGCTTCCGTGGCCGTGAGATGGCGCACCAAGAAATCGGTGTTGATGTTTTGAATCGTTTGAAAGAAGATACGGCTGATATCGCGGTAGTAGAATCTTTCCCGAGCAGAATTGAAGCACGTCAGATGATCATGATGCTTGCCCCTAAAAAGAAGTAATTAACGGCATTGCAAGTAATAAAACCTAGTGATTAAAAGCTGGGTTTTATTCGCCCTAATTACATTGTTATTAAACTACTACAATGCGGAGTTATTCATCATGCCTAAGATGAAAACCAACAAAGGTGCTGCTAAGCGTTTTAAGAAAACAGCTGGTGGTATTAAGTACAAGCACGCTACTAAACGTCACATCCTGACTAAGCGTACTACTAAGAACAAGCGTCAACTACGCCCTAACTCAATCCTTCCGAAATGTGAAGTGGCTGGTGTTATGCGCATGTTGCCATACGCTTAATTCTTTTTAGTTTATTTATCGTTTAGTTTAGGAGAGACATAATGCCTCGCGTAAAACGTGGTGTACAAGCTCGTGCACGTCATAAGAAAGTTCTAAAACAAGCTAAAGGTTACTATGGTGCACGTTCACGTGTTTACCGCGTAGCTTTCCAAGCCGTTACTAAAGCAGGCCAATACGCTTACCGTGACCGTCGCACTAAAAAGCGCCAGTTCCGTCAGCTATGGATCGCACGTATTAACGCTGCATCTCGTCAAAATGGTCTATCTTACAGCCGTTTCATCAATGGTCTTAAGAAAGCATCTATCGAGATCGATCGTAAGATCCTCGCAGATATCGCAGTATTCGACAAAGCAGCATTTTCTGTTCTTGTTGAGAAAGCGAAAGCTGCTCTGTAATAGAGTTTTAACTGTTTAATCGAAAGGAGGGCTTAGGCTCTCCTTTTTTATAAGCGAGATAAAGGGCTCAATACCCCGTTTGCTCCTCTATCCAATACATGAGTATAAATTTGTGTCGTTGAGACGTCAGCATGACCAAGCTGCTCTTGTACCGTTCGAATATCAGCTCCTGATTCGAGAAGATGGGTCGCAAATGAGTGTCTTAGCGTATGGCAAGATACTGATTTTTTAATTTCAGCTTCTTTTACTGCTCTTTTTACGGTTCGTTGTAATGAGGTTTCATTAATATGATGCCGACGTAATAAGTTGCTTTCCTGATCAACCGATAATGCGTTAGATGGAAATAAGTAATGCCAATGAAATTCGAATGGTGCTGTCGGATATTTGCTATTTAATGCGTTAGGCAACCATACGCCACCATAACCTTTCGTTCCCATATCTTTATCGTAGTATCGTTTTGCTAGTGATATTTGTTCCTTGATTAAAGGGTGTAACTCTTTGGCCAGTGTTACTGTTCGATTTTTCCCTCCTTTTCCCTGCCATATCCTCAAAGCTCCATAATCAAAATCGATATCTTGTACACGTAAGCGAACGCATTCCATCAATCTTAGTCCTGAACCATAAAGTAGTTTGATGTGAAGCTGATATTTTGGATCAACATGATTAAAGAAACGTTTTATTTCTTCTCGCGTCATGACGATCGGTAGCTTTCTTTCCAATTGAGATTTTTGGAATTTCATTTCCAGTGTCAATGGCTCTTTGATGATCTCCCTATACAAAAAACTCAGTGCATTCAAAGCCAATGATTGTGTTTTGGTTGCTACTTTTTTTTCAACAGCTAAGTAGGTTAAAAACTGTTCGACATCACGAGAGCCTAATAGATTAGGGTGAGTTTTATTATGAAAGACCACATATTGCGTTATCCAATGTATATAAGATTCTATAGTTTTGTTAGCATAATACCTGACTTGCATATATTCCTTGACGCTAAGCAGAAATTGAGATTTCATACATAAATCCTTTGCTGTTTTTATATACAGTGATGTGGGTTTTATAGGCTGTCAATAACTAAGTGGCATTTTGCCGTTTATTTAGATCTGCTTCTCATTGCGATGGTGTATAACATGATGAATCAGATGATTATTATGTTACGATTGTTCGACCTTTGCTCTAAAAAGGCGGCGGTAGCGTGGAAGAAAAGACGGCATGTTTCAGTGTAATAAGCGTTATGCTTTATTGAGCCTCAGCAAAATCAATATATAAATTTTAATGGGAAAACTCAGTCTGATTTGGAAGTTTTCCTATTCTAATTTATTGATATTATGAGTTTATTGTTCTTTTTGGTGGTTATTGAAAGTTGAACGATGCTTTTGTTTTTTTGTCGGGTTTTGCTCTGATAAATTGTGCTCGCAAAAGGTTCGATTTTTGCTGAAAGGTCTCTTTCTTTGGTGTTGCTTGCTCATTGATTCCACCGGCTATTTCGCTTCAGCATGTTTGGGATCTCATGAATATCTTACTTGTTGACAGTGTTTGGTTAGCGCAAGTTTATCGGTGGTTATGCGCTTTTTTCCGACTCTGCTCTGATAAATTGTGTACGCAAAAGGTTCGATTGTTGCTGAACGGTCTTTTCCTTTGATGTTGTTTGCTCCTTGATTCCGCAGGCTAATTCGCTTCAACTTGTTTGGGATCTTATCTGCACCAATGATTGCTGAAAGTAGGCAAGTTTATCATTTTGAGTCAAAGTGGCTTTAACCAATGAACATTGTAAAAGTTCAATGTAATCAATAGGTAATAAAGCATAACAAACGCTTCAAGAGGGACTTCCAACGCGTGGCATTTTTATTATGCGTTGATTTTTGTGGTTACGGTGTTATGCGGAAACTTGGTAGTAGCGTTGTCAGCCCCTTAAGCGGGCGTTAGTTGCCCACCGACTACAATCAATCGGTAGGGAATTTCTGCTTCTGGTGTAGAACTCGCATTATGCGAATAATTGAACCTTCTACCCAGTACGAAACGATCATTGAGATTTCGGGAATA
>NZ_VHSI01000039.1:0-3820 GCF_013048705.1 Vibrio sp. A11 | reverse complement strand
TTGGTTGAGGCACACGTAAGTCAAATGGAATACCACCATGATTAATCACGGCTTTTGCAAAAATTTTAATAGCTTGTGATGTACTAAGACCCATTTCGTCACAGATGCTAGTAAAAGCAACTTTGGTATCATGGTCTATACGAGTACTTAGCATTTCTGTTCTCATAACAGCACCTTTAGTTGTACAATGTATTACATAGTTAAACGTTAGTATAATGGCACATAACAAACGCTTCAAGAGGGACTTCCAACGCGTGGCATTTTTATTATGCGTTGACTTTGGTGGTTTCAGTGTTATGCGGAAACTTGGTAGTAGCGTTGTCAGCCCCTTAAGCGGGCGTTATGCCTCCCGAGTGCGTCAGGAAGAGATAGATGAAACAACATGAAATAGAACAAAAAACTTACATACTGCTCAATGGCATAGAAGTTAGCTCAGGTATATCACTCTCCGACAGTATGAAGTTGATGCCTGCAGATACATCACACCTTGATTTTAATACAGCTCTTTCAGCATGCTCGCAAGCGGATGACATAGCTGTTGTTGCGGCATTTATTCCTAGGATTACTGCTCAGCTTGAAATAAAAGCGTCTACACAAAAAGATCTAGCAATTAAAGCTTGGAACTCTTCGTGGGATATACTTCTACTCAGTGCTATCTTCAACACAGAGATAGGGTTTAATCTTCAATCAAGTTCGGAAGCAAGTTTAATCTCTGAAAAAACTAATCTGCATGCGACGAATTTATACTTTAAAGGTTTAACTCAAGCTTTACCGTATAAATTGAGTGTCGAAGACACTGATTGGATTATAAATCACTTTCATGATGCTCAATTACTATTGGATAATGATAAATTTCAAACAGCTGTACATTGTTTAGCATCTTATAGGTGGCACTCAATGCCAAGAATACAGATGGCTGTCCTTTGGGCTGGTATTGAGGGTATGTTTGGGGCTAGCTCTGAAATTAGGTTTCGAATTAGCCTTTATATAGCACGTTTTCTTCATCCTAATGATAGTGAATTACGAAAGGAAAAATTTGAACTGGTAAAAAGACTATATAATTCAAGGTCATCTGCAGTCCATGGTTCAAAGATCAAAGGTGATCTTGCACAATCTGTGGATGTTTCAGCTGAGATTTTGCGAGAACTTATTCGTCAAACAGTATTAAATAAAGAACTACCTAAAGAAAATGATCTCGTGCCATAAATATTAGAGGCATAACAAAGCATTTAAGAGTGATTCGCAACGCTTGGCAGTTTCGCTTCGCTCAAGTATAGCCAAGCGCTGCTCACACCTTAATGCGGCGTTATGCTTAATCCATAAAAATCAGTAGTTTGTGGTTGTCTATTCCTTTGGCATTTCGTTCAGGTTTTGTCGGCAATTCAATATTGTTTTTCGCTGTCTAACGAAGCGGCAATGTATCTGGCGCTGTAACTTCTGAGTGATTGCCTCATTGAAATGTTGAGTCTGCGCGGGGTTAGTATTGTTGGCTCAAGTCGCTTTGAGCAGTTTGGTGCCTTTACTTACAGGCTTAAAGTCTGTCGGCAATTGAGCATTGTTTTGCGCTACCTAATGAAACAGCAATGTGTTTGCCGCTGTAAATTCCAAGTTATTGCCTCATTGGAATATTGAGTTCTGCGCGAGTTGAGTTTTGCTCTTTCAAGTCGTTTTGAGCAGTTTGGTGCCTTTACTTACAGGCTGAAAGTCAGTCGGCAATTGAGCATTGTTTTTCGCTGCCTAATGAAACGGCAATGTGTCTGTCGCTGTAAATTTCAGTGTTATTGCCTCATTGAGTTGTCGTGCCCATGTGTGGTGAGTGGGTTTGTCGGAGAGGTTTTCTACATTGGCCTAGTTACTAAATGAAAGCCTGCATTGGTCAGTTCATAGGTAAAAGTTGAGTCAGTTCTAGTTCAAGAAAATTCGAAGTTTGGTCAATGATTTCAGTGGGTTATTCTTGAGTTGGTTCAAATGTAAAGTGTTGAAGCTTAAGCATAACAAACGCCTCAAAGGGACTGCCAACGCGTGGCGTTTCCAGTCCCATTGAGTCGCGGTGGTTACGGCTGTTGCGTTTGAGTTTAGTGGTGATGCGTTGTCAGCCCATTAGGCGGGCGTTATGTGCTATCATTCACGCCTTTCAATTAACGGTGTTTTTTATGAAACTTATTCCTCTTTTAAAGCAGCCACGCATTCACTGACGGCATAGTGTTATTTCAATAATTCTTATTATTTAACATTAGCTTGAGGTTTAGTCTGCACAAGAAGCATTGGTCAAAATTTCAGTTACTCCATGAGGTAGTAACTAACCCTAATATTTCTATCAAAGGCACTCATAGTTATTACAGTGACTGCTGGGACAATGGATTTGAGGAATCTGTTGTTCGGTATCTTCATGGTGATGAAGTGAGTCGTGAATGGGAACCTAGGTGGGAAATCGATAAACTCCATATTGGTGATTACGTTTGCATCGGCGCAGAGGCAGTTATCTTAATGGGTGGTAATCATACCCATAGGGCGGATTGGTTCTGTTTATATCCATTTATGGACTACATTGATGAGGCGTATATAGGCAAAGGTGATACCTTTATCCATGATGGTGCATGGCTTGGGATGAGATCAATGGTTATGCCTGGTGTGACAATCGGAGAAGGAGCCATAGTTGCTGCAAATAGCGTGGTAACTAAAGATGTTGCCCCTTATAGTGTTGTTGGTGGCACGCCTGCCAAATTAGTCAAATATCGCTTTGACGAATCGGTAATTGCCGAACTGTTGAAAATGCAAATCTATGATTGGCCCACAGAGAAGTTTGAAGCCTTAAAGCGATATCTATGTGCATCAGACATTCAACAACTAAAGAGCGCAGCAGCAGCTTACGATGTTGAAAAATAGCACATAACAAACGCTTCAAGAGGGACAGCCAACGCGTGGCATTTTTGCTATGCGTTGGTTTTGGTGATTACGGTGTTATGCGGTAAGTTGGTAGTAGCGTTGTCTGCCCCTTAAGCGGGCGTTATGCTTTATTGAGCCTCAGCAAAATCAATATATAAATTTTAATGGGAAAACTCAGTCTGATTTAGAAATTTTCCTATTCTAATTCATTGATATTATGAGTTTATTGTTCTTTTTTGTGGCTATTGAAAGTTGAACGATGCTTTTGTGTTTTTGTCGGGTTTTGCTCTGATAAATTGTGTACACAAAAGGTTCGATTGTTGCTGAAAAGTCTCTTTCTTTGTTGTTGCTGGTTCATTGATTCCACCGGCTATTTCGCTTCAACTTGTTTGGGATCTCATTGGCATCTAGTTTGCTGACAGTGTTTGGTTAGCGCAAGTTTATCGGCGAATGTGCGTTTTTGTCCGGCTCTGCTCTGATAAATTTTGTTCGTAAAAGGCTCAATTGTTGCTGAAAGATCTCTTCCTTTGGTGTTGTTGACCCCTTGATTCCACAGGCTAATTCGCTTCAACTTGTTTGGGATCTTATCGACAACAATGATTGCTGAAAGTAGGTTGGTTTGTCATTTTGAGTTAAACTGCTGCGAACTAATGAACATTGTAAAAGTTCAATGTAATCAATAGGTAATAAAGCATAACAAACGCTTCAAGAGGGACTTCCAACGCGTGGCATTTTCATTATGCGTTGGTTTTTGTGGTTACGGTGTTATGCGGAAACTTGGTAGTAGCGTTGTCAGCCCCTTAAGCGGGCGTTAGGCGATACTAGACATCGACAGGCATTGATGGTGATAATGCCTTCCTTTGTTATCAATCTCTAAATTTATATTTGGCTCATAATCAAAGGTTACAATCGATGCGTACTCCATTCCGTTTTA
>NZ_VHSI01000038.1:0-4093 GCF_013048705.1 Vibrio sp. A11 | reverse complement strand
AAACTGCTTCGAACAAATGAACGTTATAAAAGTTCAATATAATCAATAAGTAATAAAACATAACAAACGCTTCAAGAGGGACTTCTAACGCGCGGCATTTTTATTATGCGTTGGTTTCGGTGGTTACGGTGTTATGCGGAAACTTGGTAGTAGCGTTGTCAGCCCCTTAAGCGGGCGTTAGGCTTACTTGTTGTTAATTGATATATTTTAGGTGGGTTTTATGAAAAATGAATTGATAGAAATTATTTATGAGGGAGAAAACGGTAGAAGTGACATTAGGACTTACAGAGATTATGAAGATATTTTATATGTGTCCTTAGTTGATGTTATCCGTACTTTGAATCGTGAAAATAGAGAACACGATGAACGCCATATTATAAAGTCAATGGCAGGTATCCTTAAGGCTCAGCTTCAAGCTTTGGATAGTGATGAATATATAATGGTTCCTGTTGTTAATGGTGCATTCTCAGAGGAAAAAGAAATTTTCGTTACTCAACCAGGTCTTTATAGAGTTCTATCTAGTGATAGAAGCTATGCCGGTAAAAAATTTCAACGATGGTTATTTCATGATGTTATTCCAGCATTGACTAAGTACGGTGAGTATCCAGCTCCAGTGATTACTCAAGATTCAGAAGTCAAAAAATTAGCTAAATTAGTTTTAATGGAAATCGAGCAACGTGAAGAGGCTGAAAAGCGGATTCATGAAAAATTTCTTGCTCATGAAAAACAGCTTAACCTTCTTGGAGACAAGCTACATTCGATTGAAACCGAATCAGATATTTCTGACTATTATTCTGTGGCTCAGTATTGTAGTAACAACTTAATTGATAAGACGCACGAGCAATTGGTTTTTGGTTGGTGTATAAAAATTTGTGCAGAAGAAGGTGAAAAGTCACATAAACGGACTATTAATGGTCGCAAAGAACTGTTTTTCCCTCTACATGTCATCGCCGCAGCTGTGTCACACGTGAAAAAAGCCTAACAAGGCGTTAAAGAGGGATTCACAACGCGTGGCATTTTCATTATGCGTTGATTTTATTAGTTTTTAGTGCAATGCGGTGAGTTGGTCGTTGCGTTACTCACCCCTTAACGCGGCGTTATGTGCTTCAAGGATGAACAATATGAATTACGATGAATTTAATGAATTTTGCGGCTCTTTCCCCGCTACTAGTCATGTTGTTCAATGGGGCAATTCTGATGTATGGAAAGTAGGCAATAAGGTATTTGCGGTCGGAGGTTGGAGCTCTGACGGGAAATCGGCATTTACTTTTAAGGTGTCAGACCTGAACTTTGATTTTCTGAGTAATTGTGATGGTTACAGACCAGCACCATATTTTGCTAATCGAGGAATGAAATGGATTCAGCAAACTGAAACGGGAAGTCGCCTTGATGATGAGTTACGTTATTATCTATCTGAATCCTATAGAATTGTTTCAAGTGGTTTAAGTAAAAAGAAGCAGGCTGAGTTAGGGATTCTGTGTCAATCTGAAACACGCACATAACAAAGCGTTCAAGAGGGATTCGCAACGCGTAGCATTTTCGTTATGCATTGATTTTATTGGTTTTTAGTGCAATGCGGTGAGTTTGTAGTTGCGTTGCTCACCCCTTAACGCGGCGTTAGCCGTTTCGGAGAAAGCATGGAAGTTCAGGTTGTTGCATCGCTAATAGGTATCGTTGGGATCACATTAAGTGCGATCTTTAGTGGCTTTGGTTACTTCTTCAAAATTAGAACTGAAAAGCTTAGAACTACACGCCAAGTTCTGTTCTATTTATTAGAATTTAGGGCATATGTCTTAGCGTCTTCTTTTTCATCTACGGAGCTATACGAAAAGTATCTTGAAAAATGCGAGAAATACTTAGATAAGAAAAAAATTGAAGGTATAGCTATACCACAACAAAACCAGGATTTAATGTTGGGGTATTTTTCGAATGTCATTGAACAAATAACTCCAAAACTATCTGAAAGCTTCATTATTGAGTATGAGCAGACAATAATTTCTCTATCTAAAGAAAACCCGATTCTGGCTTTTCAGCTTAGAGGTAAAGATATGGCTACAAAATTGGTTTCTCTACAAAGAGTATATTTAGAGCAACTACAACAGTCTGAAATATTTACGTCTAATAAAAGTCTTGGTGGTTTTCTTAAAAGTCAAATCACGGAAGTTCACTCGAAAGGCTTGAATGAGATTCTTGATTTGCTCAATCAGGAATTAAAAACGGTATCTAAAGCGTGCGGATTTATTCACTATCTGCAAATTAGGAAAATAACGAATAACCGTTCAAAACCATCTTTAGACCTTGATGACATTGGTATCGATGAACTCTTTGATGGGTTATTGTCGGCGTATTCCCATCATGTGAAATTAGAAAATATGCACACGGGTAACAACGGCTAACAAGGCGTTCAAGAGGGATTCGCAACGCGTAGTATTTTCGTTATGCGTTGATTTTATTAGTTTTTAGTGCAATGCGGTGAGTTGGTAGTTGCGTTGCTCACCCCTTAACGCGGCGTTATGTTTTATTGAGCCTCAGCAAGATCAATTAAACAATTTTAATGGGAAAATTCCGTCTGATTTAGAAGTTTTCCTATTCTAATTTATTGATATTATGGGTTTATTGTTCTTTTTTGTGGCTATTGAAAGTTGATCGATGCTTTTGTTTTTTTGTCGGGTTTTGCTCTGATAAATTGTGTACGCAAAAGATTCAACTGTTGCTGAAAAGTCTCTTTCTTTGGTGTTGTTTGCTCATTGATTCCGCAGGCTAATTCGCTTCAACTTATTTGGGATCTTATCGGCACCAATGATTGCTGAAAGTAGGCAAGTTTATCATTTTGAGTTAAACTGCTTCGAACAAATGAATTTTGTAAAAGTTCAATATAATCAATAGGTAATAAAACATAACAAACGCTTCAAGAGGGACTTCCAACGCGCGGCATTTTCATTATGCGTTGGCTTAAGTGATTACGGTGTTATGCGGAAACTTGGTAGTAGCGTTGTCAGCCCCTTAAGCGGGCGTTATGCTTTATTGAGCCTCAGCAAAATCAATATATAAATTTTAATGGGAAAACTTAGTCTGATTTAGAAGTTTTCTTATTCTAATTTATTGATATTATGAGTTTATTGTTCTTTTTAGTGGCGATTGAAAGTTGAACGATGCTTGTGTTTTGTCGGCCAACTCTGCTCTGATAAGTTTTGTGCGCAAAAGGTTCGATTGTCGCTGAAAGGTCTCTTTCTTTGTTGTTGCTTGTCCATTGATTCCACCGGCTATTTCGCTTCAGCATGTTTGGGATCTCATTAACATCTTACTTGCTGACAGTGTTTGGTTAGCGCAAGTTTATCGGCGAATGTGCGTTTTTATCCGGCTCTGCTCTGATAAATTGTGTGCGCAAAAGGTTCGATTGTTGCTGAACGGTCTCTTCCTTTGGCGTTGCTGGTTTATTGATTCCGCAGGCTATTTCGCTTCAACTTATTTGGGATCTTATCGGCACCAATGATTGCTGAAAGTAGGCAAGTTTATCATTTTGAGTTAAAGTGGCTTTAACCAATGAACATTGTAAAAGTTCAATGTAATCAATAGGTAATAAAGCATACAAACGCTTCAAGAGGGACAGCCAACGCGTGGCATTTTTACTATGCGTTGGTTTCGGTGATTACGGTGTTATGCGGTAAGTTGGTAGTAGCGTTTCGGGCTACTTAATTGGGCGTTAAATTGCAATCGAGGTATTAGATTATCAAAGTAGATATTTATGATGTGTTTATCGGTGAATCAGCATCCGGCAATCCTTGTGGCGTTGTAGGGTTAACTAGTTGGCTTCCTGATTCCGAGTTGCATCAAATCACTCGTGAAATTGGACAACCAGTTACTTCCTTTATTACAAAAATCGATGGACAATTTCATATTCGTTGGTTTTCACTTGATGGCGAAATTAATCTTTGTGGACACGGAAGTTTGGGAGCAGGTGCAGCCCAGGGCAAGATCATGAACGTTTTTTGCGCAATGCGAGGTTAAGTTTGACCTGACGTGCGGGCTGTGATCTTATGCTCCTTTTTTAAGGTGTTGCCATGAATATTAATACCATCAAAGAGCACTTCAG
>NZ_VHSI01000037.1:0-4441 GCF_013048705.1 Vibrio sp. A11 | reverse complement strand
CCGTTTCAGTTTGCTGAATCCATTTCATTCCTCGATTAGCAAAATATGGTGCTGGTCTGTAACCATCACAATTACTCAGAAAATCAAAGTTCAGGTCTGACACCTTAAAAGTAAATGCCGATTTCCCATCAGAGCTCCAACCTCCGACCGCAAATACCTTATCGCCTACTTTCCATACATCAGAATTGCCCCATTGAACAACATGACTAGTAGCGGGGAAAGAGCCACAAAATTCATTAAATTCATCGTAATTCATATTGTTCATCCTTGAAGCACATAACGCCCGCTTAAGGGGCTGACAACGCTACTACCAACTTTCCGCATAACACCGTAACCACAAAAACCAACGCACAATAAAAATGCCACGCGTTGGAAGTCCCTCTTGAAGCGTTTGTTAGCCGATTTTCAGATCTAGCTTGAAATTACGAATGATTTTTTCATCCAAACAGCTGCGTAAAAACTTATTCATTGCTCTCATGTCATTAGAAGAATAGAAGTCAAGCATGAGCGTATTAAACTCTTGTTGACGCTTGGCTTGCACATTAATGATAGGGAAACCATTAGCTAACAAAATACCGTTCATCATGAACCGCCCCGTACGTTTGTTAACATCCCAAAAAAATTGAGCGCGTGCCATTTGTAAAAATGCAGTAATTGCTTGATCGTAAACATCAGATTCGCTATTCACCTGACTCTCAACTTCAAGCCATTTTTCGTCCAACTCATCTGGAGCCGGAGGCTCATACTCTGAACCCGTAATAGAAACGTAACCAGAGCGAAATTTACCCCACTCTAACGCTTCTTCTTTGCCAGCGATATTGTGGATTTTTAAGGCGGTTTCTTTATTAAATTGGAACTCACCTTGATCAACTAAGCCAAAAATAAACTCCCATGCTCGAGCTTGGTTCATTGCCATATTTTGATCACTAATTCGATGACCACCTACGGTGATCCCATCTAAAATGGTTTGCACCTCAGGTAAAGTCATTGCAACACCCTCGAGGTTAACAGCGTCATAAACCAAAGATGGTACATCTCTTTTGGCAAGTTGTTTAGCCAACGGTATATTTGGTTTCATATTCCACATGTTATCTGTCAATGCTGTCATGGTGATCTTCTTCTATGTAAGTAAAACTTGGTTAAGTATACACTTACTGATGAGTAAGGTGGTAGAAGTCGGCTAACGCTCGGTTAAGGGGTGAGCAACGCAACGACCAACTCACCGCACAATACCGTAACCACAAAAATCAACGCATTACAAAAATGCCGCGCGTTGCGAATCCCTCTTTAACCGTTTGTTATGTGCGTAGCTGAAATTTACTCCAGACTAGGTTCCGGCAAAACTGGAGGTGTGCCATCCATATAAGTTAAGAAGTTTTCCCATAATTCATGCGCTCTTTGCTTGGTTAACCGAGTTTTGCAAGATATCGCCATAACACCTCGAATTGTACCATTGCGCCATTGGGTGTATACCGAATTACAATGAGAAGACATATAAGCCTGCCAATCGCCTTGAGCTAATTTAATTGCAGCTATCAACTCAACATCAGCCGAATTATGCTCAAAGCTTGCTGCAAGATACTTTGCCAACTCCACTTCAGCTGATTCTAAAGCCATGCTCGCACACTGATTAATCTCAAGCGTATTCATCGCATTATCACAATCAAGAGGTCCGTTTCCAGCAATCACAGCAGATGAAAAACAAGCAAGGATAATTAATAGACACTTTTTCATTATTTTCTCCGAAAGCACATAACGCCGCGTTAAGGGGTGAGCAACGCAACGACTAACTTACCACATTGCACTAAAAACTAATAAAATCAATGCATAACGAAAATGCCGCGCGTTGCGAATCCCTCTTAAACGCTTTGTTAACTGGCCGGTCCCAAATGCCAAAAGTACCAATATTTTTAAGCTGCCTGTGCGGCAGTGAACGAATCAGACAGACACTAGTAATGGCACCAATGTTTCTAAGCTGCCTGTGCGGCAGTGAACATCTAAGGTCAGATCGTTATCGAGTGCCAACATTTCTAAGCTGCCTGTGCGGCAGTGAACCACCAGCGGCAGACGAATACTTTGAATAAGGTTTTCTAAGCTGCCTGTGCGGCAGTGAACTATGAAACTTTATCAGTAACCTATTGTTAATAAAAGTAATTACATCAAATTTCTCAAAATAACCTTTTATTTTTCACTCGATTTATTATTAATATAAATCAATGACTTAAAATTCAACGAAAAAAGATGGGTAATTTTATTGCCAGTTAACGCCCGCTTAAGGGGCTGACAACGCTACTATCAAGTTTCCGCATAACACCGTAACCACAAAAACCAACGCATAATAAAAATGCCGCGCGTTGGAAGTCCCTCTTGAAGCGTTTGTTATGCTTTATTACTCATTGATTACATTGAACTTTTAAAAAACTCATTTGTTCGCAGCACTTTAACTCAAAATGATAAACTTGCCTACTTTCAGCAATCATTGGTGCCGATAAGATCCCAAATAAGTTGAAGCGAAATAGCCTGTGGAATCAATGAACCAGCAACACCAAAGAAAGAGACCTTTCAGCAACAATCGAACCTTTTACGCACACAATTTATCAGAGCAGAGCCGGACAAAAACGCACAAACATCGATAAACTTGCGCTAACCAAACACTGTCAGCAAGCAAGATGTTCATGAGATCCCAAACATGCTGAAGCGAAATAGCCGGTGGAATCAATGAGCAAACAACACCAAAGAAAGAGACCTTTCAGCGACAATCGAACCTTTTGCGTACACAATTTATCAGGGCAAAGTTGCCGAAAAAGCACAAGTATCGTTCAACTTTCAATCGCCACAAAAAAACAATAAACTCATAATATCAATAAATTAGAGTAGGAAAACGTCTAAATCAGACTGAGTTTTCCCATCAAAATTTATATATTGATTTTGCTGAGGCTCAATAAAGCATAACGCCCGCTTAAGGGGCTGACAACGCTACTACCAACTTTCCGCATAACACCGTAACCACCAAAATCAACGCATAATAAAAATGCCACGCGTTGGAAGTCCCTCTTGAAGCGTTTGTTATGCTTTATTACCTATTGATTGCATTGAACTTTTACAATTTTCATTGGTTAAAGCCACTTTAACTCAAAATGATAAACTTGCCTACTTTCAGCAATCATTGATGCCGATAAGATCCCAAACAAGTTGAAGCGAATTAGCCTGCGGGATCAAGGGGTCAACAACACCAAAGGAAGAGACCTTTCAGCAACAATCGAACCTTTTGCGTACACAATTTATCAGAGCAGAGTCGGAAAAAAGCGCATAACCACCGATAAACTTGCGCTAACCAAACACTGTCAGCAAGTAAGATGTTCATGAGATCCCAAACATGCTGAAGCGAAATGGCCTGCGGAATCAATGAGCAAACAACACCAAAGAAAGAGACTTTTCAGCGATAATCGAACCTTTTGCATACACAATTTATCAGAGCAAAAGCCGACAAAAACACAAAAGCCTCGTTCAACTTTCAATCGCCACCAAAAAGAACAATAAACCCATAATATAAATGAATTAGAACAGAAAACCCTTTAAATCAGACTAAGTTTTCCCATTAAAATTTATATATTGATTTTGCTGAGGCTCAATAAAGCATAACGCCGCGTTAAGGGGTGAGCAACGCAACGACCAACTCACCGCATTACACTAAAAACTAATAAAATCAATGTATAACGAAAATTCTAAGCGTTGTGAATCCCTCTTAAACGCTTTGTTATACCACTGTCTCAACGTTTTTCCCTGAATGCCATCTCACAAATAGCCTTTTTACAAACATCTGGTATTCCACAATATCGTCTTCACATAATGGAATAGGTCGAAACTGTTCCGGGGGAGCATGAGAAATTGCATTCCTTAGGTTTGCCCAAAGTAACAACTCCTCGATCTCATGCTGCTCGATTTGATAGCCACTGTTAACTAAAGCTTCTAGTTTTGACTTAAGCCCGAACAGCTTCTTGGTATTTTTATCTACAAGCTGATAAGTGATAACTGCTTCAATTAATCCCTGAAGCCTCCAGAGAGCAAACTGCCAAAGATACTGATTATCGGTATAACGATAGTAAGCAACGTCATCAAGGATATCATCCGCAATTTCAGAGCTTTCGCTACGAACCATTGCTGCTTCAGATTCATACTGATGATTTCGCGCTTCTATCATTTCGCGCACAATTGATACTGCATGATCGAAGTCGGATTCAGTTACACCATAAACCCAGTAATCATTCTCTGTCAGATTTTTTAATTGCTCGCGCATTTTATCTCCGAAGTGGTATAACGCCCGGCTAAGGGGTTGACAACGCACCGCCGAACTTAAAAAACACACTGTAAACACTGAACTTCAATTTTGCACTAAAGTCGCCACGCGTTGGCAATCCCTCTTGAGCCGTTTGTTAGTTGC
>NZ_VHSI01000036.1:0-6155 GCF_013048705.1 Vibrio sp. A11 | reverse complement strand
ACAAGACAATGTGGAGCGGTAGTTCAGTTGGTTAGAATACCGGCCTGTCACGCCGGGGGTCGCGGGTTCGAGTCCCGTCCGCTCCGCCACTGATAAGAGTCCCTAGCAGCAATGCTGGGGATTTTTTGTATCGGGTAAATTTATAAAAAGTTTTGGTCTGTGTGAAGGGAGTGGAATGGAGCCATTGGATCTTTTCTTTGGCTATCTGTTGGAGCACAGAATACAGAGATTGCGGTATGAGTGTTGTATTAAAATGATTCATCAGTAATAAAAAACCGATAGTGAATCACTATCGGCTTCTTTCTGCTATTTTCTTTAAAGAATTTGCTTTAATACTCGGTCAGCTTTAACACGCGTAATTCTTTTCATTAGTCGTTGTACGATGTCAGGATAACTATCGAGCTTCTCAATTTGTTTGTAGGTACAGACTAATTGCGTATGCTGTAAAATGTTATCCATCTCTTTACTAAATTTATCAACGAGATGTCCGTGTTTATCGTGGATAAGTAACGCGTTCTCTAAATCGAGTTTCCATGCTCTTGGGTTAAGATTATTGCCAGTGATCAGCATATAACGTTTATCTATCCAGATACCTTTTAGGTGGAAACTGTTGTCACCATCTTTCCATAAGTGAATCGACAGTTTTCGACTAGCGATATTGGCTTCATTAATCTTTGCAAAGCGACGTAGATTGAGTTCATAGAGATAAGGCAAACCGCCAATGGTTTTGAAATCTTGTGAAGGCGCTATATAAAAATCATTCGCAGTTTTGTCTCCGACAATAATATGAACGGTGACTCCTCGTTTAATCGCTTTTTTTACTTCTTTTGCCACGGAAGGCGGAAAATTAAAATAGGGTGTACAGATATAGATTTCTTGTTCAGCCTGAGCAAGTAGGTCAATCACAGTCTGGTTTAGATGATTTCGACGCTTACCAATACCAACAAGTGGAGTCACACCGACTTGATCGGCATTAATCGCTTGTGCCGAAAAGTCGTAGCTCGCTTCCGTAAGCATAGCGCGGAACTGACGAATATCGGTTTTGATCTCTTTTGTTTTTGGTCTATCAGCACAAGACAGCTCATTAACGGCTGGATGAGCCAATAATGTGTCTTGAATGAAGTTAACCATCGTATCAGCGAGAGATGGGTTATCTAAGGTATGGTAGCGATCGAATCGGTAACGTTCTTGATAGTGAAGATAAACGTTATTAATACTAGCACCACTATAGATTACTTGATCATCAATGATAAAGCCTTTGAGGTGTAACACGCCAAACACTTCTCTTCCGCGAACCGGAATGCCATGTACAGGGATAGCATGGGGGTAACGCTGTTTAAAGTCACAATACAGCGTTGCATTCCCTGCAGAGGCCTCAGCACCGATTAACCCGCGCTGAGCTCGATGCCAATCGACACAAATGTGAATGTCTAATCCTGGATTACGCTGTTTAGCGTTATAAAGTTCTGTGAGTATTTCCCGTCCGGCATCGTCGTTTTCTAGGTATAAGGCCACGATATAGATGCGTTTACTGGCTAGACGAATAGACTCAATAAGATGAGTACGAAACTCTTGAGCTGACAGCAATACATCAAACTTATTAGGATCTTGCGCAATAGTGGGCAGTTGTTCGACTGTATTTCTACGAGCAATCATAGTGATGCTTTACCTTACGTATGTGCAAAATTGCGAGCAGGGTATATTACCAAAATAACGTGAATGATAGCTATAAAAGAGCTCTATTCTTAACATAAGAAGTCATCTTTATACATCATCGGAATAAGAGATTTACCACTTGCTTGGTAGCGCGTAAGCAGGGTTCGCAATTCTGCAGGAAGCTGGTCTGGACGCTGAGTATAAAAATTACCAAGTGTATAAAAGGATGTCAGATGCGGATAAGCAAAACAATAGTCATTGTGTTTCAGTATGTTTTTTTTGCAGTAGATCAATAATGCTTGGCCAATCCCTTTTGAACGTTCCTCACTCACCACGGCCATTCCGGTCAATAATCGATAATCAGCAATTGAGCGAAAACGAACAACGGCTTTGATATGGTGGTTTTCATAAGCCGCGATGATCAGCTCATCACTTTTCGGTTTAGCTGATGGATAGTGCTGTTTATAAAAACGTTTAATCAGTGGTAGTTTTAGCGTCTCTACGTGCTCAAAGTGAAGAATTGGTATTTGCATCTGTCTTATCAAAGTATCTGTTGTAGAATAGCATGAGTTTTATTTAGGCAAAGAGTCTCATGCAACTACACCATAATGCAAATCTTAAGTCTTATCATACTTTCGGTCTTGATCAGACTTGCCAATATTTAGCGGTAATTGAATCTGTCGATGATCTGATTGTACTGCATCAATCTGATGAGTGGGCTGAGCGGCCGAAATTGATGTTAGGCAAGGGAAGCAATGTATTATTTACCGAGCCTTATCAAGGCTTGGTGATGGTCAATCGCCTGTTAGGTATTGAGCATAGACAAGATGCTGACTTTCACTACTTACATGTTGCCGGCGGAGAAGATTGGCCGAGGTTAGTTGAGTGGTCTATTCAGCAAGGTTTACCAGGATTAGAAAATTTAGCGTTGATCCCAGGCTGTGCTGGTTCTGCGCCCATTCAAAATATTGGTGCTTATGGCGTAGAGTTCAAAGCGGTTTGTCACTATGTTGACTACTTATGTTTAGCGAGTCTTACCATTAAAAGATTAAGTGTTTCTGAGTGTCAGTTTGGTTATCGTGACTCTATCTTTAAACAAGGTTTATACGGTAAAGCGCTTGTGGTTGCCGTGGGATTACGTTTAGCTAAAGATTGGCAACCTCTTTTGTCTTATGGCCCTCTCCAATCGTTGCCTGCGACTTGTTCGGCGGAAGATATTTATCATACCGTTTGTCAGGTGAGAAAAGATAAACTGCCAGATCCAGCCGTATTGGGTAATGCAGGCAGTTTTTTTAAAAATCCAGTGGTTGATCAAGCCGTGTTTGAGACTTTAAAAAAGCAGTGTCCAAATTTAGTCGCTTATCCTACAGAGCAAGGTGTTAAATTAGCCGCAGGTTGGCTGATTGAACAAGCGGGATTAAAGGGATATACGTTCGGTGGGGCACAAGTTCATCCTAAGCAAGCTTTAGTTATCATCAATAAGAATAATGCAACGGCACGAGATATTATTGGTTTAGCACAGCAAATTTGTAAGACGGTATACGATAAGTTTAAAGTCCCTCTTGAGCATGAAGTGCGCTTTATTGGTTCAGTCGCAGAAACCCACTTACAAGCGTTAATAGAGACGAAATAATGAAAGATCACAGTGTTAAGTTACGCTTATTAAAGATGCTCTCTGATGGGCATTTTCACTCTGGTGAGTCTCTGGGGAAATGGCTTGGCATGTCGCGAGCAGCCATCAGTAAACATATTCAAGGGATTCAACAATGGGGAATGGATATTCATCGGGTGCAAGGCAAAGGTTATCAGCTTGCTCGACCGCTGATGATGTTGGATGAGCATCGTATTCGTTCTCAAGTAACTAACCCCGTTGAATTGCATCCTATTATTGATTCAACCAATCAATATTTATTAGATAATTCGCACATGATCTCCTCTGGAATGGTTTGTATCGCTGAATATCAAAATAAGGGTCGTGGTCGCCGGGGGCGGCATTGGGTCTCGCCTTTTGGTTCTAACCTTTATTTCTCCATGTACTGGCGTTTAGATGCGGGTATGGCTGCCGCGATGGGCTTAAGCCTCGTCATTGGAGTTGCGATAGTAGAAGCACTTGAGGAAATGGGCCTTAATGGGATTAAATTGAAATGGCCGAATGATCTTTATTATCAAGATCGTAAATTAGCAGGAATTTTGGTTGAAATGTCGGGGCAAGCGGGCGGAGCGGCTCACTTAGTGATCGGTATCGGTATGAACCTGATTATGCAAGATGAAAATATAGCTATTGATCAGCCTTGGACCAGTTTGTCACAAGTGCTTGGTCAAGAGGATATCGATCGCAACCAATTGGTGATTAAACTTATACAAGCTCTAAATCGATCACTGGAGAACTATGAACAGTACGGCATGCAAGAGTTTGTTGAGCGTTGGAATCGGTTGGATAACTTTTTAGGTCGTCGAGTTCACCTCATCATTGGACCGAATAAAATTACTGGAATTGAGCGAGGTATTGATCAGAGTGGTGGTGTTTTACTTGAAACGCCTGAAGGAATAAAAAGTTATCTTGGTGGTGAGATTTCTTTACGCAAAGGTGATGACGAATAAGTTATTGCCTTTGAACGACCGATTAATGATGAAAAGCTTCTATCATAATAACTTGATATTAGAGTAGAAAATGACTTTTTAAAGTTGTGCTGTTTGAGCTTCACTAGATCAAGTCATTTTCAAGTCAACCAGAGTATCGCATTGTCTGATTTATTTGCGTAATAGTACTTCTTCAACACTATGGCAAAGCCCTTTCCTTAAAATTAATTGAGCTCGCTCTTTGGTGGGTAAAATGTTTTCTTGAAGATTTTTACCATTGATTGAGTTCCATATATGTTGCGCTTTGGCTTTCGCTTCTTGCTCAGTCAACTGTGTATAGTGATTGAAATATGATTCTGGCTTTTTAAAGGCCCCATGACGAAATTTCATAAAGCGATCGATATACCATTTTTCAATTAATTCAGCATCGGCATCAACATAGATAGAAAAATCTAAAAAATCAGAGATAAAGACCCGATGTGGATCATGAGGGTAATCCATGCCACTTTGTAATACATTTAATCCTTCAATAATTAAGACATCTGGCCGATCGACAATTTTCTGTTGAGAAGTGATATCGTAAGTTAAATGCGAGTAAATGGGCGCAGTAACATGAGGTTGTCCCGCTTTTACATCAGAGACAAACTGCACCAAGCGTCGAATATCGTATGATTCTGGAAAGCCTTTTTTATGCATGATATTCCGTTCATGCAAGATTCTATTAGGATACAGAAAACCATCAGTCGTGATTAACTCAACTTTAGGATGATTATCCCAACGAGAGAGCAATGCTCTCAATAAGCGAGCTGTCGTACTTTTACCTACCGCTACACTACCTGCAATACCGATTATAAATGGCGGTGCTTTCTCTGCATGACCTAAAAACTGGTTGAGAACAGTATTACGACTTTGTCTGGCCGCAACATACAAATTTAATAATCTTGCCAAAGGGAGATAAATTTCTACCGCTTCTTTCATCGTAAGGCTTTCATTAATACCTTGTAATTCTTGCAGATCATGTTCTGACAGAGTCATGGTGACTGAGTTACGTAACTCAGCCCATTGGTGACGAGCAAAAGACAAATATGGGCTCATAAAAGGTTCAGTCGTAGTATTAGAAGAAGCAGGCAACATACAATATGCTACTGAGATTGCAAATCAGAAACGCACGAGAATTGGCGATTAAGCAAAAAAATGAATAAAAAAACAGCGAATCAGCTCGGGCCGAATAAAAAATGCTTTTTTTTGCCGATTAGACTTGCAAGCGCTGAGATCATTCAATAGAATGCGCCCCACTTATGCCGACTTAGCTCAGTAGGTAGAGCAACTGACTTGTAATCAGTAGGTCACCAGTTCGATTCCGGTAGTCGGCACCATCTTCTTTAATCGGAAGATAAAAATTTGGAGGGGTTCCCGAGTGGCCAAAGGGAGCAGACTGTAAATCTGCCGGCTCCGCCTTCGATGGTTCGAATCCGTCCCCCTCCACCATATTGTAAAGGAAATAGCTCACAGAGTTACGTGTTGCGGGCATCGTATAATGGCTATTACCTCAGCCTTCCAAGCTGATGATGCGGGTTCGATTCCCGCTGCCCGCTCCACTCATTTTAGAGTGCTGATATAGCTCAGGTGGTAGAGCGCATCCTTGGTAAGGATGAGGTCGGCAGTTCGAGTCTGCCTATCAGCACCAGCTCTAAGCAAAGATTTCCTTTTACTATATAATTATTACCGAACTTTTTTTGGTTGCGTGGTCATAAACAAAGCCACATACATCCGTACCTAGAGGGACAACTCATGTCTAAAGCAAAATTTGAACGTACGAAACCGCACGTAAACGTTGGTACTATCGGCCACGTTGACCACGGTAAAACCACTCTAACAGCAGCTATCTGTACTGTACTTGCAAAAGTATACGGCGGTGA
>NZ_VHSI01000035.1:0-6481 GCF_013048705.1 Vibrio sp. A11 | reverse complement strand
GCCAAACGTTAACATGATGCTGCCAAGTTTGCTGTAGAGATGACATAAAAGCCTCCATAGGTAATGACTGTTGTCATTATCGGGGCTTGGGTTTAAATGGGAATAATGTCGAGAACTAAGCGCTTACGCCAGACGTTGATGACTGATGCTTTTTCTGTAACTTATCGGGCAATGCTTTTAGGTCAATGGGTGTCATTGTTAAAGTGTAAAAACCGATGATAAGTGAGGTGTTATTTTCATCCTCTAAAACAAATGTTCGGGTATTGTCTTTTTTAGCTTGCTGACTTGCCATGACTTTCAAATAGTTATTAAGCGCATCAATTCCGCAGTTGAATCGGTTTCTGTCGTGTTTATCTTTATCGAGTAATACCGTTTTCATCATTGGTTTTTGGTCTCATAACGTTCGGCGGCAGTTTTAAGCTTTTGATTTAATGTTGTTGGTTTATCGAGAGCCTCCATAAGTAAAATGGCGTCTGCTTGGCTTAATTTTAGTGTTTGCTCACGTTCAATCACTTGTTTTGCTTTTTCGATTGCAGCATTGAGTACAAATGAGTTAATACTAGACATGCCAGCGAGAGCAGCCGCTTTGGTTAATAAGTTTTGTGTATCGACATCAACTCTCGCAGTGATACGAGGTAAAGTGGTAGCCATAATGTGTTTTCCTTTGTGTCAAAATGTCACATCCTTATTATGGTGTTTAAATATACAAAAAGCAATTATTGTGTCACTTTGGCACGCAAGCTAACGCTTCAAGAGGGACAGCCAACGCGTGGCATTTTTACTATGCGTTGGTTTCGGTGATTACGGTGTTATGCGGTAAGTTGGTAGTAGCGTTGGCTGCCCCTTAAGCGGGCGTTAGCCGACTTCTACCACCTTACTCATCAGTAAGTGTATACTTAGCCAAGTTTTACTTACATTGAAGAAGATCACCATGACAGCATTGACAGATAACATGTGGAATATGAAACCAAATATACCGTTGGCTAAACAACTTGCCAAAAGAGATGTACCAGCTTTGGTTTATGACGCTGTTAACCTCGAGGGTGTTGCAATGACTTTACCTGAGGTGCAAACCATTCTTGATGGGATCACCGTAGGTGGCCATCGAATTAGTGACCAAAATATGGCAATGAACCAAGCTAGAGCATGGGAGTTTATTTTTGGCTTAGTTGATCAAGGTGAGTTCAAATTTAATAAAGAAACCGCCTTAAAAATCCACAATATCGCAGGTAAAGAAGAAGCGTTGGAGTGGGGTAAATTTCGCTCTGGTTACGTTTCTATTACGGGTTCAGAGTATGAGCCTCCGGCTCCAGATGAGTTGGACGAAAAATGGCTTGAAGTTGAGAGTCAGGTGAATAGCGAATCTGATGTTTACGATCAAGCAATTACTGCATTTTTACAAATGGCACGCGCTCAATTTTTTTGGGATGTTAACAAACGTACGGGGCGGTTCATGATGAACGGTATTTTGTTAGCTAATGGTTTCCCTATCATTAATGTGCAAGCCAAGCGTCAACAAGAGTTTAATACGCTCATGCTTGACTTCTATTCTTCTAATGACATGCGAGCAATGAATAAGTTTTTACGCAGCTGTTTGGATGAAAAAATCATTCGTAATTTCAAGCTAGATCTGAAAATCGGCTAACGCTTCAAGAGGGACTTCCAACGCGTGGCATTTTTATTATGCGTTGACTTTGGTGGTTTCAGTGTTATGCGGAAAGTTGGTAGTAGCGTTGTCAGCCCCTTAAGCGGGCGTTAGGGCTTACAGATATAAAGGAGCATTACGTTGAAGAAAATTGGATTAGTGGGGGGGTTAAGCTGGGTATCGACTCTTGAATACTACAAACTTATTAATGTTTTTACTAATCAGAGTCTCGGCGGCCATAAAAGTGCTCACGTCCTAATTGAAAGTCTTGATGAAGGGTTATTTCTCGATAATCAAAATAATGATCCAACAGAAAAACTGTGTGAGAAAATGATTGTCGATGCTGTTGATGTGCTTGTATCGGGAGGAGCAGAGGTAGTCGCTTTATGTGCAAATGGATTGCATCGTTTCATGCCAGCTATGAAAGATAAATATGATGTCGAATTTGTAGATATAAGAGATGCTACTGCTAAGGCTATTCAAAGCTTTGGTTTGGATCGTGTTGGACTCATCGGTGTACAGAAAACTATGGAGACGGAGTTCTATAAAGGCGTTCTTAACAGTTTTAGTATTGAAGCTGTAGTACCTAAGTTGGACTCTAGAAAGTATATCCATCAGAAAATCGTATCAGAATTGGTATTAAATAAATTCAAGGATGAAACAAAGTATGGTTTTTTATCGGTTATCGACGAATTAGTTGAGCAGAATGTACAAGGTGTTATTTTAGGCTGTACTGAAATCCCTTTATTACTTAATTGTCCTAACTATCATGGTATACCGTTATTTTCGACAACAGAAATTCATTGTCGTGAAATAGTAGAAAAAGCGGTCAAATTAGCATCGCCCTAACAAGGCGTTAAAGAGGGATTCGCAACGCGTGGCATTTTCGTTATGCGTTGATTTTATTAGTTTTTAGTGCAATGCGGTGAGTTGGTCGTTGCGTTGCTCACCCCTTAACGCGGCGTTATGTGATATTGTAAATTCAGCTACAGAAAGGAGAATTAAGTGGCTAATTCAGTGGTAATTCAACAATCAAATAATCAATTGAAAGTAAATTCAGATGCTTATGATTTAAGCCGAATTGTTGGTGTTGAAGTAAAAGTTTTGACGTTCAAAGACCATCTTTTGAGAATGCTCCTTTTGGGTGCAATTTCATCGAGTTTACTTTTTATCTTTATCCCATCAGAACATCAGGAATATGGATTAGCTTTTGCGTCTTTTTTGCCATTCATAGCATTTTTGTTCGGTGCTTTTTTGGGTTTTGTTAGCAGTAATAAATACGAGTTTCGTTTGGAATTTAATCACTTAGATGAAACGGGGATTCAATGGTTTACGGCGGCAAAAAGTAGAAAAGCTAGTGATTATGTATTGTTCAAAGAGCAAGAAATGGAGCTCAAGCGCAAAATCACATAACAAAGCGTTCAAGAGGGATTCGCAACGCGTAGCATTTTCGTTATGCGTTGATTTTATTGGTTTTTAGTGCAATGCGGTTAGTTGGTAGTCGCGTTGCTCACCCCTTAACGCGGCGTTATGTTTTTTATCACGTTTTGGGGCTATAATCGGTCAAACCTTTATTGATAGTAGGTGTGATATGAATCGAAAAGTTGAAGCTTACGGCGTTGATGCTGTTGAAAGACCGAAAATTAAGGCTAGCAAAAAGCTTGATTTAACTGGTGATGCTGGTCGTCAAATTGTGAAGTCTGAAACAAAACTTGCTTTGCGTACCCATCAGAAGACATTCACTAAATTGGCTGATATGTAATGGATATCATCTGTTTTCCTTTTGAACGAGTGATCGAAATTAATGCTTTCATCCTAAAAACAGAACCAGGAATGAAAGGGGCAGTTGATATTCCTAAGCTTCAAGGGGCGCTAGGTCGAATCGATAATGCGATCGTTTATGAAGGACTGGATGATGTTTTCGAAATCGCAGCTAAATACACTGCTTGTATAGCGGTTTCACATGCGCTACCAGATGCCAACAAACGCACAGGTTTGGCTGTGGCACTTGAATATTTATCACTTAACGATTTTGAGCTTACGCAGGAAAACGATTTACTTGCGGATGCAGTTCGAGATCTTGTTATCGGCATTATCAACGAAACAGATTTTGCCGACATTCTCTACGCACAATACGCAAAAGAACAAAATTCAGTTCTCTAAACATAACAAGGCGTTAAAGAGGGATTCGCAACGCGTAGCATTTTCGTTATGCGTTGATTTTATTAGTTTTTAGTGCAATGCGGTGAGTTGGTAGTTGCGTTGCTCACCCCTTAACGCGGCGTTAGTTGCTTCAAGGAGAGTCGATGAATTTTGAAATAACGGAAACAATTTTCTCTTATCCACAATTTCTTCTGGATGATTGGAAAAATGGTAATAAAGGCTGGATTCCCGAATCATTGTTTGTACCTCAAGATGTATACAATCAACCAAATTATCATTTTGGTGAATACTATGCTCTCAAAAAGTATCTAGAGCTAGGTTGGCAAGGAACGGCTTTTTATGCATTAGGTGATTGGGAATTAAACAATGATAAATACGAGCAAGGCCTAGCTGTTGTTGCCAAATATATCAATCCTACTCGATTAGCCATGTTGAAATTGCTTAGGCAAGGTTTAACATCAGGAGAACCTGATTTATTTCTTTACAAAGAAGATGGCTCAGTCCTTTTTGTAGAAGTAAAAAAGGGGGCCGATCGTCTTTCACAGTCACAGCTTGTATGTCTTTCACAAATTAAGTCGATTTTGGGCTGTGATGTTGCGGTTGTTTATCTAACGGAGGAGAATCAAGTATATGAACCCAAAACTTATATGCTTGATGTTATAGAGTTACCAGCTTCATGGATAGAACGCAACTAACAAACGGTTCAAGAGGGACAACCAACGCGTGGCATTTTTATTATGCGTTGGTTTTTGTGATTACGGTGTTATGCGGAAAGTTGGTAGTAGCGTTGGTTGCCCCTTAACCGGGCGTTAGTTGCCCACCGACTACAATCAATCGGTAGGGAATTTCTGCTTCTGGTGTAGAACTCGCATTATGCGAATAATTGAACCTTCTACCCAGTACGAAACGATCATTGAGATTTCGGGAATAATGAGTAATCGTCCTCGAATTCCATCCCGTTGAACACCCATCAATGGTTGTTCGAGTAAGTTTTCTACTTTAGCCTCAATAATGTCATCAGTTTTTTCAGCCGCATTAGGGTTAAAGTCATAAAGAAACTCAAAGATCTTCTCACGATCATTTAGCGATTCCTCTTCCCATAAAATCATTGCTGGCCTCGATTACGAATTTTGGCCTTTCGTTCAGCCATTCGTGCTTTAGCTGAATTATGTTCAACAAATGAAGATTTTCCTGAGTCAAACTTCTCAAATGCTAGGTTTATTTGTTCAGTTAACCAAGCGTCATGAGATAATGTTTTTCTTTGTTGCTCAGCCATTTGTTCAGTAAGTTCACGGCAAGCATCGCTGAGTGTGCGACCTTGGCTCTCAGCCATTTGTTGGGCTAAACGTTTAATTTCGTCATCAACACGAAATTGAATTCTAGTGTCCATGAGTAGCTCCCTAAGTTTGCGTGTGTACAAATGTTAGCACTAGAATAGAGCAAGGGCAACTAACAAACGGCTCAAGAGGGATTGCCAACGCGTGGCGACTTTAGTGCAAAATTGAAGTTCAGTGTTTACAGTGTGTTTTTTAAGTTCGGCGGTGCGTTGTCAACCCCTTAATCGGGCGTTAGGTCACAACGGGATCACACGAATAATGTATGAAGATATCGAGTGAGTATGGAATAGCCAATAGGGTATAGAGGAAAGAAGGCAAAAAGGACGAATATTAGTCATTTCCATGATACCCTTGAGGCGCTTTCGTGCGCACCTTAATCGGGGCGCGATTGAAGCGTGACGCCCGCAAGACCTCAAGGTAGAGCGATGCCCAATACTTCGGCTTCGATTTTTGTCTTTTTCTTCAATTCTTTTTTGATAGTCAATAATGAACGAGAGACCATAGGCAACATTGGTCGTGACCTAACAAACGATTCAAGACAGACTCGCAACGCAAAGCATTGTTATTATGCGTGTAGTTTGGTGATAAAGTCGTTATGCGGAAGGTTGGTAGTCGCGTTGTTCGCTGCTTAATCGGGCGTTATGCTTTATTGAGCCTCAGCAAAATCAACATACAAATTTTAATAGGAAAACTTGGTCTGATTTTAGCGGTTTTTCATCCTAATTAATTGATAATATGAGTATATTGTTCTTTTTGGTGGTGATTGAAAGTTGAACGATGCTTTTGTGTTTTGGTCGGGTTTTGCTCTGATAAATTGTGTACGCAAAAGATTCAATTTTTGCTGAAAGGTCTCTTTCTTTGGCGTTGCTTGCTCATTGATTCCACTGGCTGTTTCGCTTCAGCATGTTTGGGATCTCATAAAATCTAGCTTGCTGGCAGTGTTTGGTTAGCGCAAGTTTATCGATGATAGTGCGCTTTTTTCCGGCTCTGCTCTGATAAATTGTGTTCGTAAAAGGTTCATTTGTCGCTGAAAGGTCTCTTCCTTTGGTGTGGTTGACCCCTTGATCCCGCAGGCTATTTCGCTTCAACTTATTTGGGATCTTATCGGCAACAATACTTGCTGAAAGTAGGCAAGTTTATCATTTTGAGTTAAAGTGTTCGTAACCAATAAATATTGAAAAAGTTCAATTTAATCAATAAGTAATAAAGCATAACAAGAGACTATGGCGTCAAGAGTTAATTTTGGCGCTGTTTACATCCCACATGCAGCCGTCTCTGAGCATAGAATTTAGGATAACTACCATCTTTCTGACGCAAGCAATGATCGCTACTTTTT
>NZ_VHSI01000034.1:0-7223 GCF_013048705.1 Vibrio sp. A11 | reverse complement strand
GAATCTGTTGGGCGGATTAATCGCGTACTGCTTGAGGGATAAAAAGCCCAGTCTAGATCTAACAGCTCAAGAGTTTGAGCTGTTAGAGAGTAATTGCTTAGTTCTGGCTTAACCAGATCTCAGGTTAATTGGTAAGTCGTTAGTGGCGATGAGTCAATAAATGCTAGTCAAAGCACAAAGCCAACCCTCTTGTTGGCTTTACTGATCCCCTCTCTATGAAGTAGCACCTAATTGGTGCATTTTGGTTCGTACGCCTCTTTTTCTGCACAGGTTTGGTGCATAAAAGCATGAGCGATGGTGTCTCTCACTAGTCGTATTCACTAGCAAAATGTTCTGAGGCTAGTGATGCTGTTTATTCTTATGCTGAATCACAGCATAGCATTCGTTTTGAGCGTCTATGGAATGGGCTTTGCATTATAAGCCTGAATAATCAAATACATGGACAGTAATTTTTATGCAGCTAACAACAGAAGAACAACATTGGCTTCCTTGGTTGGGAAAAACCGGTAAATGGGCGATGCGTAAAGCCTGTTTTTTGAACCGCAGTCGAATCTCAACTCTTGAGCAAACCTTTGAGAATATTGCGAATACTCGTGTGAATATATTAACCACGTGGGCGAATAATCAATGGTCTTTTTTACAAGATGCCGCCTTATATCTATCGGCTAAAGGTGAGCTGGAATATCACGAGACTTTGCAACGTTTGCTGAAACGCTCGAGCGATTTTTCGGAGTTATTTGTGGTCTCTCCGCAAGGTGTTGTGGTGAACTCGACTTACATACAACAAAATGGACGTTCAGTTCCTTCGCTAGAAGCGTTACAGATGGGGTTGAAGAAGCCGTTTTTACATGGCCCTTATATTGATAAATTAACGCTATCGATTGGCCCTTCTAGTTCCTCGTTTCATGATGAAGTGACACTGATGTTTTACCAGCCCTTGATTCACCATGGAGAAGTTATTGGGTGTCTTTGTGGGCGAGTTCCCAATGACGTGGTGGGGGATTTAATCCAACGAGAAGCTGGGCATATTTACAGCGAATCGGGGGACAACTATCTGTTTATGGTGGAACCGAAGTTTGATCGCTCGATTCGAGCTGGAACGGCGCTGTCTCGCTCGCGCTTTGAAGATAACCGCTTTTCCCATGGAGAGAACCTTAAGGAGGGGATTCATACTCAGTGGGGGACGGTAAAAATTCAGCGTCATACGGAATTTGAGATTATGTTTACGGATCCTGCGACGCAGCAGCTTCATCCCGGTGTACGAGAAACCATTAAGCGAGGTTCGAATTTATTCGTTGAGTATCCGGGTTATTCTGATTATCGGCATATTCCCGTAATTGGTAAAGGGGTGACCTTTGTGATGCCCGGTTCACTTGACCGTTGGGGGATGATGTGTGAGTCAGATTTGGAAGAAGTTTATCGACACCGTTCTTTATCGCTCAAATTAGATCAACAATTCACCTTAAGTATTTTTGCACCGTTATTACTGCCTTTTTTGATTAGTTACCTTTACCCCTTAGCTGAGTGGCAATTGTTGTTACTGTCTATGTTAATGGGATCGATCGCGGTTGCTCTGTTTCATGGATTAACTGCGAAACAGATCGCCCAACATTTATCCAGTATGACCCAGGTCATGCAAGTACTGGCAGAAGGGGATGGAAACTTGACTCGACGCCTTAGTACTGAACATTTTAAAGCCGATGAAACGGGAGATTTAGGGCGATGGACAAACAGCTTTATTGATAGTTTAGAAGAGATAGTGAACGATTTGGTTTTTGCGAGTAAGGAAGTGCAAAATGTATCTGAATCGATGTTAAAACGTAGTCAGATACTTCTTTCTACGAGTGACACCACGGCCAATTCAATCACCGAGATGCTCTCTTTAGCACAAATCCAAAGCCAAGAAATCGTCCATGCACACGATACCGCAACAGATATGAATCAACTTATGCAACAAGCGGTAGAAGTGGCACAGCAGGAATATCAAAAAGCCGCAGAGAGTGCGCAAGACATTAAAAATATTGTTCAGTCTTCAGCGCAAACGGTCAATGAAGTAAACAGTGAAATGCAAAAAATCGGTGGCATTGTTGGGCTGATTACGGAAATTACCGCACAAACAAATTTGCTAGCGTTGAATGCTGCTATTGAGGCTGCACGAGCGGGTGAGCATGGGCGTGGTTTTTCTGTGGTCGCGGATGAGGTTCGGGTATTGGCCAATAAAACCTCACAAGCAGCTAATAATATTGGCGAGTTGATGGAAGCATTGCATCAGCAATCTGCACGAGCGGTTCGTTATATGCAAGAGGGGATCACGAATGTAGAAAATAACACCCAAGTGATTGATGATTCTAGCCGGAGTGAGCATCTACAAGCTTCTGTCACCGGGTTATTTTCCTTAATTCAGGAATTGGCTCGTAATAGTGAGGAGCACCGACAAACGGCAGATGCGGCACAGTCAACGGTGGTCGAACTACAGGAAGCGTCAGCCCAACTAGCACGTCGTACGACCTTGATGCAAAACTCATTACACCGTTTAAATCAATTGGTTGGTCGCTTTGAAATCAGTCAATCTGCCTGAGGTTTTATGCATAATGTTGTACAATGTTTATTCATGACTCGGTAGTTTGTGCACTAAATGTGCGATCGAAGTCATTTTTAACAGTATTGCATTTATAAAAACCAAGCAGTTAGGCATTATGAACTTTTCTTTTCAAGGATGAGTTGCTGTATGCCTACCTGTTTGAGTTCGCGTAGAGTCACAATCGGCGTTGTTATGCCCATGCTTAGTGGCTTCTATATGGGAGAAATTAGTGCCACATTCCGCCAGTTAGCGGAACAAGAAGGCGTCAATCTTATTATTATTCGCTCTGGTGATAGCCGTGATTTTTCGTTGCCTATTGCATTGCACCAAATGGATGCTTTGGTCGTAGTGCTGCATGCGGCAGCAAACACCTATGTGGAAGCCGCGACTCGGTTGGATATTCCTGTTATCTCGATGGGGGCAAGCTATTCTCCTTTGCCCGTTGAACAGTTTTCTAGTTTGCAAAGCAGTGGCGTTGAGCAGCTATATCAGTGGCTGGTTTCATTAGGCCATCAATACATTGGTTTTTGTGGCGATCTTTTTGTCACAGATATTCGCTCTCGATTCAATGCCTTTAAGCAATGTGTTGAACGCTATCATCATCGAACATTTGATACCTCTCAGCTGTTTAGTGTGGAAAATTGCCAATTGGCGGGGGGCAGGCAAGCGGCGGAAGAGTGGTTAACACTATCGTCTAACCGTTGTACGGCAGTTATCTGTGCGACCGATCAAAATGCGCTGGGCATGATAGAGCAACTTAAGTTACATAATATTGATATTCCAAATGATCTCGCTGTCGTGGGAATTGATAATATCTTCTCTGGTTGCCGAATTTCACCACCGTTAACCACGGTTGATCAGCAGTTAGAACAGCTAACCCGTGCTGTTTTTCAACGAGCGTTAGAGCGTATTGCCGGAGTCGGACTTAGCCGGGAAGTGTCATATATTGAGCAAAGCTTAGTGATTCGCCAGTCATGTGGGTCTTCACCGTTAGATAAATCATTAGAACTTGACCGAGAAACTGTTCGCCATGCTTTACTTTATGAAGCGCTACATTCTCCTTCAGAGCTGTTTGATAACCTTTATTCTTTAGCTAAAGGGGGCTTTCAGTCTATTCTTGATGCACAAACGCTGTATCAGTGCCAATTGAAAAGAGCAGAGCTGCACCGTTATGAGCAGTATCGGTTGACTTCCCAGCGCAGTTTAATCAGCAGTGATGAGTTGAAGCAACAAGAAAGCGATCCGCAAGATGTGCGAAACCTACCGTATTTGGAGGCAAAAGAAGCCAGTGTGATCACCCTTTTACCAGTGAACCGAGGGGAGCAAGGGGATTGGGATGTGGTCACTGTGGTTGAAAAACAGAGTTGCGAGCGTAGTATCGCTCAATCGGCGATGTTCTATAACTATTTAGATATTTTATCGCTATTTATTGAGCGAGATGCACTGATTGAAACCAGCCAGCAGCGGCATAAAAAATCACAGCAATTACTGCAGCAGCTTAAAGTTGTCTCCAGCAGCTCAAATGATGGTATTTGGGAGTGGGATCTGCAGCAACAGAGACTTTACTGGAATGGCCGGCTAAGTGTCATGTTGCGTTTTACTCAGTCTAATCAGTCCGGCGTGATTGATCCTCAGTTGTTCCTTAATCGAATTCATCCTGAAGATATTGTGGCGTTTGAGCAAATGATCCAAGAACATTTAAACACAATGAGCCCATTCAAAATGACACTACGATTATCACGTGATGATGGGCATTATATTTGGGTTCAGATGAATGGCTCTGCGATCCGTAATCATCATGGCCTGCCCGTACGTATTGTTGGTTCGATGATTGATATTACCGAACAGCAGGAGTCGGCCGATAAAATCCACCAAATGGCTTATTTTGATGGACTGACGGGCATCGCCAACCGGCGTAAAGTTATGGAAGTGATCGAAAAACACATTAAGGAGCAGCCTGAACAGCCAAGAGCAGTGATGATGATGGATCTCAACCGCTTTAAGATGATTAATGATACGTTTGGCCATCAAGTGGGGGATGCTTTACTGCGTCATGTGGCTGAAGCTTTGACCAAGTCATTGCGTTCTCAAGATTTGATCGGGCGCTTTGGTGGTGATGAGTTTGTCTTTTTCTGCGATGTTGTTAATGCACACCAAGCTTCTGAGCTGGCTTTGCGGCTATTGCGTGCAGTGGAAAAACCGATGTGTTATCAAAATATTGAGTTGGTTAGCCAAGCCAGTATTGGGGTGGCATTTTATCCAAGCCAAGGGATTAATGCCGATGAGCTGATTAAAAATGCCGATATTGCGATGTATCGCGCGAAGCAAATGGGTGGTGGTAAGGTGATGCATTACGAGAAAAAAATGCATCAACCTTTCGAGAGCCATTTACAAACCGAACATTTACTAAGCAAAGCCATTGAACAAGGTGAAATAAAAGTTCACTACCAGCCGCTGTATGATAACCGCAGTAAACAGATCTGTTCTGTCGAAGCTCTGGCAAGATGGTCGTCACCGACCTTAGGCGTGGTTCCGCCGAACCAATTTATTGCGGTGGCAGAGAACAGTTTTTTAATGATGAAACTGGGTGATTGCATCATTGATCGGGTATGCCAAGATGTCGTTTCATCCCCATGGTTGCGTAGTTTACACCATATTTCAGTCAATATTAGTGCTCGTCAGTTGGTACATAGCCACTTTACTCGGCATCTTTTGGATAAAATTAATGCTTATCGATTGCCCCCTTCTCTCTTCTGCTTAGAAATCACTGAAACAGCTGCGATTTCGGATAAAGAAATGAGTTATCGAACATTAAGAGAGTTGCAAAGTGCTGGCTTTAGTTTGTCATTGGATGATTTTGGTACAGGGTTTTCTTCTTTATCTCTTTTGAAAGGGTTGCCTATTAAAGAGGTAAAAATTGATCGATCGTTCATTAATGATATTAGTGAAAAACCGTCAAACTTAGCTTTTATCAAAGGGCTGGTGAGCATGGTGCAAAGCCTTGGTTTTCGAGTGGTGGCTGAAGGGGTTGAAACCCTGCTTCAAATGGAAGTGTTAAGCGAATTGGATATCGACATTATCCAAGGTTTTTATTTTTCTAAGCCTAAAAGCCTCGCAGAATTAGAAGCTGAAGTGAACAAAGAGCAAGTGTCGGAAACATAAGAGGAGACGGTGTCTCCTCTTACCGCTTCATTGGATATTAACAAGCCGGTTCGCTATGGTTATCTGCTAAGTTATGGGGGGTGGTTAAGTCCCGTAACCAGAGCCGAGTACGATAGCGCCGCCAACAGAGCGTTAATTTGATGATCTCTTCTACCAGCATCATCATATACACTTGTTCAAAAGAGTAATGCATGACAAATGCGGCAATGGCGGTGAGAGGTAAACCAAAGAGCCACATAGCGATGAAATCCATCTTCAAGCAAAACGTATTTTCGCCCCCAGCTCTCAGTATCCCATTGATGATGACCATATTGAGCATCTTCAAACTGATCGCAATGCTTAAAATTGTCATCGCGGGTTGGGATAATGGGAGAAATAACTCAGAGTCTAAGTTTAATCCCTGTAATAGCCATGGCTGAACGAGCAGTAATAATGAACAACTCCCACTAAACGCTGCGCGTTTTGAAGGAGTTTCAAAAAGAAAGCCTAAGCTACCTTTTTAGGCTGGTTCCCAGCCTGAATACCTAACGCCCAGTTTAAGTTAACTTGCGCACTGGCTACATCGCGGGGCTTCTCACAACCACATTCGCATGAGTGCCAGCGGTCTGCTAAGGATTTCTTCTTAGCTCCGCAGTCTGGACAGGTTTGACTTGGCTTAACTTGCTTTGTTGGTACTTCAACAAATTCGCTACTAGCTTCTTCCGCTTTGTATCGCAGCAAATTAAGAGTCATGGCTGGCGCGGTGTTCAGAATTTCCCGATTCAGACCAGCCTTTTGTTTCACCATGTTTCCGTTTTTCTCGACAGTACCTTTGGCACTGCGAGTCATGTTCTTAACGGTGAGTTTTTCGGTGGCGATCAATGCCGCCACTTCAACTAATTTTGCAGTTTCTTTATGAGTAAAATCGAGTCTTTGACGGGCGATTTTCTGGTGGAGTTTGGCAATTTGATGCTTTAATTTTCGCTGGGTGCGAGTGCCTTTTTTCGCTAACGCGAGGTCACGTTGTAAAGAGGTTAATCGCTCTTTGCTGTTTCTGAGGTAACGGGGGTTTTCGACTTGCTCAAAATTACCATCCTGATCGATAGTCGAAAAGTAATGAGAAACACCCCAATCCAAGCCAACAGCTTTAGGTGAGCTTACGAGAAGATAGTGTACATAGGTATTAAGAAGCGGCTCTGGCCGAAAGCCAGAGCCTGTTTTGATTAGATATTGGACTGATAATTCCAGGGCAAGAACTGTTGTGGATTAGCCTTAACTTCACTTTCCATTCGCTGTATCGTATTAAAGTAATCCAGCACATTTATACCCGCTTCGGCTGATGTCGCTATCATCGCCATGATCACATCCGCAATACTCGCACCAGCCTGTGTTTTATGGAACAGGGCATTTTTTCGGTTGCGAGCAACTAGCTTGAGTGCTTGCTCCGCTCGGTTATTATCCAGCTGTGCTCCCTCGAGACGGCAGAAGGCGGTCAGCCCCT
>NZ_VHSI01000033.1:0-7583 GCF_013048705.1 Vibrio sp. A11 | reverse complement strand
GTTTAACTCTCGCAGTTGCCAGACCGCAAGAGTGTTTTAACAAATTGAAAGGGGCTTTATAACTGACTTATAGCTGAAAGCTTTACGGAACCCCCAGCCTAGCTGGGGGTTTTCTCTATACAAAAAACCCCCTTGAGATTATCAAGGGGGTTCCGATGTTTAAGGCGCCATATCAACTTCAACTGGCAGATAATGCTTGGACTCTAAATGTAGCCATTCAGGGAGCACGGTACCGATGGAAATGGATGACCACGTGCCAGAAATAATCCCGATAAACATGGCAATAGCAAAGCCTTGTAATGGTTCGCCGCCCATTAACCAAAGAGCAGATACTGTCATTAATGAAGTCCCTGAAGTCACCATCGTGCGAGAGAAGGTTGCGATCACCGCTTGATCATTGATCTCTGCCAGCGGTGCTTTGGGTTTGGCAACCAGTAGTTCACGAATCCGATCGGAAATAATGATCGAGTCATTCAGTGAATACCCTAAGATTGCTAAGGTGGCGGCAAAAACGGTTAAGTTGAACTCCATTTGCGTCACCGCAAAAAAACCGAGCACTAAGATCACATCATGCAATAGCGCCAGTAAGGCACCACTCGCCAACCGCCACTCAAAACGAAACGAAAGGTAGCCTAATATACATAAGATACAGATCAATAATGCTAAGCCACCTTGATCGATCAATTCCTCACCAACTTGTGAGCCGACCATGCTATTACTCACCACTTCAATCTGAGATGAAATGGTGTTCAGTAACGTCTCTATTTCTGGAGCACTTTGCTGCTCTTCTACTAACGGGTAACGAATGACCCAGCGCCCTTCTTCACCAGACTGAATCACACTGATAGAATCGCCCAGCTCCGGCTTGAGAACGTTCAACACTTGATCGTGAGTTAATGATTTATCCACTCTGACTTCAGTTACCATTCCGCCAGTGAAATCCAGTCCCATATTAAGACCACGAATCGCAAAAGCCGCTAATGCCAACAGGGTTAAAGCAATCGAAACGATATTGGTAATGTGTCGAATCTGTCGAATATGTTGTTTTAGATAAGTCACCATCGTTATATCCTCACATCTCGGCGACTATCACGTCCCCAGATCAAATTAATTAATGCCCGCGATGCAAATACACCGGTAAACATACTGGTGATCAAACCTAATCCCAGCGTTAATGCAAAGCCTTGAATCGGTCCATTACCAATCGAATACAACACAATCGCAGTAATCATCGTGGTAACGTTGGCATCCAAGATGGTGCTAAACGCACTGCTAAAGCCTTTATCAATCGCTTGGGCAAAACTACGCCCTTCATTTAACTTATCGCGAATTCGTTCAAAGATAAGTACGTTGGTATCCACCGCCATACCGACCGTCAACACCAAGCCAGCGATCCCCGGTAAGGTTAATACTGCCCCCGGTAACAGAGCAATTAAACCAAATAAACAGACCATATTGATCAGTAGAGCCGCGTTCGCCACCCAGCCTAAACGGCGATACCATAACGCCATAAAGGTTAACGTTAATGCCATGCCCAATGCCAAGGCAGCAAAACCGTTTTCAATATTTTCTGCCCCGAGTGATGCACCGATGGTTCTTTCTTCGACAATCGTCACTGGAGCCGTGAGTGAGCCGGCTCTCAATAATAGCGCTAATTGTTGAGCATCTTGATTCGAGCCTGCGCCGGTAATTCTAAACTGACTACCCAATTGCGATTGAATAGTCGCCACACTGATCACGCGTTCGCTGCGCTCCGTCTCTCCATTAGCATTGGTTTTGTACTCTCGATACACGGTCGCCATGGGTTTGCCAATGTGCTTGGCCGAGAAGTCACTCATTACTTTGCCACCTGCGTGGTCAAGCGAGATATTGACTTCAGAAAGGCCCATTTTGTCCATACCAGCGCGAGCATTAACGATATGATCACCCGTTAAAACTGGACGTTTATGCAAGATCACTAACTGACCATTATTGTCTTTCAGTTCTAAATCATCACGGCCAGCTATACCGCTGGTATTGACTTCATAAAACGCTAAGCTTGCCGTTGCACCAATGACGTTTTTCGCTTGCGCAGGATCTTGTACCCCAGGTAACTCAATACGAATACTATGTTCACCCTGACGCTGAACTAAAGCTTCGGTAATGCCAAGTTCTTCAATACGATCTCGCATGATTTTCAAGTTTTGCTGGATAGTCGCTGATTGAAAATCCAACTTATTTTGCTTACTGGGTTGCACTGTCAGTTGATCAGAAGACGACTTCACCTCCCAACCTTGATAATTTTCTTTGACAAACTGACTAATTTTATTGAGTGAGGCTCGTGAGTTGACGGAGACTAAAAAGCCATCATTACCTTCATGCTCAATTTTCACACCGCGAATGTGTTGATTAACGAGCATCTCTTTTATTTCATCAGTAATGCCATCTCGTTGCTCTTGAAACGCCTTATCGACATCGACATTAAGCAAAAACTGTACGCCACCGCGTAAATCCAAACCGAACTTAATTGGAGTAAATCCCATTTGTGTGAACCAAGGTGGAGCGACTGAAACGTAAGAAAAAGTTAAACTTTCTCCTTCTTGCACGAGATTATCTAAAAGTTTACGCGCTTGAGTTTGCTCTGTTTCGGTTTTAAAAACCAACGTGGTGTGGTTATTTTCCTGACGGATTTCTTGTGCATTAATTCCCTGCTTTTGCAGCAGTTGATTAACGGTTACTACATTATTTAAAGGGCTGTCTTTTTGATTAGACTCAATTTGAATTGATGGTTGTTCACCATACCAAGTAGGAATAGCACTTAAACCAAGTAAGACAACGGTTATAACCAATACCACGTATTTCCATGTCGCATAGCGATTCATAATACGCGCTGGCGTTTTAGCGGTTTTTCTCTGCATAACTCTCTCCTCGGGCATAGCCGAGTTAAAAAACTAAAATTGTGACATTGTCACGTAAAAGGGAGATTAAGCAGAAAGGAAATGGCTATTTAATGCCACGTACATCGCGTTGGTCTCTTTCCAGCCAGAAAGACGATGTGAGGCATGAAAATGCTGATAGGGAATGGAAATCCAAGTTTGGGCAGCATAGCTCTCTGCATCGATAGAACGAGGCAGAGCGTCATTTCCTTCAAGATGAGGAAAATCAAAGCCATTATCGAGAGGTAAGTTGATCTCGGTAAGCTGCAAGCGAGGCGGATTAAGAATGGCTTGGGCAATACTTTTCGCCAACGTGTCACTGGTTGGCACCGAATCGACATCGATCGGACTCTCTTGCGAATCAAACTCAAATGGATTTTGTACGCTGTATGAAGCTGCATCTAACACAGAATGGTTGAGAGTAATACTTGAGGTAGGGTAATTTTCCGCGCACGCCAATGCTTGCGAAGGCAATAACAACGCAAGAAAAGCTAGCCAGAAAAAATACGTTATACGTTCAAGCATGATCAGTTCATTCTTAATAGGACAGCTCAGTGTAGAACTGAGTGAAGTGTGACTCAAGTAAAATTTTCGTCAGATATAACTAATGCCTCTATCGCTAATCCTAAACCGTAGATCGCGTCCTCATGATTATTGATAAAAAATCGTTCCAGTTTGTGCATTAAGATAAATTTTATTCGCTTGGTTTAAACCACCACAATAGACAAAATAAACGTCCTCAGACCGATAACGAACGGATCGCACCCATCCCCCAAGCTCTTTAAAATCACCGGGCACACAGGTTTTGTCATTCAAGAGTCGATCGGTGGTTTGAATAAACATGGTTTGAAAAATCTCTAAATCATCCGAGTTCATAATATAACTCAGCACAGTTTCTCGGCGCTCTTCAGGTGTGATCACGGGTGGATCAACCACCAATCCATCCAACGGAATCCACTCTGCTACCTCAGGGCCCCCTTCTTCATAGACGTAAAAAGGCGTTAACCTCCCCCAACCCTGTTGTTTTTCATACAAAAACACCGGTTCGCCACGATAAAGTAACCGATGGACAAATCCATCTCTATCAGGTTGCTCGCGCACACCAAGCGTAGGTTCATTGACGTAATAGTCCATGATCTCTGGCATAACAAAAGCAGGATCACTGGGCTCATGCTCTTCAGATATTGGTATTTCAGGCGTCAAACGTTGATTTAAAGCCTCTAATCGTTCTTGCTCTGGCTTGTAATAAAATAGGTAATAGCCAGCACCCGCACACGCTAAACCAAAAATGAGAAGCAGCAGCATAAGTACTTTCTTCATAATCGTTAACTCCTCATTCTCTCTTTTACTAAAGGTTTTCTTGTTAGCCAATACTCAGTTTACATTGTAAATTTTCATTTTTCCTGATTACCGCATATGCACCAATGTTGAGCGAGCGCACGAACTCAACATATTGGAAGTAATCTCTCGCTTTAAAGGTCTATAATCATGGCTTAATAATCATTATAAGTTAATCATGTCATCGTCACAGGCTAAATATCTCGCTCAATTTTTGATTGTATTGTGCATACTCGGGTGTGTACCTTTTCTCTATTTCGCTCACGAGCTTGCAAAGCTCGATCATCACACTGCACAACTCCCTAACGCAGAATCAACCATCGCGGTCGATACCTCGCAATTTACGGTTTTAAATCATCATGGCGACGCCGTGCTTCATTTATCATCGGCATCCACACACGACGCCAACGATCCTATTGCCGATTTACCGCAACAATCGCCAGCCCTCTGGCAATCGATTCAACAGCAAGCTCAGGGCTTATTGCTTTATCAAGGCCGTCACTATCATTTTATGCAACTACCACTGCCAGAGACGGAGATAACAGAGACAAGCTTATTGATTTTTAACAGCCATGATCCACAAACCGTCGAGCAACAACGCACCGCGAAACGTCACGATCTACTTGTGCAAGCCATCAGCGTCTTCTTGCTGCTTAGTCTGGTGACCGGAAGCGGTGTGGTTTGGAATATCACTCACCAGAAAAATAGCCTTGAAAGTAAATTAGCTTTAGCGGCGATGAACGGTATGTCTGCGATTGTGATTACTGACAGACAAAATCGGATCATTAAAGTCAATCAAGAGTTTACCCGTTTAAGTGGCTACCGTTTAGAAGAAGTGCAAGGCAAGCAGCCGTCGATATTTGCCTCAGGCAAACACAATCAACAATTTTATGTTGATATGTGGAAATCGCTACAAGAAGACGGCTTTTGGGAAGGTGAAGTGATCAATAAGCGCAAAGATGGTTCACAGCTAACAGAAATCCTCCGAATTCAAACCATTTTGGATGATCAAGAGGTCATTCAATACTACGTTGCTTCATTTGTCGATATCACTCAACACAAAGCGTTAGAAAATAAACTGCGTGAACAAAGTGAGAAAGATGCTTTAACGGGGATTTGGAATCGTCGTAAATTTGACCAACAAATTCGCCTTGAATGTCATCGTGTTAAACGTTATCCAGAGCACGAGCACTCTTGTCTCGCCATTTTAGATATTGATCACTTTAAACGAATTAATGATCAGTTTGGCCATAGTCATGGCGATTATGTTATTCAATCTGTCGCTGAAACGCTACGTGATGGTCTGCGTGAATCGGATTTTTTAGCACGTATTGGTGGCGAGGAATTTGCGATAATTTTACCCCATACCCCTATCGAGGAAGCGCAAGCGGTGATTGAGCGATTACGAATCAAAGTGTATCAACTTCACGCCCAAAATGTTTCGATTAGCGCTGGGATCAGTGACATCATGGGGTCGGAGCAAGAGACTTATCAACGAGCAGATAAAGCCCTGTATGAATCGAAAGCCACGGGGCGCAATCAAGTTTCCATATTACTCAGCCAAGAAATGGCAAACTAAGTATATGATCACTCAGCCTCTCACCCATTTAGTGCACATGCACGATACTGGTGCAAAAACAAGCAGCATGAACCGACGTCTTGTCGTGCTGGGGCGTTAATAATGACGTTTTTTACTCTGTGAACCGGCTCGAAAGCCATACGACGAGGACGGTAATCAACCAATTAGTGACTGTTTTTTGTCTACGAGCCATTTGCATGATCGTTGCACAACTATAGCCTAGCCTGAATAGAGCCAACGATAGTGAATGCATAGTAACGTTACTTGATGTGAACAAGAATGCCGTCACGTCAAGCGGCCAAGAGAATATGACTAGCGTTTCACTATTTTGGCCCAATATTTGTACTATTCTGTATACAATCGTCGATTGCACAATAATAGGGAGACAAAAGATGCAAGATACCTTAACCGTCGTTTTAGCTGGAGGAATGGGTTCACGCTTATCTCCCCTGACCGATGACAGAGCAAAACCCGCCGTTCCGTTTGGCGGTAAATATCGCATTATTGATTTTACTCTCACCAATTGCTTACATTCGGGTCTACGGCGTATTTTGGTACTCACGCAATATAAATCCCACTCCTTACAAAAACATTTACGCGATGGTTGGTCGATTTTTAATCCAGAATTGGGGGAATTTATTACCGTCGTCCCTCCTCAGATGCGTAAAGGTGGCAAATGGTACGAAGGCACGGCCGATGCACTGTTCCATAATATGTGGTTATTATCGCGCAGTGATGCAAAGTATGTTGTCGTGCTTTCTGGCGATCATATTTATCGTATGGACTACGCCGCGATGCTGGAAGAACATATTGAAAATCAAGCAGAATTGACGATTGCCTGCATGGAAGTGGCTCGTCAAGATGCCTCAGCATTTGGTGTTATGGCGATTGATGAAGCGCAACGAATTTGTTCTTTTGTAGAAAAACCAAATGACCCACCTACTCTGCCCAATAATCCCGATCGCAGTTTGGCATCAATGGGCATCTATATTTTTACTATGGAAACACTAAGACAAGCACTGTTTGAAGACGCAGAGCTTGAGCACTCAAGCCACGATTTTGGTAAAGATATTATCCCCAAACTGATTCCCTCGGGTCGCGTGTTTGCTTATCAATTTGCCAATGAAAAAGGGCGAGTTGCCAAAGACTGTTACTGGCGGGATGTCGGTACCATTGATTCGTTTTATGAAGCCAATATGGATCTGCTTGAGCCTGTCCCACCAATGAATCTTTATCAGAAAAACTGGGCGATCCGCACTTATGAGCCTCAACTGCCTCCTGCGCGTACCGTCTCGTCAGCCACGGGTAATGAAGGTATTTTTATTAACTCGATTATTGCCAATGGCGTCATCAATTCCGGCGGTTCAGTACAACACTCTATTGTCTCATCCAGCGTCAGAATCAATGATGGGGCAACGATTGTCGATAGTATTCTCTTTGATGATGTGGAAGTCGGCGAAGGCTGCCAGTTAGTCGGATGTATTATCGATAAACACGTCAAAATTCCGCCTTATACCAAAATTGGTGTCGATCGCGCTGCTGATTTACAACGCTTTACCTTATCGGAAAAAGGCATCGTTGTCGTGCCGGAAAGTTACCAGTTTTAAAGCCTCGACTGTGAATCACCTGAACTCTGGATAAGAAACTGAGCTGGCAGAGGAACTAATTGCTCGTTCCCCGATCTGATCATTCGACCAAAAGGAACAGATACCTCCAAGGAAAGAGCATGGACAAATTAATTGAAACCTTCT
>NZ_VHSI01000032.1:0-7610 GCF_013048705.1 Vibrio sp. A11 | reverse complement strand
GCCAAACGTTAACATGATGCTGCCAAGTTTGCTGTAGAAATAACATAAAAGCCTCCATAGGTAATGACTGTTGTCATTATCGGGGCTTGGGTTTAAATGGGAATAATGTCGAGAACTAAGCGCTTACAATTGAAGTGATAAATGAAAGGCGGCATTGTGTGATCATTAAAAGGTAATTGGTCGTCTAACTATCGTCATATGCCTGAACACCAAAAGCGTGGTAACATCTTCCATCATTCAAGGCAAGTAGACATATAAGAATGAACAACCAAGCTATTTCTAATGAGTATCAACAGATTAGACTTGCTGTATTAGCACAGACTCAAAGTGATTTTGAACAATTCGAGCCAGACTTTATTGGCCATATTGATTTAACTGAAATCAATGAAGATGCTCTCCGTTCTCAAGATGAGTGGGAAATGCCAGTAAATCGCCAAATAGGATGGGATTGGCGACAAGTACGAAATCAATATCGCAGAGATCATATGGCTAGATTAGAGCTTGCTGTATGGCATGATGAAGAACTTTGTGGCCTTATGATCGGTAAAGCGAGTGATGGGAAGTTGGTTGTTAAAATCAACTATATTCAAGGCGGTCAAGCTGAGAACCCCTTAAAAGGGTTCATTGTTCCCATAGCTTCACATTGTGCAGAGTTGTTTGCTGTTGCTATTGAAGCCGATTGGATTGGGATTCAAGATCCAATAGATGACGAAGATTTGCTAAACTACTATCGTGAATTAGGCTTTGATGAACGTGATCCTTTTGATCCAAGGAACAACGCATTGTTCAAGCGCGTTGTGACAGATGAAGACTGAGCAGCTTTCCAACTGGATTATAATCGGTTATAATTATAGCAACTAAGGGGGCTATCATGTTGACTGTAGCAACAAACAAAACAAATGATGTGGACGTAGACAAAGCTATCAAGCGTATGCAGGCTCACGCTTCTAAAAGTAGGTCATCATTTGCTAAAGCTTTAAAGGTAAAGGCCCCTAAATCTGTTTATGGATGCCTTGCCGGGCCAGCCAAAGCATAGAAGAATTCAAATATTAAGCATCGCAATTGCGGTGCTTTTTTATGCGTGAAAGGCACAGAACAGATGTTTAATATACACTTTCTAATCGGTTGAGGTTGGTTACCAACCTCTCTCCCACCTATCTCGGGCACGAGCATGTCCCAAAGAGAGTTTAAGATCTTTAATAGACACCTTCTTCAGTTCGTCCTTCAATTTTATCAAGAAGTACAGAAAAAAGCTGGCCCAAGACTAATCGCCACCAAGATATTGGCTTAATCAAGCTAGAAAAGCCTATTTCTCAAGTGACACACGCTGCGATAGTGGCGGCATTCGATCCGATTGAACAAACCTTTCGTGTGTCAGATGAACAGCGCTTCACCTTTAAAGGGTGGGGAAGAATGCAAAACTCACAACCTGCCACCACCATGCAAAAAACCGAGTTAATCTGGCGATACACTGGAGGAACAGAAGAATTTGGTGGTGAAGGAGGATGGGTAAATAGAAACACTTACGCGCCCAATTTTGCTAAACAATGGATAGGTGGGTTGCCCAGTCCCGTAGCAAGTTGCACTGATAACACTCACAATTGCGATTACGGGCTCACGGACTTTTTTCCTCTTTTCCCAACAAGAAAAGCGTCCTTGCCGTTATCGGGCGACTCAGGAACCCCGTTGATGCTCAATAGCAACCAAGTAATTGCCTTTGCAAAAAGCACTCAAACGAAAGTAATCCCTGAATTTACTATGTTCACTCTCGTCGGCCACTACATTCCGCTATTGATTAAGCGGATTGATAAACTGGCAGCACCAGCAATGATGAACTACGCCTTTGATGTAAAGATGGATGAAAAAGACGCACCGAGCACTGACTTTCCAATCTTGCTGTCCGAGATAGGCAAAGCGCCCGTATCCACGACGTTTACGATTCAAAACCTGACCAATGAGACTCAGCTCATTAATCCTTTTTTGCAGGGGGAAAATCAGTATGTCACCTTAACAGGCTGTGAGAACGAGACATTGAAGCCGTCACAGTTTTGTGAAATGAGGGTTCAGATTGACGGTGAAAGCAACGCTGTGCTGAATTTTGGTGACAACCGAAATACAACAACCACAATCGGACTTGATATTAACATCGACATTATTCCAGAAGATGATCACGGAGGTGGCGAGGGGAGCGTTGATAACAATACCTCAAAACCAAGTAACAACGGCAGCAGTGGTGGTGGCTCAATGAGTTTCTTATCTTTATTGTGTTCATGTTGGCGGTGCGTGGATTTCGACGCCAGCAATAATTAAAACTTATCACGCCCACAACTAAGCCAGAGGAATTACCCTCTGGTTTTTTTAAAGGGGTATAAACCTATAGTCGAATGAACTTGTCTATACTGCAAAATATCACCGACCTGAACCTTTCAGGTCTTTTATGACGGAGCACCGCACTGTATCGGGGTTATCCGATGCGTAAATGCAAATGCCGAAGTGAACTAAGGTAAATACACTCGCGTGTAAAAGCCCGTAGTCCAAATGGTTATAAGAAAACCAAGTCATGAAAAATCCACTAATTAATGGCGTTGTCATGAACAAGCAAGCGTAAACCATCAGTGGGTATAAAAGGAAAGGACTCACATCCATTGAGCCGTGAATCCATGGCAGCAAAAGCGAATTGAAGTACAGGGCGGAACCCGCCATTAAACCAACAAAGATAACGCCATGCACATTTACTTTTCCGTTATCAATGAAATTAAACTTGATCATAAATCACCTATCAAAAAAAGGGCTAGGGGTATTCTTGTTGTCACATTTTTCTTTGGATAGGCAAAAGGGATAGAAATTATATTTGTGGTAAGTTGTGTAAAAAATCTACCACAAGTATAAATTGTGGTAAAGTTAGTGGCACAATCTACCAAAAAGGTATGAAAATGGATATCTGGCATTATCCTCGTACACAGCTTGCTACCTTCATTCTTAACGGGATGGACAAAGGTCTTCTTCAACGTGTTTCAATCTTCGCTCCACGCAAGCGAGGTAAAACTCAATTTATCCAGAAAGACATCATTCCTATGGCTCGTGAACTTAGTGTATTACCTATCTATGTGGATTTTTGGATGCAAAAAGACGACCCAGAAGGTATCTTCATTAAATCCGTTATTGATGCTTGTGAAAGGAATGAAGTATTTCTACATAAGCTTGGCAAAGCTCTCAACTTCAAAAAGTTAGGTTTAAGTGCAGCTGGTAGCAAAGTCGAAGTTGAGCGTTCTCAGGGAGAATTGAGAGCTGACTTGTTCGCTGTATTTCGACGCTTAAACGAGCTGGATATGCCGGTTTTGCTGTTACTTGACGAAGTTCAACATCTAGCTACTCGTAAAGAATTTGACTCATTTACGGCAGCTCTACGCAGTTTTGTAGTCAACAGAGAGGATAACAACGTCAAGTGCATCTTCACAGGCTCTAGTAGAGAGGGGTTAAGTCGTTTATTCAAAGACAATAAAGCCCCATTCTACAACTCCAGCCAAACTCAGATCTTTGAAGAGCTGGATATGGATTTCGTTGAATTCGAGTTGGCTGCATTCAAAAATGTCACTGGTGGTGTCGAACTCGATAAACGCAAAGCGCTAAAAATCTTAATCAAACAAAATCGCGCTCCTGCTCGGTTTGTTGAAATGTTAAAAAATATGGCCCTGAACATGGTTCATGACTTAGATGTTGGTGTCCATCGTTATGACGTTGATCGTATTGAGTCAGAGAACCACTTTTCAAAAATATACGAACAACGGAAACCTATCGAAGTGGCGATCCTGAAGCTTGTTGCTGCGAATGAGTCAAAAGGTCTTTATACTCAGGCAGGACTAGATAAAGTGAAGGTTTTCACTGGCGACCCAGAAACAGACGTTACAAAATGGTCGGTGAAAAATGCAGTCACACGATTGAAGTCACTTGAGCTCATTTACAGCCCAGAACGTGGGAAGTTAGAAATTGAGAATCACGATTTTCGTGATTATATTCTTGAAAAGTAAGGATACATAATCCTTATCTATCTCTTTCGGGAACTATTGTTTGACCAGAACTACAACCAAAGCGGTGGTGATGTTTTTGCTACATGAGCAAAAATTCTTACAGGAATAGACGTAATGAATCCATTCCGATAAAGACTTACTTTGGGTTTCAGAGCTTCTGTTCTATTGCTAGCAACACCAACTACCCTATAAAAAACAAGGGCTAATTTCCAAAAATTATTTTTTACAGTTGAAAGTTGTCAATGTTCAGCCTGAACACACCACATGATAAGTTTATAACTTAATGATAAATAGATAGAAATGAGATGTAGTGTTTATTGTCGTTATCGGTGTAATTCTTCTAGGTTCAGACCCTACTAGACTTAATGAATACCTATTTCATAAGTACGATTAAGAGGATAATTTTTAACTGGAAGCTAACGAAGCTGAGTACCACCAAGCTCAAGTGCTAACAAGCGAGATTAATCACTTAAGATCCGTCATTATTAATTTTTCGGCAGAGAAAGACACTGAATATCGAAAATGGGTCCAGCTATCAAAACGATTGTTTCCAGATACGCTGTACCAGACCGTGCATCGAAAAATTCCTCTATTACCAGCGACGATCACTCATATTGACTTCTCTTGGTGCGAGCAACAAAAAAGTATCAAAAAACTCTCCACAGAAGAGGCTAAATCGATGTTGAGACGGTTTGATGCGGCAACCCCTCCTTGGCAAGCCGAAAAAAAACATGGATAAACTGGATAACTTACCGTCTGCATACAAAATCACTAACATGAGAACGCACCTTCAAGCAGTGGTGAAATATTACAACGAGAAGACGGGGGGTTACAGCGAGATAAGAAAGGTATACTTACCAATGATAGCGCTGATGCAGAGTCAACGGCCTATTGGCGTTAACTCTTTACCAGATTTTCAGAAGAACGATAAAAAGCACTGCGTATTAAAAGGCTATAAGTCAGTTGTGGAGCGAACTTGCCTGTATTACAAGCAATCGTCACTTTAACGCATCCGGCTCTCTTAACGTATAGACAACGATAGCTACTTGCAACAAAACAAATATGCTCGACTGCCAAAGGGCATAACCAAAGAAGGTATAGGATACCCAAGCCATAACAAAGCCATTAATGAGAGGCGTCGCCATCATGCAGAAGATAGCCGTAATAACAAATAACAACATAGGCTGACCAAGGTCGAGCGAGCGATATAACCAAGGCAGCAATAAGTAATTATAAAGCAGCATTGTTGAAGAAGTGGATAAAATAAAAACTATTTTTGGTACATTTAATTTGCGCATATTTCACCTAAGAGTTCGCATGTTGAGCTGGATCCCCAACATTAAAAAAGAATATCATGGCTTTTTTTAATGCAAGGCTAGGGAGCGAGCGTTATCGGATAATATTTCAGTGCTCTACGAAAGCGTCACATCCGATTTACTGAAAGAAAAAAGCTACTTCAGAGCCCCAGCCTTGCCACAACAACGTTAACAACAAACGCAAATATCAATACTTCCTGACGCACTCTTAATCGCCGGGTGGTGCGCCTTTCACTACCACCTAAATTAAGTTCGCTTTAGACTCATTAGATTTAGCTACTCCATGTATTTTCTGTTTCCTCGAATTGAAAGTTACCTTTACATTAGAAAGTACCAATCCGCTCCGAACGTTACAGAAAAAGTGCTGCAAGATGAAATAGAACTGTGGAAAGATCTGGTCTTAAATAACGAAGCCGACGAGGCTATACTCACTAAGAAGTGGACCCCGATGGTTGGACACATAAGCTAATTTCTTAAGTGGTTGACCCTGCTCATGCTGCATATCTCTGCCTACCGAAGTAGGCCTCATCAGAAGTGAGGCTATTCAGTCCTTGATGATTACGCTCTTCATTATAAAGCACCATGTAGTTACCGATTTCAAGCCCGACTTCTCGGGGCGTGGTATAAGCGTTTAAGTAAACCTCCTCATATTTCAGGTTTCGCCATAATCGTTCAATGAAAACATTGTCAACCCAACGGCCTTTCTCATCCATGTTTATACGTACGTTATGCTCACAATTAACTTCTCTCTGAACTCTGTGCTGGTAAACTGGCTACCTTGATCGGAGTTAAAGATATCGGGCGGCCCGTAGTGTTGAAGCGTTTCTGCGAGAGCCTAAATGTAAAAACTTGTATCCATGGTGTTCGAGAAGCGCCAAGCCAGAACTTTGCGACTATACCGGTCGATAATCGCAACCGGGTACAGAAACCCCTCCGCCATTAGGATACATGTAATATCAATCGCCCAAGCTTGATTTGGGTAAGGGACTTCGGTATCACGTAATAGATAGGGATAAAACTTGTGTGCTTTGTTCGCCAGCGTCGTTTTGGGCTTGGGGTAAATAGCCCCAACACCTAGCTCTTGAGATCAACTCATTACTCAACCCTGCATGATAATACGGAGCATAATCGCTGCTGGCATTTTGCTCGAAAGCAAAAGCTTCTTTAGATGGAAGGTGGTGAGATATTGCTATATCAACTTTCTCTGGAAAGTTGTTAATGAATGCTTTGTGCTGTTCTTCAATCATTTGATGGCTGACGTACTTTGTATCATTCATCAGTTCTGAGTAGGCATCAATCAGTGCAGAAGAGTATGTGTGGATAGGAAACCAAAGTGTTCCTCCATAAATGCTACACCCATCTAAATTAATTGGCTCATTATCCAGAAAAAACAAATTCTTAGTTGTGTCACTATGCACCTTAAGCTTTTCTATTGGGGAGTATCTACTGTCTGTGGATCTTATTGAATCTTGTTTGCGCAGATAGCCAGAACGGTAAGATTTACTTTTACTGCTGTACCATTCGTGATTTCCCGCAACGAAGACAACGGCTCTAAAGTAAGAACAAAGAACATTTTTTATATACGCAATTCCATTTAGCGCATTTGCCGTGTCACCAGCAATAATCAAAACCGCGTCATTATCGAAATTATGCCAGAAGCTTCGATGTATGCCGTGTAAATCTAAGTGCAAATCAGATACCGCGTAAAATTTCAATGTATCCACCTGGCTGAGTTTGTAAATGTGTCCTTTGCGTAACAGTATACCCCCTACTAATTAAGAGTTTAGCTATTCCTATACGCGTCGAGGATGAAAAATAGTCAATCATCACGCTTCAAATTAATTTCATCTCATTATTTGCATTTTTTGAGATGAAATTGATTTCTGGTATGCGTGTATTTGTTCCAGAGCACAAAAAATAGGAATTCCATCGGTGATCGATTAGGAGGAGTTGTCACCTCTAATGATACCTTTCCTGCTCATAATTTGGATGTAAGTTTGTTTATGAAACTTTAACTACGCATTAGCCGTTTTCAGAGTTTGAGTCTTTAGAAACAAAAGCTAGGAATATCATTAGGTGGCGTTCATTTTTTCGGTTTGTTTATAAAAAATGAACAAAAGAATAAAATGAACGCTTGATGCTGAGGGATCCCCTCATAATTTCCCCAAAGCGCAACCGTACCTGAATAGATTTTGAGCAAGTATGGTTGCAGCTACGAGCAAGTCTTTCCTCGTTATTGCGTAGCCAGAATGCCGCAGAACTTCCA
>NZ_VHSI01000031.1:0-8204 GCF_013048705.1 Vibrio sp. A11 | reverse complement strand
ACCCTTCTTACTCAGCTGCCATACGCTGAAACTCTTGAGCAAATAGAAGCGCTACTGCCTTGGAACTTGGCTAAAGACTAGATCGTTGTGGTTGGAACATGAGTTATGCTGAGTAATGAGCGCTTACCTTCAATTTATGATCAGGTTAGTGGCAATATTGAGGGATTAGACTAAGCAGGGGCGAATAATGTCTCAAACAGCTGCATTCAGATAACTTTTTGTAGGGCAAATGTACATTAACAGAATGTGTATGAGCTTTTGCTTTAGATGATTTTGGGGCAAAACCAAGCTAGCTCTGTATTAGGTAGAGCATAATTTACACTATCAGCATTTGATTTTTGGTAAATCATGCCAACGGGTGGTGTATTGAGGCGACAACATTTCACGCCGCATTGCCCATTTTTGACTTATGCCTTGAGCAGCAAGGAAAATAGCATCACTCCCAAATCGATTGTTTAACGTGTCATACACATTCATAAGCTTAGGGTTATTCGGGGTCAGGTTGAACAGATCGGGCTGCTCATGCTGCCCGTCAACTAAGTCAATCAGCCCAACACCAATTTTATAAAACCTCACATCCTGTTGAAATAACTGCTCAGCCAGTTTAGAGGCAGCTTGAGTTATTAGGGTTACATCAGCAGTTGGATACGCAAAACGATGAACCGCTCGGCGTGCCACAGGAAGCGAGTCAAACGGTGAACTGTTAGCGAAACAAAGCATAACTCGACACAGTGATTTTTGTTTTCGAGCCTTAAGGGAAGCAATATTCGCATGCTTGCACAATGCTTGCTGCAACGACTCAAGGTCAGTAATCCTCTGCCCTGCACTGCGGGTAGAAAATATTTGTTTCTTATCCGCTCTAGCGGTATCCCAACCCTTACATTTTTGTCCATTGAGTTCACGTACTGTACGCTCCACTTCTACGTTAAACTCTTTTCTAATCAGTGCAGGAGGGTAATTAGCAAGCTTGAGCGCCGTATTAATTCCTATCATCTCTAATCGATGAGTTAGTTTCCTGCCTATGCCCCATACCTCTGAGACATGCAGTTGCCCTAAAACCGCCCTACGCTCTCGTTCGCTATCTAAGACACATACCCCATTATATCCCTCAATTTTTTTCGCAGCATGATTGGCCACTTTGGCGAGTGTCAATGTTTGCCCAAATCCGACACATACGGGTAATCGACATTCACGCCAAACAGCGCGTCGTAATTTCATTCCATGCTCTTTGAGAGAACGAATGGCTGGAAAGCTATGCTCAAATGAAAGGAAAGACTCATCGATACTGTATATGTGTTGTTCAGGTGCGAAGCGACCAATAACCTGCATCATTTTGGCAGATAAATCCGCATACAACTCATAGTTCGATGACAGAGCAATCACCCCCTTCTGTTCACAAAGTGCTTTAACTTGAAAGTATGGTTTGAACTTTTCTATACCAACTTCTTTAGCTTGTCGATTTGCTGCGACAATGCAACCGTCATTGTTGGACAAAACGATCATAGGCTTTCCACGCCAATCGGGGCGAAAAACTTGCTCAGCGCTACAGTAGAAAGAATTAGCATCAACCAAAGCAAACATTATCTCGATCTCAACAATGGACTCACTCGGTGGCAGCGAATTGAGCGAGTTACAATACCTTCGAGGGAAAATTGATCCAATTCGTGGATAGGAACGGGCTGGTATCGCTCATTAGCAGAGAGGAGTAATCGACGATTGAGGTCGATTTGTTTACAAATAAATTCCCCATTGAAGTTCGCCACTATGATATCGAAATCTTGTACATCTAATGAGCGATCTACAATAAGTAAATCTTTGTCGAAGATACCCACATCTTGCATAGAATCTCCACATGCGTATCCCAGAAAGGTGGCACAAGGATGCTCAATAAGAAGCTGGTCTAGATCTAAAGCGAGTTGAGTATACTCTTCAGCAGGACTCTCGAAGCCTGTGATACCAGCATGAGCAAAGATAGGGATGACTTTCATAAAAATATATACTGTATATGGATACAGTATATTGTATTCCAGATTAGGTATTTTGCAACAGCACTGCTGAGATAGGATTTCTGAGCTTAATATCTTGAACTACCACACCCCTAAAGGAGTGTGGATTCCTGTCGTCGGCGACATTTGCGCTCCATTACTAAAATCGAGTCGGCTTACATTGTCTCTTACAGGCGTTTAATGTGTTGGTAGTCCCTACCACCACAAATACTTAAACTGCTAACCGTAACCCCTCTATGTGGATATTGTTAGCGGCATTCAAATCCCTGTCGTTTACAGAACCGCAGTCGCATCGCCATTCACGAATAGCAAGTGACCATTTGCCCTGATATACAGCCCCACAACAAGCACACAATTTAGAGCTTGGGAACCACTGATCAATCTTAGACACTCTTCGACCATACCAAGCAGCTTTGTACTCTAGCTGCCTGACAATTTCGCCAAAGTTTGCGTCACTAATTGCTTTTGCTAGCTTTTTGTTTTTCAACATGTTTTTAACTCGCAATGACTCGATACAGATCACTTGGTTTTCGTTTATCAGTTTCGTTGTCATTTTATGCGTGAAATCAACACGACAATTTGCAATCTTCTCGTGGATCTTTGCCACGATGATGCGTTGCTTATTGAAATTATTAGAACCTTTCGTCTTCTTGGAAAGTTTACGTTGAGCTTTAGCCAGCTTCTTCTCGTACTTCTTGGTGTATTTGGGATTGTTGAATACAACGCCATCAGAACAAGCCGCAAGTGATTTGATACCAACGTCTACACCCACAGTTTTGCTTGCGATAGGTAACGGTTGAATTTCTGTTTCAACAAGCATCGAAATGAAGTATTTGCCTGTTTTAGTTTTGGACACATAGACGGAAGACGGGCTGCCATTGAACGGTCTTGATAGTTTGACTTTCAATGAATTTTTCATCTTGGCTAAAGTGATTTGCTTTGTTTCAGCGTTGAATTTAAAAGCGTTAGCCATGTAGCAAGCGGATTGCTTACCATGTTTGTTTTTGAACTTAGGATAGCCAAATCCAGATTTGAAAAATGCTTTAAACGCTTTATCAAGATGACGGAGCGATTGCTGTAATGGCACACTTGAGACGTTCTTCAACCAAGAATAATCCGCATCTTTTTTAAGCGTAGTTAAATTTTGATTCCAATCGCTGAAGTTGGTTTTGTTACCTTGTTCATACTGTTCTTTCGAGAAAGCCAAAGCATTGTTGTAAACAAATCGCACGCAGCCAAAGGTATGCTCAAGCATTTCTGCTTGCTCTTTACTTGGCTTAAACCGATATTTGTAAGCTACTAATGTCATTTGGTCTTTCCTGATAAGATGCCTTATTATGGATAGACTTAAACAACAAATCAATAGTTGGTCTAATGACACATAGCCAAGAACATCCGATCCGTCGAGGTCGTCATTGCGTCAGCGCATTACACGCACATTTGGTTTTTGTCACCAAGTATCGGCGGAAGGTGTTCAATGACGAAATACTGATTCGTTTGGAGCAAATATTAAGAGAAGTATGTAACGATTTTGAAGTTGAGCTAAAGGAGTTCAACGGTGAGAAAGATCACGTTCATCTAATGCTTGAGTACCCTCCAAAAGTGCAGTTATCGAAGCTGATCAATTCATTGAAAGGGGTTAGTTCTAGGCTTCTACGGCAAGAGTTCCCTGTCATTCATCGTTACTTGTGGAAAGGGGCGCTTTGGAGTCCTAGTTACTTTGCTGGATCTTGCGGAGGAGCAAGTCTTGAAGTTTTAACTAGGTACATTGAGAGTCAGAATCGTCCTGACTAATTTTTGCTACTTCGTAGCAATGCCTTACATCCTCCCCATAAATGGGGAGGTTTTACGCCAAAATGATAAACGGGTTGAGCATTTGTTCTTCATTGGTGAGGTTTTGTACCATGAATGTGGTGCTCAGTGGTTCGAGTTGCAGTTGATCCCACATAAGTCCGGTTTCGAGTTCGACTTTCACTTCCAAATATTCATTAACAAACGCTGGCACGACCACGGCATCGATACGCTCAATAAGTAAAGGCAGATAATGCCCAACATGAGTGAACGTAGCGCTCTCTCCGGCAAAGTGATTGGCGATGCCTATCACTTCATCTTCCCCAAAGAGTAAAGGTGCACCTGTATTACGTGAGTGAAGATGTTGAGTATCACTGTCTTTCGTCACTAGGGTAAATTGATCGCTTTCGCCATCCTAGCCATTTAGGATGGAAGCTGAGTAAGTCTCGATACTATCGAGCAACGGCTAACGAAATAAGAAGTATCGCCCGATTAGGGCGGTGAGTAGTCACACTCTTCTCAGCGAATTTTACAAATCTTATCTTGACTATGTTTCTGCCGTTTTACTCAATCGCAACATAAGATAACCTCAGCTTGTTCTTGTGTTGGGTAAATGCGTACTTTTGTTACTCTCAACACAAATTATAATGCTGTGTGGATAGAGCATTATAATCACCAAGTAGCCTCTTTCTATCTTAAAGTGCTATCGCACTTTCGGCTCATATCCCCACCCTCAGAATAGGCGAGGGTTTACGGCGAGATTGCTAAAAACAATTAATTTTAAATAATTATTTTTGCATTCAGCTGGAATGTTCAGCCTGAACATTGACAAAATATTCCCAATAAAATCGTAGTTAACGCTACCCTAACTTCTCCCCGCCAGAATTGGGCGAGGGTTTATGGCAGAGTTGCTAAAACGGTAAAGAGTCTGTTTAACCTAAACAGAATACCGTGAATCCCCTACAGCTTAAGATTTCTTACCTTCCTTAAATTAAGCTATAAATGACATTTCCTAAAATTAAGCTAAAAAACCATTAACACGACTATATATTGTCTAATTTTAAGGTATAAATCACATTTTCAAAGCTCATTTTCCTCTTTTTAAGGTATGTGGTATGCTTCATCAAAAGCAAATAGGTACAGGCAATGAGTAGTAATATGGATAATTTGGAAGGCTACTTTCCGGCTGAAATAGTCAACGAAGCATTTGGCAACAGACCATCAACTACCACTTTGATGGATTGCATTTTTCTCCCAGGTCGAGTTCCACGTGACCTAACGTCAAAAATAAGCGCGGATCCAGGGCATTTAGAGCAGCAGCTTTTAGCTCAAAAACCGTTAATGTCTACCAGTCTTTCAAAGCCATACTGGAAAAAGGGAGCTAACAAAAGAGAATTCGATACTGTTCGTATTGATGTCTATAGCGCTGTTTGCTTAGCTGATGATAGACATCTACTAGAAGGTATTGTCAGTGTCGGAGGAATGTATGTTGATTTGTCTGGATTAACATTAAGACAAGCGATTGAGATCGCACAAATTAACGTCGAGATTGATAGGCTTTCTAATCAATACCACGATCTTCTAGATACAAAAATGTTTAGTGGTGTATATGATTATTTTTTATGTGATTTTACTACCTTATTTGATTTTCTTAATCTAAAAAATCAAAAGGCAAACAAGAACACAGTAATGACGAGACTACAAAGACTCTCACAAATGCTGTTAATCTTAGATTACGAGAAACAAGGCGAAACACTCCCACAATTTCATACAAGAATGAAACTCGTAGACAGTAACTACATCCCTCTACTTGTACTGGACGGAGTCAAGAATAAAAGCTCAATTAGAGCCGATACCATTACTCACTTTATTGTCGGTGTACATAAAACGTTTACTGCTTCTTTACGGCAAGAGGGGGCAATAAGTCGTAAAAGATTCTTAAAAGTCTATCCACAACTGACAGGAAAACATGCTGTCACTGATTTTTGTAAATACCTTGATGCACATAAACGGGAATTCTTGCATGGTAAGTATTTAACTGAGCTCATCAAAGACTATTATGCAAATAAGATCAGAGTATCAAAACAGCACGTTAGTCGTCATATCAACAATACCATGACTGAAGTCGTGTTAAAAAAAGAAGTTCTGTATCGAGATTTTGGGTTACTACTTCAAGAAAAAAACAATCATGATAAAAAGAAAGATTATATCTTACTTTATATCGGCGATGACGAAAAAGAGGAGACGACAAAATGACATCTTCTATAAATAATCAAGATGTTATAGCCTTAAGCGAACAGGAAATCACCAGTAATTTAGCCTCTAATCAGAAAGAACAAATATTGAAAGGGTTATTTAGAGGTAGTATTGGCTTTCTGATCGCTCCACCTGATTCGGGAAAAAGTTATCTCGCTCTTTCAATTGCTTATGAAATGGCGTTACCAGAATATCCACTAATCGGGGTAAGCCATAGTAATAACAAAGCGCTTAAAACGTTAATCTGGCCAATTGAAGATTCATTACCTGGAACTCTACCTCGCATCCAAACCCATTTGTCGCGGTTTTCGATTAGTGTGAAAGAGCGCTTGAAGGAAAATGTGGGGATTTACTGTCATGCCGATCCTATTTGTTGCTCAGGCGGAGCAAAACATACCAAAGAATGGCAAGAATCATCCAAAGCTCTAGATAAATTAATAAATACGGCCAAATCATTTGACCTCATAATTATAGATACTCTTCGAGATGCCATTGGCTCTGCAAACGTTGTTGAAGATGACTATTACATAAGAATAGCGTTAGAAAAACTCGCACAGGAAGCAGATGCCGCCGTTTTAGTTGTCCATCATCCAACAAAAGATGTGAGTAGGGGAAAAGACGTTATAAACAGTGTCTCTGGCTCAGGTTTATCTTCGACGTTATCTAAATCGAAACTGCATTTATACTTAGATCAAGTTGTAGATAAAAAGGATGGTACAATCCAAGAGACTCGCTTGCGACATATCAAGGCGAATTACATTCCATATGATCAACAATGGAAAAGGCCAATTCAATTGCATTGGAGCGAAGGTTCCTTGTTACATCTAGATAGTAAAAGTCTGATGCAATTGGAACTAGAAGAGGTTAGTCAAGAGAGAAAGACTCAAAAAGTATCTAGAAAGCGCCTAAGTCAATTATCTGAAAAGCAAGTAATCATTGAACGCAATGATTCTCTCTTATCTGAAGAATCAAAACGTTTGGCTGAGCAAACAACACATGGTCCATTTGGGAGCGGAATGGCTTCTGAATTGTCTGAGCTAAGAACGACAAAATCAAAATTATAACTCTCTGTTTATTTGTTATTTTTACTCTTTTCCTGTCTTGAAATGTTATAAATTTCCTATTATTAAGCTATTTTTAGGATTGTTTCATTTCCTAATATTAAGCTTAATATTAGGCTTACTTCCTAACATTAAGCTATTGGAACAAGCGTTATTTCCTAATAATAAGCTTTAACTTCCTAACATTAAGCTATCACCACCACAAACAAAGCTTAAAATTAGGAAATTTCCTTTTATTAAGCTTTGTTTTTACTCCTATGATCTTATGATCCTATGGATCTATATATGATCAGTAACGTGCGTCGCTGATGCGACTTCGTTGATCATCATAGATGCATTCACTGCTATGCGCAGTAAATGCATCTATGATGATTTAAGTTTTTAAAGCTCCCATCTTAAGACTAATCAGTTAAAAGACTCGTTACAGTTAAAAATTACTAATGATGTTTAAAGCATTTTAAGTTGTAACGTTTGTATGTATATTTTAGTTATTGTGATCTCTTGATTGTTGTCATTGTCAAGACCATCTGTCATGGCGCGTGAGTGAGTGTCCCGTTCCAATTTAGCCCAGATTTATCTAACACTTTTCAGCTATCTTCTTTGCCTAATCGATTGTAATGCGATAAACCTATAACATACCTTAGATTTAGTATGAGGATGTATTTAGTGCGAGTGAAAATTGAACAAAATGAAGATGGCGAACGCTACTTCTTAATACCTGATGAATTACAAAAAGACTTGGCTTGGAACGAAGGTGATCCAATAGAATGGATTGATAATGGTGATGGAAGTTTGACTTTAAGGAAGCTCAGTAAGCTCGAAGCATTAAAGTTAAAAGCATTTGAAGACCCATACGTGAAAGCTGAGTATGACTGACTAAAGCATGATTCTAAGTTTGATCCACAACTTCTACGCAATGAGTCGCACCTTAGTACCTAAGCCAAGGCGTGAAAGTCGATAAACCGTGAGCTTACGGCAGCATAGCTCAACTTAACTCGCCAGCTCTGGTTTACTAAGTGCTTATCCAATATAAGGAAGGCACCATGCAAAACCAGAAAAACCTGATTCAGGCCACTGCTGACTTTGAGCA